>NZ_JQZY01000016.1:0-27659 GCF_000765965.1 Porphyromonas sp. COT-052 OH4946
TTACAAGGGATTGGCTGGGGATGCTGTGAACATACTACTGGCAGCAGCTGCTTACAACTTCAAAAGAGCCATGAGAGCTCTTTTGTATCTGCTCAAAATGATAAGCGAAAAGCTAAGCGAGAGACCATCGATGAATGACTTCTCTCTTGCAAATGCTTTTTAAGGGACGACTACATATTGAGAAATGCTATCAACTTGAAGCCCACCCTGCTTTGCAGCTCTACAAAGCGATTATAAGAGAGAAGAAGTGGAAACTCGGATCGACAAGAGTGGGTGGTATGAAGATAAAAAGCTTTCAAATCTCGGTATTTTGACAGATGAAACGGGACCAGAACAGTCATGACCTCACTGTCCGACATCTTAAACTTTCTGTTCCTCCGCTTTTTGCTCTTTTTGAGATCCTTTCGGACAAGGGTAACGAGTAACAAAAAAAGATCGCCTTAAAAACAAAAACCCGCCCTGCGCAATAAGCACAGGTCGGGATCTCGCAATCTAAAGAATGTCTCCCGACAGCCTTCGATCTTCTTGTTAACCTTAAAATCTAATACTATTATGAAAAAACCACGATGCAAAGATAGAGGTTATTTTCACATTTGCAAATAATTGTACACCAAAATCGAATCTTTGGCAGCTAAAACGCGCCGAAAGACTACATCTAGTGACACTTTGATCTTTCTTGCACATCGTGCATTACTCGAAGAAAATTTTCGCCCCAAAGTAGCTTGAGTTGATCCGAAGTATAGCCACGACGTAGAAGTTCGACAGTCAGATTGATCAGGTCATTGGCTCCCCTACAGCCGACTAACTCCCCATCTCCATCGAAATCAGAACCGATACCTACGTGCTCGATGCCCAACAACCTGACGAGGTAGTCGATATGGTCTGCAGCATGCCGCACAGAAGCCTCTTCCTCCTGCTCGAAGATGAATCCGGCATAGAGGCAAACCTGAACCACTCCTCCATTGCGGGCTATGGCGAGGGCTTCTTCGTCTGTCAGGTTGCGTGCATGATCGCATAGGGCGCGAGCCGAAGAGTGACTGGCCACGATCGGGGCAGTACTGATTTGAAGGACATCACGAACGGTGGTAGGAGCCGTATGGGATACATCCACCATAATCCCCAACCGATTCATTTCCCGAACGACCTCCCGACCAAAGTCACTCAGGCCGTTATGCTCATGCTTGCTCTTACGCGCAGAGTCGCATATATCGTTGTCGCCATTATGGCAGAGCGTGATATAGCAGACTCCCATGTCACGAAATCGCTCGATATTAGCCAACTCTTTGCCTATGGCATAGCCGTTTTCTATGCCGGGTATAATGGCACGCAAACCTCTACGTTTAGCCTCCCGCACTTCTTCAGGATTGGTCGCCAACATCAGACTTTCGGGATGCAAGAGCACTTGGGAACGAATAGCCTCCAGTTTCTCCGTAGCGTAGTCCGTAGCCTGTTTCAGTGAGGCATCATCGCGCTCGCCCTGCGGAAGATAGGCAACCATGACACAGGCATCGACAAGTCCTTCGCACATCTTGGGGCCATCAACCAGCGTATTTCCTCTCTTCATAAAATCGAATTCCGGACAGAAGTGCATGGGCGTGTCCACATGCGAATCCAACACAATTACGGATCGGTGCACCGCTTTGGCTCGGGCAAAGAGAGATGCCTCGGCGACCAAATGATCGAACAATTTCTGCTGACGGGTGTCTCCTCCGGCATAGGCCATTTGCTCCGGATGCCACTGTACCGACAGGATAGGCTTCTCCGGATAGGCCTCCATAGCTTCGATAATGCCATCGGATGAAAGGGCTGTCACGCGGAAAGGTTTCGGTGCTCTACTGACTGCCTGATGATGCAGGCTATTGACTTGTATTGATTTGCCATCGCTCAGGCCAAGTACCCGAGCCAATACGGAATCACCTTGCAAGCGGACTTGGTGTGCTGCAGACGATATGGGGATTTTCGGATTATGCCCCAGCGGATTTTCCAACCGGGCATATATGTCCTGATACATCCCTCCACCGAAAGCTGTCGCAAGGAGTTGATGCCCCCGACAGATACCGAGGATCGGCACATTGCGGCGTGAGGCTTCGGCCACCAATAGCAGTTCGCTCCGATCTCGCTCAGGATTGACTTCGCCCAGTGTGGGGATCGGGTCTTCTCCCAGATAGGAAGGGAGCAAATCGTCTCCACCGGAAAGAATCAGTCCATCGATGAGCGTGGCATAATGGCGTATAGTCCTCATATCCGCAGTCAGAGGAATAAGTAGAGGCAAACCGCCGGCACGGATCACGGACTCGGTATAGGCTCTGGCGATACACGAGCCGGAGGCATTGTAATTGGCCGTCAAGCCGATAACAGGCCGAGAAGGAGACTCTCCTCCCTCAAAAGCTTGCGGCGCACCGTCAAGCTCTTCATAGAGCTGTCGGAGCGCCGCAGGATAGTACTGATAGTTCTTAGGACTAAGCATCTATTCTTGCATAAGTAGCATTTTCTTCTATAAACTCCCTGCGCGGACCCACCTCATCTCCCATCAGCATGGAGAATATGGCGTCTGCTTCAGCAGCATTCTCGATCGTCACCTTACGAAGCGTCCTCTTCTCCGGATCCATCGTCGTCTCCCAAAGCTGTTCCTCGTTCATCTCACCAAGACCCTTGTAACGCTGTACATGCACACGGCTTTCATTACCATCGGCATAACGGTCGATAAACGCTTGCCGCTGCTGCTCCGTCCAGCAATACTCCTGTTCTTTCCCCTTCTTGCAAAGGTAGAGAGGAGGAGTAGCGATGAAGACATAGCCGTTTTCTATAAGCGTACGCATATTCCTGAAGAAGAACGTAAGGATGAGCGTAGCGATATGACTACCGTCCACATCAGCATCGGTCATGATCACCACCTTATGATAGCGAAGTTTGGAGAGATTGAGGGCTTTACTGTCCTCTTCCGTTCCGATCGTCACCCCCAAAGCAGTATATATGTTGCGGATTTCTTCGCTTTCGAATACCTTGTGCTGCATGGCTTTCTCCACATTGAGGATCTTTCCTCTCAGCGGCAAGATAGCCTGAAACTCACGGTCGCGTCCTTGCTTGGCGGTTCCACCGGCCGAATCACCCTCGACGAGGAAGAGTTCGCACTGCTCCGGATCTTTGGAAGAGCAGTCGGCCAGCTTACCCGGCAGTCCTCCACCGGACAAGGGCGATTTGCGCTGCACCATTTCGCGAGCCTTACGGGCTGCCTGACGAGCGGTTGCTGCCAATACGACTTTATCCACTATCAACTTAGCTTCTTTCGGATGCTCCTCCAGATAGTATTCGAGAGCTTCGCTTACAGCCATATCGACTGCACCGGTCACTTCATTATTGCCGAGCTTGGTCTTGGTCTGACCTTCGAACTGCGGTTCGGCCACCTTGATGCTGATCACGGCAGTCAGCCCCTCACGGAAGTCGTCGCCGGTGATCTCCACCTTCACCTTATCCAAAAGCTTGGAGTCCGTGGCATACTTCTTCAAAGTTCGAGTAAGTCCACGACGGAATCCGGCCAAGTGCGTACCGCCTTCGATCGTATTGATGTCATTGACGTAGCTATATACATTCTCCAGATAGGAAGTATTGTATGTCATGGCTACCTCCACGGGGATCCCTTGCTTCTCGGTAACGATGTGGATAACGTTGTCCACCAGTGGTTCTTTCATACGGTCGAGGTGACGGACAAACTCCTTCAGCCCTTCTTCCGAATAGAATACATCTTGCTTATAACCGCTACCGTCTTCCTTGATTATTCGCTTATCCGTCAGCGAAAGAGTGATCCCCGCATTCAGATAGGAAAGCTCACGAAGGCGTTTGGCCAGTATCGAATATTGGTATTCCGTAACAGAGAAAATAGAGCTGTCCGGCTTGAACTGAATAGTTGTCCCCGTACGATCCGTGGAGCCTATCACCTCCACATCGTGCAACGGTTTGCCACAGCTGAATTCCTGCATATGGATCTTCCCGTCACGATGCACCTCAGCACGCAAATACGTGGAAAGCGCATTCACACAGGAAACACCCACTCCGTGCAAACCTCCGGAGACCTTGTATGAACCCTTGTCAAACTTACCTCCGGCATGCAGTACGGTCAAAACCACTTCGAGAGCACTCTTACCTTCTTTCTCGTGATAGTCCACCGGAATACCGCGACCATTGTCACGAACCGTAATGGAGTTATCTTCTTCTATGATTACCTCTACATTGTCGCAGTATCCGGCCAAAGCTTCGTCTATCGAGTTGTCCACAACTTCATAGACCAGATGGTGCAATCCCTTTTCGCTGATGTCACCTATATACATGGCCGGTCGCTTGCGGACAGCTTCCAAGCCTTCCAATACTTGGATATTGCTGGCTGAATATTCCGATGCCGAGGTATTCTTTTTAATGTCTTCGTTCATTATAGTAATAATGCTAAATCGTGCTTACAAAGATAGCTTTTTCCCCTTGGAACGAGGTTAGAATCCTTTCTGCTTTGCCTCATTCCACAGCGCATCCATCTCAGAAAGAGTCATGTCTTTGAGGGCTTTGCCCTGCTGTCCGGCTCGCATCTCCACATAGGAGAAACGGCTGTCGAATTTTCTATTGGTACGTTCGAGAGCATTATCCGGATTGATACCATAAAGACGGGCAGCATTCACCACGGCAAAGAGCAAGTCCCCGAATTCTGCCTCCATGGCATCGGTATCTTCAGAGGCAATAGCTCCTCGGACTTCGTTCAGCTCCTCGTCCACCTTCGGCCATACGTGCTCTCGCTGCTCCCAGTCGAAGCCTACGCCGGCAGCTTTCTCCTGCATGCGATAGCTCTTCACCAAAGCGGGAAGAGACTTCGGCACACCGGCGAGAACGGACTTGTTCCCATCCTTTTCTCGGAGTTTGAGTTGCTCCCAGTTGCGTACCACTTCGGCAGCATTTTCCACCTGCACATCGCCGTAAATATGCGGATGCCGATAGATCAGCTTGTCGCAGAGGGCATGGCAGACCGAAGCAATATCGAACTGGCCTTTTTCCTCTCCTATCTTGGCATAGAAAGTCACGTGCAGCAGGACATCGCCAAGCTCCTTGCGAATCTCGTCCGGACACTCGCCCAGAAGAGCTTCGCTCAGCTCATAGACCTCTTCTATTGTATTTGTTCGAAGGCTTTCGTTCGTCTGTTTCCGATCCCACGGACACTGCTCTCGCAACGTATCCAAGACATCCAGCAGACGGCCGAAAGCCTCCAACTTCTCAGCGCGTGTATGCATCGCCTGATGAAAAACGATTACTTGTTTTTGCGCTTTTTGAATTCTTGCAAACCACCTTTCAGGAAGTCTACGTACTGAGGTACATCCTCATTATATGAGTAAGATGCACTCAGGGGCTTGCCTTCGTGGTCAATTGCCACATAGAAAGGCTGAGCATTGGCTCCGAACTTGTGGCTCTGGAGGTAACTCCACTTGTCGCCTACGGTGCGGAGAGTCTTCTCTTTACCATCGAAAACGATGGTCAGGGGTTCGGCCAGAGGCTTCTTCTCATCCACCATCAGGGTAATGAGCACATAGTCCTTTTCCAACATGCTCTTTACCGTAGGATCGATCCATACGGCGTTCTCCATCTTTCTACAGTTCACGCAGCCATGGCCGGAGAAGTCGAGGAGCACAGGCTTGTTCTCCTGACGAGCAAAAGCCATACCGGCCTCATAATCCGTAAAGTGAGCATGAACTTCGCCACTATAAAGATTGAAGTCCTGCGTGTGGAGCGGTGGTGCAAAGGCACTCACGGCCTTGAGCGGAGCACCCCACAAGCCGGGGATCATATACACGGCAAAGGCCAAAGAAACGGTAGCCATCATAAAACGCGGCACAGAGAGATACGGCCATTCGCTATCATGACTGAAACGAATCCATCCCAAGAGATAGCAACCGAGCAGAGCGAAAATGACAATCCAGAGAGCGAGGAAGGTCTCACGGTCGAGAATATGCCAGCCGTAGGCCAAGTCCGCCACGGAAAGGAACTTGAGAGCAAGCGCCAATTCGAGGAAGCCGAGTACCACCTTCACCATATTCAACCATCCTCCGCTCTTAGGCATGCCCTGCAACCAGCTGGGGAAGACGGCAAAAAGGGTAAAGGGCAAAGCCAATGAAGTGGCAAAGCCAAGCATACCCATGGCCGGAGCCAGTTTGGAGCCGGCCGTAGCGGCCTGTACCAAAAGTGTACCGATAATAGGACCGGTACATGAGAAAGACACCAAAGCCAGCGTAAAGGCCATGAAGAAAATACTGAGCAAACCGGTCGTAGAGTCCGCCTTACTGTCCAGTTTGTTAGTCCAAGAAGACGGCAACACCAGCTCGAATGCTCCGAAGAAAGAGATGGCGAAGACTACCAGCAGCAGGAAGAATATGATGTTGAAGACCGCATTCGTAGCCAAACTATTCAGAGAATTGACACCGAAAATACCCGTGATGAGCAAGCCGAGCACCACGTAGATAACGATAATGGAAGCACCATAGGTAAAGGCATCCCTTACGGCTTTCTTCTTGTCCTTATTGCGCTTGAGGAAGAAGCTCACCGTCATCGGGATCATAGGCCATACGCAAGGAGTAAGCAAAGCGACAAAACCATAGAGGAAACCGTAGAGGAAAATCTTCCAGGGAGCACTCTCCGCCTGTTTGAGCGTATCATCGCCGTATGCACGCAGTTCGCTCACAACCGGCGTCCACAGGTCTGCTTTGGACGAAAGAGCATCGGCAGCATCGGCCTGCGATGCGGTATCCGCTGCAGCCTCAGCAGCAACCGCTTCGGCAGCCATATCAGCTTCTGCGGCCTCTGCTTCGGTAATAGGAGCTGCCGCCTTGCTCTTGATCATCGAAGCATCGAAAGAGAAGTCGCTCGTTTCGGGAGGCAGACAGTTTTCATCATTACAAGCCATGAAGCGGACACCACCCTTGATAGAGAACTTGGCAGGATCCGTCACCTGAATTTTCTGGCGGAAAGAGACAGTCTTCTCATACCACCTCAGATTCATTTCGAACTGCTTGTCGTATTGGTCGATGGGAGTTTTGTCGGGAGTAGCCTTACCGACCAGTTTGGCTCCTGTCATCTTATCGAACAGAAACTCCGTAGATGTAGGGCCATCCTCGGGAAGGTTCTGGTCATAAAGGTGCCATCCGGATTTGATCGTCGCCGTAAACACCAATGTTTTCTCGGGCGTATCGCTGTCCTGCAAAGAGGTCTTCCAAACGACTACGTCCTTGATAATCTGGGCAGATGCCCCAATGGGCAACATAGAGAGAAACAGGAGGGTTAAAGCTACCGTCCATTTGCTGTTTCTGAGGTTCATGTTTGTCATTATTATATGTTGGATTATTAAAATTTAGTCAGGTACCTATTTGGAACGCGTTTTCTTCTTCGATATTGTTTCGATTGCTGCAGAACCCTCTTCGATATGCATCAGCCTGCGAAAGAGCTTGGACAAAGGCAGCTTGTATTCCTGCGTCTCACCGGTTTCCGGATGGCGGAATACGAAGCGCGTCCCCTGCAGAGCCAGGCAATCCAGATGGCGGAAAGAACTACCCTGCCGCCAATCGCCTGCGATCGGGATCCCCAGCTGCCCCATCTGCCGACGGAGCTGATTGTTCCGACCACTCAGTAGTGTTACCTCCACGAGCGAGCATACCGGTCCCCGACGAATGACTTTGTAACGAGCCGTTCCGGCCGAATCGCCGGAGGGTGCTTCGGGCACGATGCGAGACTGCTTGCCCTTGGTCGGCATTTGATGTCGAGGAGCATCCAGTGTACCTTCGGCATCGGGCATATCCCCTTCGATGGCTATCACGAAACGCTGCTCCAATACCACCTTCTGCCACTTGTCCACCACGAAGGCCTGCACTTTTTTGCTCTTGGCAAAAAGCACCATTCCGGCAGAGTCTTTGTCCAGCCTGTTCAGCATAAAGATCTTCAGCTCGGGGTCGTATTGCTTGAGATGATTGCTAACAATACGCAGAGCAGTCCTATCCTTATTGACACCACTGGCTACGGTGGACACACCGGCTTTCTTCTCGATCAGAACGAAATAATCGTCCTGCCAGATGATGCGCACCAAAGGGTGGCGAAGCTCTTCCGGTAGCTGTGTCCGATGTACGACAACCTTGTCGCCGACTTTCAGTTCCGCATCGTGTCGTGTGGTGGGTATGCCATTGACGGAAACACGCCGCCCCGTCAAGATCTGCTTGACGGCTGTGCGACTATTATCCTTCAGTATGCCAATGAGAAATGGCAAAAGGGTGTCTTCTTCTCTGACCTCGAAGACCTTGTCCGACTGACGCCTCAGGCGTGGCGACCGACTTTTGGAGGGTTGCATATTTCGTTAGTGAAGAGTCTTATTTCTTCTTTTTATCTTGCTCCCCTTGTCCTTTCTTAAAAAGCAAAAGCAAGGAGGCATAAATCATATAGACGACGCCGATGGAAAAAAACAGGAGCCAAAGCGAATCCTCTCTTATAAATACCAATACGGCAGAAACAACAAAGAATGCTCCGGAAAGGACATTCATCCTATAGAGTCTTCGCGTGCGAGTATCCAAATCCGCGACAGGGGACAGAGCATAGGACAGCAAGTAGAGCACTGCGCCCAAAGCATAGAGATAATCTCCGGGTGCAAAGCGCACCAGCCTGCATGCTGCCCCGAATATCAAAAAGAGGCTGCCGACGCGGTAGCTTATTTCGCGAATTTGCTGCGGATTCATCCCTATCTGCCTATTTCATTAATTATTGATTGCGGACGCTGTCCCTGATCAGGAAAATGATTTCCTCGGGACGCTTCATCAGATACAACTCTCGGGCCGTATGCTCGATTCCTTGTTTGTTGGCTCGGATTTCTTCCAGACGCACACTGTCCTGATGATAGCGTTCCTTTACCTCTCGTAGTTCTTTCCTTAGGTTGTTGATACGGCTTTTGTAGCGAATCTGCTTACTGATATTGGCATCGCCGAAAACAAACGTCACCAAAAAGAAGAAGCCGATTACCACCAGGTACTTGACGTACCAATGACGACTCCACCAGGCTAAGATGCGCTGCTTCTTATTGTTGAGACTTGCTATTTTGTCACGAATACCCATGATGCCGCATACTTTTGGATGAGACTTGCAAATATACCACTTTTCCCAAATTCCATTTCAGGCAAGGAGCTCGGCAGCTTAAAATTTCGAGCACTAGCGCAAGGCACAGTTCGTTCGGACGTAGAAAAGATCGAGAGTACGGAGACTTACGCCCGACAGAAGACAAAAATCCCCACACTTCGACAGGAATCCGAAGTTCCCCGAGCCTCCGTACCCCTTTGGACATTTACGAGCGAGATTTTTTCGATTCGTGCGCCGAAAAAACGTGGCGCGTAAAAATTTTTGTTTTGGTTCGGGAAGTAAAAAATTCTCGCGCCAAAACGATTTTTTTCTCGCGCGAGTTTTCGCGAAAACACGTGCCGCAAGTCGACCGTTTTTGGCTCGAAAAAATCATTTTCATCTTTCGGGCTAACCGTCCCATTTCCCATCCTTTATCGAAAGACAACTACAAGGAGAAGAAGTTCGATCTTTGATCGATCAGAAGGGTCTGCGCGAATCGGTAGAAGCGTCTCCACTGCCCGATTAAGAGAGGAGGAAGCAGAGGCTCCAAGCAGACTTGCAGGAAGTCGGATCAGGGGTCAACCGGAGGGCTAAAGTCGCTCATATAAGAAAGATTACTATCTTTGCAGCGGACGCGAAATTGCGCAAATAGCCAAAGCAAAGGACAGTGAGAGTTCCGGAGACATTCCATATATATGGGTATCTTCCGGGCTTCTTTTTTAGCTTTGGGTGAGAATGGCTGCCGAGAGCAGCATGAAGGATTGTTTTTCTAAACTAACACCACGCACAAGAAAGTATGGCATACAATTATATTACACAGGAAGGATACGATAAGATTTTGGCCGAACTGGCCGAACTCGAAAGCGTACAGCGTCCCGAGATCTCTCGGCAGATAGCAGAAGCACGCGACAAGGGCGATCTATCCGAAAACGCCGAGTACGATGCAGCAAAGGAAGCTCAAGGGATCCTCGAGACGAAGATTGCACAGCTAAAAGGGCTGATCGCCAACGCCCGTATCATCGACGAATCGCAAGTAAGTACCGAAAGCGTTCAGATACTGAACAAGGTGACGATCAAGAACGTGAAGACGGGTGCCGTGATGGCCTATACCCTCGTCTCGGACTCGGAAGCCAACCTGAGAGAAAACAAAATCTCCGTGAATACGCCTATCGCGCAAGGTCTGATGGGTAAGAAAATCGGCGATGCGGTTTCGATCAAGGTACCGAGCGGACTGGTGGAATTCGAGATTATAGACATTAGTTTATAAACACAAAAAGTTTGTTCCATGACTATTTTCAGCCGTATCATCGCAGGTGAAATTCCTTGCCACAAGATTGCCGAGAGCGATAAGTTCTTCGCTTTTCTCGACATCAATCCCCTTGCCCACGGGCATACTTTGGTCGTACCCAAACAAGAGGTGGACTACATCTTCGACATGAACGATGCTGATCTGAGTGAGATGACCATCTTCGCCAAACGGGTGGCTGCCGCCATCAAGCGCGCTTTCCCCTGCCGGAAAGTGGGGATGACGGTGATAGGCCTCGAAGTGCCTCATGCACATATCCACCTGGTACCGATGCAGTCGGAGGTAGATATGCACTTCGGGCGCCAAAAGCTAACGCCCTCGCAGGAAGAGCTGGCTGCAGCCGCAGAGAAAATCCGTGCTGCATTCTGATCGACCGACACACCACTCAGCGCAAAACAAAGGCTATGCCCTGTAAGAGTAGCAGTACTCTCGCAGGGCATTCTCTTTATTTGCATGTCAGCCATCAAAAATTTCTGTAAGTGCGATAGCACCCGTCATGGATATTTGGGGATTGAATCTGCACGAGCACAACTGCAGAAAGCCGTCGAGGTGCAGAAACGGCAGTATTTGCACACATTTTTCCGTCAAAGTTTTTCAACATTTCCTCCTCGATATATACCCTTCGGTGTTGATAAGTTTTTGGTCTCATCTGCATGATTTTTCCTCTTGTTTATACGTTATTGGCTAACTTTGGAGCGTGGTATAGCAAACGATCGCAAGCGAAGATTTAGGAGAGACAAACCAGTATGCATAATCCTGAGAAAGAGACTGTTTATCATATTCCGGTGATGCTTGATGAGTGTTTGGAAGGATTGCGAATCGATCCCGACGGATGCTATGTCGATGTCACATTCGGAGGAGGGGGACATTCCCGTGCCATCGTGGAGCGATTGAGTTCCAATGGGCGGCTGTACGGATTCGATCAGGATGCCGATGCGTGCCGGAATATCCTACAAGACGAGCGCTTCGTCTTCGTCCCTTCGAACTTTCGCTACCTCGCCAACTTTATGGATTATTACGGAGAGGATGGAGTCGATGGCATATTGGCAGATCTCGGTGTATCGTCGCACCACTTCGATGAGGAAGAGCGCGGATTCAGCTTCCGTTCGGAAAGCCCTCTGTTGGATATGAGGATGAATGCTCGTGCCGGCCGAAATGCTGCCACCATCCTGAACGAATACGATGCCTCGTCCCTGTCCGACCTCTTCTATCATTATGGTGAACTGAAGCAGGCACGCCGCCTTGCGGCATCCATCGTCCGTCACAGGGAGTCCCTTTCCGGCGGACTGCAAACCGTGGGACAACTCCTGGAGGCCGTGCGCAGTCTCGTCTCTCCGCGAGAAGAGAAGAAACAGCTTGCTTGTATCTTCCAAGCATTGCGCATCGAAGTGAACGATGAGCTGGGAGCCTTGGAACAGATGCTCAGAGCAGCACTCGGTTGTCTGCGAAGCGGTGGACGACTTGTCGTAATGACGTACCATTCGCTTGAGGACAGGATGGTCAAGAACTTTCTCCGCTACGGAACCGTAAAGGCACCTGACGAAGATGCTTTACGACTGTACGGAGCACCGCAAAGCCCTTGGCGACACATCACCCGTAAGCCCCTGACGGCATCGACGAAGGAGCTGTCCGACAATCCTCGTGCAAGAAGTGCCAAACTACGAATAGCAGAAAAAATATAATGGAAGAGACTACTAAAAACAATATCGACGAAGGGGAGGACATCCTATGCGAGCAAGAAGGGGTCTCTCCTGAGCGGGAGACCTCGACAGAAGAGGAAGCACCTCTTCGGGATGCTTACACGGCGACTTCAACGAAGAAAAATAGCTTTTGGAGCTTGATGGGAGGGTCTTTCATCGAGCATCCTTGGATAGCCAGCAACTGGAAGTTGGGACTGGTCATCGTTCTGATGTCTGTGATCAACATTTGGAACGGATACGAAGCCATCGAGCAGGTGCGCGAGATAGGCCGGCTCGAGGAGCAGGTGAAGGACTACCGCTATCGTGCCCTGTTCAAAGCCTCTGAGGTAACCGCCATGAGTCAGAAGCTAAATGTGGAAAAAGCCATACAGGCCCAAAACCTGGAGCTGACGCTCTCGCAGACCCCACCTTACATCCTCTATCGTCCGGTCGATAAAGATCAACGCAAGAAATAGACTACCGGCATGAAACAGGAAGAGAGGAACAATCCCGTAACCAATAAGGCTGTACGTCGCTACCGTATCGTAGGGGCCTTGATGATTCTGGTCTTGCTCGTAGTATTCGGCAAGATTCTGAAGACGATTTTTGTCGAAGGAGACAGATGGCGTGCTATCGGGGAGACTCTTCATCGACCTGAACCGGTAGACTTGGCACCCATCCGCGGCAACATATACGCTGCGGACGGACGAGCCGTGGCCATAACGGCTCCTTACTTCCGTCTTTACTTCGACTTCCAAGCCGATCCGCTCAAATCAATCAAAAAGGATAGCCTAAACAAGCTTCTCGATACGCTGGCACACAACATCAGCCGGAAGCTCTCCAACCAATACGAAAAGATAAAGCCGGCCGACCTGAAAAAGAAATGGAAGCAAGGCATGGCCAAGAAGAGTCGCTATTGGCCCGTGATCAATCGGGATATATCCTACCTGCAAATGAAAGAGCTGTACGATATGGCTCCCTTGGCACGTGTGCCTCGCAAAGGCCTTGGCCCCATACCGAGAAGCATACGTCCGGAGGAGAAAGCCAAGCGAATGATGCCGTTCGGCTCATTGGGCAGTCGTACCATCGGTAGCGTTTACGGATCGATGGACGGAGGCCTGTCGCAAGGGAAGAACGGCATAGAGCTGTTCTACGACAAGCAACTCAGAGGCGAGACGGGCAAGGCCAGCCGCGTCTATGTAGGAGGCAGAAGAATACTGAATACGATACAGTCGCCGAAGCGCGGTTGCGATGTCTACACCACCCTCGATATGGATATGCAGAGCATAGTTGAGGTAGAGCTGCGCAACAAGCTCGAAGAGGTAGAGGGAGAGAGTGGAACAGCCATACTGATGGAGGTAGCCACGGGACAGGTGAAGGCTATTACCAATTTGCAACGCACATCGTCCGGCGGATATATCGAATCCAAGAACTACGCCGTGGCAGACATGTCAGAACCCGGCTCTACGTTTAAGACCGTTTCGATGATGGTTGCCCTTGATGCCGGTATAGTACATCCGGAGGACATCATCGAAACGGGCAACGGCCTCTTCTCCGTAGGCAAGCGTACAGTCAGGGACCATAATGCCCACAAAGGCGGATATGGTCCCATTACGGCAGCTCAGACCATTTGGTACTCAAGTAACGTAGGCGTAGCCAAAATCATTCTGAAAGGTTTCGCTCACGATCCAGACAAATACGTGGAGGCCGTGAGGCGAACTGGTATCACGGACAAGTTCCGGCTGGAAATACCCGGCGAAGCGCCGGCCGTAGTACGCAAGCGTGCGGACAACCCCGACCGCTGGTACGGCACGACCCTGGCATGGATGTCGTTCGGATACGAGACTCAGATTCCACCGATCCACACATTGGCCTTCTACAACGCCATCGCCAATGGGGGCAAGATGATGCGTCCTTACTTCGTAACGAAAGTGATGGATAGAGGGGAGATCGTACAGGAGCATCAGCCGGTAGTACTGCGCGATTCCATTTGCAAGCACTCTACACTTGTGGCCATACAGGATATGCTCTCGAACGTAGTAGCCAAGGGAACCGGTTCGCCGGTCAAAAGCCCCACAGTAAACATCAGCGGAAAGACCGGTACAGCACAGATCTCTCAAGGCAAGAGTGGCTATCGAGCCGGCGGCACGATGCACTTGGTATCTTTCTGCGGATACTTCCCCTCCGAAAATCCCAAGTACACCTGTATGGTGGTTGTACGAGGCCCCCGTGGCGTATATCCCTCCGGTGGGGGAATCTCCGGCGTGGTAGTCAAGCAGATAGCGGAAAAACTACTGGCGATACAGGAGCCGGAACCATTCGACACAGTAAGCCCACAACCGGAGATCAAGCATCTGCCTGCTGTACGTGCCGGACAGCGCGAGCCAATCGTCTCAGCATTGAAGTCTTTGAATCTGCCCGTCAAGTCAGCATCCGAGACCGACAAAAACCAGTGGGTACGCGCCACGGAGGAGAGCGGACGCATAAGTCTGAAGCCTTTGCCGGCTATCAAACGCGGTATAATGCCCGATGTCCGTGGCCTATCGGCACAGGATGCTCTATATATGCTACAACTCTCTGGACTGAGAGTGAAGACAAATGGATGGGGGCATGTAGTGGCCCAATCCTTACCGTATGGTTCTAAGGTGACAGTGGGGCAGACTGTTGTCATCGACTTATCTATGTAAAGAACAAGGAATGAAACTCGAACAATACCTCTCGGAGTTGCGCCCGATAGCTGTCATAGGAGATACCAAACAGGAGATCACGGATATTGCATCCGATTCCCGCAAGGCTACCGTCGGCACGCTCTTTGTAGCCATTCGTGGCACACAGACAGATGGACATATCTACATACCTCAAGCCCTTACACAAGGCTGCCGAGTTTTTGTCGTGGAGGACCTTCCGGAAGAAAAGCCTGAAGGATGCTGCTTTATCCAAGTGTCCGATACGGCCGAAGCCTTAGCCTCATTGGCCTCGGCACACTACGGGCATCCATCGCGCCACCTGACTCTGGTGGGCGTGACGGGTACGAATGGTAAGACCACCGTAGCAACCCTGCTGCACAGACTCTTCCGAAAAATGGGCTATAAAGTCGGTCTCGTGAGTACCGTCTGCAACTATGTAGATGACTTGTCCGAACCGACCACTCACACCACACCGGATCCATTGGCATTGAATGCTCTTTTCCGTCGAATGGTAGATGCAGGTTGCGAATATGCTTTTATGGAGGTTAGCTCTCATGCAGCGGCACAAAAGAGAATCGGTGCTCTTGACTTCGACGGCGGAATCTTCACGAATCTCACTCGTGACCATCTTGACTATCACGGTTCCGTACCGGAATATCTGCGAGCCAAAAAAAGTTTTTTCGATGGCCTCGGTGCTCAAGCTTTCGCTCTGGTCAATGCCGATGATAAGAACGGCCTCGTAATGGCACAGAACACCCAAGCACGTGTGTGTACCTATGCACTCAAGAGCATCGCAAACTATCGAGCCAAGATAGTAGAAAGGCATATCGACGGCATGGATATGTACGTGGATGATAGAGAAGTCTTTGTCCGTCTGGTAGGGGATTTCAATGCCTACAACCTACTATGCGTGTACGGCACCGCCTGCGAATTGGGACAGGACAAGGAAGAAGTGCTGCGTATCCTCTCCGAATTGACTTCCGTGGACGGCCGTTTCCAGGCATTCACCGCACAGGATGGCTATGTGGCCATCGTGGACTATGCACATACGCCGGATGCACTGATCAACGTATTGGACACCATACGACCATTGGCAAAATCGCACAAGGTGATCACAGTGGTAGGAGCAGGAGGCAATAGGGACAAAGGCAAGCGTCCGATGATGGCTAAGGAGGCAGCCCGCAGGAGCGAACGTCTGATCCTGACATCGGACAATCCGCGCGATGAAGAGCCTCAAGAGATAATCCAAGAAATGGCTGCCGGACTTTCGACAGAAGACAGGAAGAAAACGCTGCTCATTACCGATCGGGCGGAAGCCATCCGCACGGCCTGCATGCTGGCAGAGAAGGGTGACTTTGTTTTGATAGCCGGCAAAGGTCATGAAACTTATCAGGAAATCAAGGGCATCAAACACCATTTCGACGATCGCGAAGTGGTCTGCGATGCCATGTCGAAAGATCGTATCGTTCAATAAACTCTATAGACATCATGCTGTATTATCTGTTTGACTATCTCGAAAAACTGCACCTCCCCGGAGCGCGACTGTTTCACTATGTATCGTTTCGGTCCGCGGTAGCCATTATCTTGGCATTATTGCTTGCCACCGTTATCGGCAACCGAATCATCGAAAAACTGCGAAAGGCACAGATAGGCGAGACTATCCGTGATCTGGGGTTGGAAGGCCAGCTCAGCAAGAAAGGAACGCCCACGATGGGAGGCCTGATCATTATCATCTCCATTCTGATCCCCACCCTATTGTTGGCTCGTCTTGATAATGTATATATCCTGCTTATGATCGTCACCACCGTCCTGCTCGGCTCATTAGGCTTCTTGGATGACTATATCAAGGTTTTCCGCAAGAAGAAAGAGGGCTTGCACGGGCGTTACAAAATAATCGGACAGGTGGGACTGGGTTTCATCATCGGGATAGTACTGTATATGAATCCTGCCGTAGTGATAAAAGAAAACACCGAGGTGCTTCGGGACGGACAGGTGGAGCGAGTACACTACAATAAACAGGAAGTAAAATCGACCAAGACCACAATCCCCTTCGTCAAGAACAACAACTTCGACTATGCCGATTTACTTCCCTTCAAAGGCAAGACTAAAGTGGTATTCGGTTGGATTCTCTTCGTATGTGTTGCCGTGCTGGTAGTGACATTTATCTCCAACTGCGCCAATCTGACTGACGGGTTGGACGGATTGGCTACAGGCTCCTCCGCTATTATCGGAGTCGTACTGGCCATTTTTGCCTATGTCTCCTCCCACATCGAGATGGCATCATATCTGAATATCATGTTTATCCCGGGTGCAGAGGAACTGACCATTTTTGCCTCTGCTTTCGTCGGTGCCACTATTGGCTTCTTGTGGTACAATGCTTATCCGGCACAGGTATTTATGGGAGACACGGGTAGTCTTACTTTGGGAGGGATCATCGCAGTTTTCGCTCTGATCATTCGCAAAGAGATGCTACTGCCGATTCTCTGCTTCGTGTTCATCATAGAGGGCCTTTCCGTTATGATTCAGGTATTTTATTTCAAGCTGACGAAACGAAGGACTGGCGAAGGGAAACGCATTTTCAAGATGACCCCCCTGCATCACCACTTCCAAAAGCAGGGCAATGCCGGTATAGATGCATGGCTACAGAAGCCTTTGCACGCGATTCCCGAATCGAAGATCACCGTTCGTTTTTGGCTCGTGGGGATCATCATGGCTGCAATTACTATAGCCACACTTAAGATGCGATAATAAATAAAAGAAAAACGAACTGGGAAGATGGAGCAATTAAAATATGATATAGTCGTTCTCGGAGCAGGAGAAAGCGGAATAGGTGCTGCGCTTTTGGCACAGGCCAAAGGTCTGAGTGTATTTGTATCCGACTACGGAAAGATAGCCCCGAAATACAAGGAAGAGTTGGAGCGGTATGCCATACCTTACGAAGAGGGACAGCATACGGAGGAGATAATCCTCCAAGCGGGAGAACTCATCAAAAGCCCGGGCATCCCCGACACGGCACCGATTATCCGCCAAGCCCTTGCCAAAGGGATAGGAATCGTATCTGAAATAGAATTTGCCGGACGTTACACCGATGCTTTCATGGTGTGCATCACTGGTAGCAATGGCAAGACAACGACCACAATGTGGTTGTACAACCTGCTTTGCAAAGCAGGTTTAGACGTCGGTTTGGCAGGCAATGTCGGTTTTAGTCTGGCCAGACAGGTGGCTTTCGACCCGCATCCTTATTATGTAATAGAGTTGAGCAGCTTTCAGCTGGACAATATGTACGACTTCAGGGCTAATGTGGCCATTCTGCTCAACATTACACCGGATCATTTAGATCGATACGATCACCGATTCGAACTTTATGCGGAAGCGAAAATGAGAATCACACAGAACCAACAGCCCGAGGATTGCTTCATCTATTGGGAGGACGATGCTTTTATCAGCCAATGGGTGGCGGAACATCATCCTACTGCTCGCTGTATGCCGTTTGCCATGGAAGCTCGAACAGAAAATACGACTGCTTGGATCAATGAAAAGAACGAATTGGTTGTCATGAATCTTAACTCACCTTTTGTTATGGACGAGGAACTTCTGGCTCTGTCCGGCATGCATAACAGACACAATGCTATGGCAACGGCCATTGCAGCCAAGGCTATGGATATTAAGAATGAAGATATCCGAGAAGCCTTACAGGACTTCAAAAACGTACCACATCGACTGGAAAAGATTGCACGCGTCAAAGGTGTCGATTACATCAACGACTCCAAGGCGACGAACGTCAATTCCACCTGGTATGCTCTGGAGAGTATGAAAACCAAAGTAATCCTCATTATGGGAGGCACGGACAAAGGGAACGACTACACAGATATAGAAGATCTGGTACTATCCAAGGTAGACGGCCTTATCTTCCTCGGAGTAGACAACGAGAAGCTACATAAGTTCTTCGATGGCAAGATCAGGCGAATTGCGGATGCACGTTCAATGCACGAAGCTGTTTCGCTTGCATACAAGATGGCATCCAAAGGAGATACGGTACTTCTTTCCCCTGCCTGTGCAAGCTTCGATCTTTTCCGGAACTATGAGGATCGCGGGGATCAGTTTCGGAAAGAGGTATTGAATCTATGAGATATTAGGAAAATGGCTTGGAAAAAATTGTTTCAGGGAGATAAGACCCTTTGGGTCGTTTTCTTCTTTCTCGTTGTCATTTCCTTGGTAGAAGTCTATAGTGCATCCAGCACTTTGGCATATCAGGGGCGAATGATGTCGCCCATACTGAAGCATGGGGCATTCATCATCATGTCCATTGTAACAGTTGTCTTAGTATCCCGATTGAACTCCACGACCTTGAAGTTCTTGGGAGGGGGACTATACCTTCTATCCTTGGTATTATTGATCATTGCAGTATTCAATGGAACGAGCATAAACGGAGCTTCGCGTTGGATCCCCCTGCCATTCGGCCTTACATTCCAACCCTCAGAGCTGATGAAGATAGCTCTGGTCATGATCGCCGCTATCATCTATACATTGCTCGGACACCTGTCTGCCAAGAAAAGATTTGTCTGGTTCTCGATACTTACGGCAATCCCGATCCTTATCATTGCCAAAGACAATCTATCCACAGCCATGCTCATTGCAGCCTTCTTTTTCTTTATTTCCTGGATCGGAGGTGCTCCCGCCAAGAATCTCTTCTGGCTATTCATCGGGGGAGTAGCCTTTGCCATTCTGGCATATATCCTATTGCTTACGCTACCGTCGCAAACACTGAGCAAACTATCCAATCGTGCTCCCACTTGGAAAAACCGTATCGTAAGTGATCCGGCGCTAAAAGATTTAAGCCCTGAACAGCGAGATTCGATGATTTACGTCATTACGGATGACAACTTTCAGGAATCACATGCGAAGATTGCTATCGCTCGTGGAGGGCTGTTCGGAGTAATGCCGGGGAACAGTATCGAGAGAGATATATTGCCACAGGCTTTCTCGGATTATATCTATGCCATTATTATCGAAGAAATGGGCTTCATTGTTGGAGGAATACTGATCCCGCTGGCTTATTTCGTCTTATTTTTTCGATTGGCACAGTTAGCCCAAAGGGCAGTCAGCCGCTACGAGGGAATGCTCCTGATGGGGTTCGGGCTGCTGTATCTATTGCAAGCAATGTTCAATTTCATCGTAGCATCGGGAATTATCGTCACGGGGCAGACTCTCCCGCTCATTAGTAAGGGAGGGACATCGTACCTGATTACGAGTTTGGCTTTCGGGATCATGATGAGTATCTCGCGACGGACAACGCTAAACAAAGAAGAGGAAGAGACTACCGAAGCAGTAGCGATCGAAGCAGAAGTATCCGACGATGAACCACAAGAAATAAATATATTGGACGCATGAATAACGAAAAGTCAAACGCCAAACTGCGTTTTATCATAAGTGGAGGGGGGACAGGAGGACATATTTTCCCCGCCATATCCATTGCGGATGCCCTCCGTCGCCGATATCCCGAATGTGACATCTTATTTGTCGGTGCTGACGGACGAATGGAAATGGAGCGCGTACCACGATCCGGCTACGAAATCGTAGGCCTACCCATCAAGGGACTAAACAGGAAAAATGTATTGTCGAATTTCAAGGTAGCCACTGCCGTTTTCCGAAGCCTGAGACTGGCCGGTAAGACTATAAAGAACTTTCGCCCCGATGTTGTGATCGGCGTAGGTGGTTATGCCAGCGGTCCCACTCTGCGCAGAGCACACTCCTTCGGTATCCCTACCCTTATCCAGGAACAAAACAGCTATGCCGGTATAACGAATAAGCTCTTGAGCCGAGGAGCACATAAAATCTGTGTAGCCTATCCCGAAATGGACAGATTTTTTCCTGCTGAAAAAATCGTTTTTACGGGCAATCCGATTCGCCCGGAAATAGAGTTCGGCCGTCCCGACCGATCCGAAGCTCTCCACTTTTTCGGACTCGAACAGTCCGAATCGCCTGTCGTCTTAGTGGTCGGAGGGAGCTTGGGAGCTCTCACCATTAACAAAAGCATCACAGAGAAGTTAGGGCAATGGGCCGAAAGCGGTGTACGCCTTATATGGCAAACGGGCAAGAGCTACATCGAAACGGCCAGAAACGCAGTAGAGAATCATCCCAGGCTTAAATGCTATGTCAATGATTTTATCACCCGAATGGACTATGCTTATCGTGCCGCCGATCTGGTTGTATCACGCGCCGGAGCATGCTCCATATCGGAGCTTTGCCTGCTGGGGAAACCCGCCATACTGGTTCCTTCGCCCAATGTGGCTGAAGATCATCAAACGAAGAATGCTTTGGCTCTGTCTACTCGCGCTGCTGCTGTTCTAATTCCGGACGCGAAAGCTGTGGAATTACTGACCGATACAGCTTTGTCTCTGGTTCGCAATCCGACAGAACTGAGTTCTCTGAGCGAACAGATCCGAAAACTGGCCAAACCGCAGGCGGCAGATCGAATTGTGGACGAAATAGCAAGAATAGTGGAATCAGAGAAAAGTGCAAAACAATGAAAAGAGTGTATTTCATTGGGATCGGAGGGATCGGCATGAGTGCTATTGCCCGCTACTTCCATGCAAAAGGATTCGAAGTGTGCGGGTATGATCTGACACCGAGTCCCATTACAGACCAATTGATCAAAGAAGGAATAGGAGTTCACTTCAGCGATGACCTGAATTTGATTCCGACGGCGTTTTTCTCTCCGGCCGATTCGTTGATCGTTTATACTCCTGCCGTACCTGCCGATCACGCGGAACTAACCTACTTCAGATCCAATGGTTACCGCGTAATGAAGCGTGCTGAAATCCTCGGAGAGATAACCCTGATGGAACGTGCACTCTGTGTCGCCGGGACACACGGAAAGACTACGACCTCTACCTTACTGGCACATTTGCTGAGATACAGCCATGTGGATTGCAACGCCTTCCTCGGAGGCATCTCCAATAATTATCAATCAAACTTATTGCTTTCGGACAAAAGTGATTTGGTAGTCGTCGAAGCGGACGAATTCGATCGTTCATTCCACCATCTGAAGCCTTTTATGGCTATCATCACATCTGCTGATCCAGATCATTTGGATATATACGGTACGGCTGAGAATTATCGCGACAGCTTCGAACATTTCACCTCTCTAATTCAATCCGGCGGAGTACTGCTGCTTAAATACGGTGCACCGGTCAATCCTCGGCTGGGAAGCGACGTCAGACTGTTTACATATTCATCCGATGATCGGCAGGCTGATTATTACGCTTCCGACATCACGATCAGGGATGGTCGCCTCTTTTTTACTTGGTATTATCCGGGTGGACGGCTCAGAGAGATAGAACTCGGCGTACCCATACGCATCAATGTAGAGAATGCCGTAGCAGCTATGGCTATCGCACATCTTAACGGCGTCACCTTGGAAGAGCTTCGAAGTGGCATCGCATCTTTCAAAGGCTCTCATCGTCGCTTCGAAAAAGTCTTGGACACAGACCGTGTAGTCCTGATCGATGATTATGCACACCATCCCGTAGAATTGGATGCTGCTATTCGCTCCGTACGCGAGCTATACTCCGACCGACGTATCATGGGGATCTTCCAACCACATCTTTATAGTCGCACAGCAGACTTTTATCAGGATTTTGCGAAGAGCCTTTCGATGTTGGACAAGGTCGTTTTGCTGGATATTTATCCCGCGCGGGAGCTTCCTATGCCCGGTGTAACCAGCCGTTTGATTTTGGATCTGATCGACAATCCGAATAAAACACTGGTGAGTAAAAACGAACTGCTCGATTATCTACACAACGACGAGATACCTGATGTCGTATTGATACTCGGAGCCGGCGATATCGATCGTTTAGTGATTCCGGTCAAACAATATCTTCAAATTCTATGCTGAAGAAGGTACTTTATATACTGGGCTTTTTCCTCGTACTCGCCTATCTTGTTGCAGCCATCGTTTACTTTTCGGATTATCCCGACGGTACACGCTGCTCAGGCTTGGAGGTCCGTGTCGAGGGCAGAACGAAGCATGCATTCATGCAAAAAAACGATGTGGAACGGGATTTGAAACGTCTGGGATTCACGCCCTATGGCAAACAGCTCGATTCTATCGACCTACACAGCATGGAAAGGAAGCTTCGTGCCAACTCACTTTTCCATGGAGCAGAACTATACGCCTCCCCGTCCGGTCAGTTGTATCTGACCGTAGAGCAGAAAGATCCGCTCTTTATGGTAGTTAGGTCTGATACCTCTTTCTATGTATCCACCGACAGGAGTGTGATCGTTCCGAACCTGCAGTATGCAGCCCCTGTCCTGATGGCCTCAGGGCATATATCCACATCCTTAGCCACCGGCCCCCTCTTCGATCTCATTGCATTTATTAGCGATGATCCGTTTTGGTCAAACTTTTTTGCTCAGGTTTATGTCCCTGATGACGGGCAGATTATACTCGTTCCCCGTATGGGTAAAACTGAAATAGTAATAGGTAGCACACCGAATTGGGCAGAAAAATTGTCGAACCTACGCCTTTTTTTGGACAAAGCCATCCCAAAATATGGATGGGACACGTTTAAAACATTAAATTTGGAGTTTAAAGATCAGGTGGTCGCCACTCCTTTTCCCTCTTCCCCTCTTTACCCTGCAGCTGCCCGTGTGCAAGTGCAGTAGAGAAGATAGAGTTTTTTTCTTGCGAGTAGCTACCTTCACCACATAGTATGAGCAGTATGAACACAATCTATGCAGTCATTGACTTGGGCAGTTGGTACATCCGAGGTATGGTGGCTCGCAAAACGGAAGATGGACGTGTTTCTCCGATTTCTTTTTATGAGGAACCGGCCAATAATTGCATCCGCCACGGATGCATACACAATATCGACGAAGCAGCAGCCATTATCCGACGCATCGTCAGCCAGCTAAATGAGCGACTTGAAGACAACACCCATATTACATCGCTATATGTCGGTGTAGGAGGGCAGTCGATCGCCTCGCAAGAGTATATCGTTCGCAAAGCCATGGCTCCCGAAGGAGAGGTCATTCGCACCGAGCATATCGAATCCCTCTGGGCTGAAATGCGAGGAGCCTCTTTCCCCGACAAGGAAGTTTTGGATGTGACCGATCCGCTCTTTTATGTAGACGGAAAACAGGAGATACAGGCCAAGGGAGTATTTTGTCATGAGCTTGAAGCCCGTTTCCAATTGATCACTGCTCGCCGTTCGGTAAAGCAGAATATCCGCATCGCCATAGAAGAACGTCTGGGTTTGCGTTTAGCGGGCATCCTCGTCACACCGCTTTGCGAAGCGCAGGTATTGCTCTCGGATGATGAGCTGACATTGGGATGCTGCTACGTCAATATAGGTGCCGGCTGTACATCTGTATCCATCTATAAAAACAGGCTACTGGCTATGCTTCGCGTACTTCCGATGGGAGGTTATAACGTCACAAGGGACCTGACCAGCCTCCGACTGACAGAACAAGAGGCGGAAAACATGAAGATCAACAACGTGTCGATGATCAACGACAATAAGTCCAACGGATCATTCCGCATGACCTTTGCCGACAAATTCTCCGAAAGGGAGTTCCGCTCCTCCGAAGTCAATCGCTTGGCCAAGGCTCGCATGGACGAAATCACAGCCAACTACCTCAATATCCTACGCCTCTCAGGCCTCCTTGAAGATATCGGTGCCGGCATTATCCTCAATGGAGGTGGTACCAAGATCAACAAATATATGGCTGCCATGAAGAAGATACTCGGAGAGGTCACTCCGGCCAAAATTCGAATGGATCGCATCGACACAGAAAATGCTATTTCTTTTATCGAAGGGCATATCTCTACCATCGGTTTGGCATATAAGGCCACCCAAGCCTGCACAGATTATATCACGACCAATTTGGGTGAACTGGTAAGCCAGATAGAGACCAAAGAAGAAACACCGGCCAACGACACCGTACAGGATCTGTTCGAACAAGACCGGCAAATAGAGAGAAAGGAAAACGAACAGAGGGGCAATACTGACCGACAACGTGAAGACTCCCCCAAACAGACCGTCAAAAAGAAAGAAAAGACCGGGCCTTCATTTGGAGACAAGCTCAAGGGAGCTTTCATAAAGTTTGGCTCCTTGTTCGACGAAGACACTAATCAAGATAATAACAGATAGATATGGAAGACGAATTGCTGAACTTTAATTATACGGATTCCGGCTTGCCCGTTATTATCAAAGTAATCGGAGTCGGCGGTGGTGGTGGCAATGCTGTCAAAAACATGTACCACGGCAAGGTACGCGATGTATCGTTCCTCCTGTGTAATACCGATGTACAGGCTCTCGACCGCAGCGAGGTACCTGATCGGCTGGTACTCGGTCGCGAGGTAACCAACGGTCTGGGAGCCGGTAGCCGTCCGGAAGTAGCACGACGAGCAGCAGAGGCCAGCGAAGCCGACATACGCAAGATATTGGATGACGGCCATACCCGTATGGTCTTCGTAACGGCCGGTATGGGCGGTGGAACGGGTACCGGTGCAGCTCCTGTCATCGGGCGGATAGCGCGCGAACTCAATATCCTCACAGTCGGCATCGTTACCATCCCATTCGTATTCGAAGGCAAGCGCAAGATTCTTCAGGCTCTCGAAGGGGTGGAGGAAATGCGCAAGAACGTGGATGCCTTACTTGTAGTCAATAACGAACGGCTCCGCATCATATACAAAGATCTGAAGCTCGACAATGCTTTTGCCAAGGCAGACGAGACACTGACCAACGCAGCCAATGGTATCGCCGAGATGATCATGAAAGAAGGGACGATCAACCTCGACTTCGCCGATGTGCATACGACGCTCAAGGACGGTGGTATAGCCATCATCAGTACCGGCTACGGAGAAGGGCCCGACCGTATGGAGCAGGCCATCAATGAGGCTCTTACCTCTCCCCTACTCAACAACAACGACATTTTCAAGGCAAGGCGCGTACTCTTCAATATCTATCAAGGCACGGAAGACCCGCTGGGTACGGACGAACTATCAGCCATCAACGAACTCACGGCCAAAATAGAAACCGGATTCGATACTATTTGGGGTTATACTACCGATCCGGAGTTGGGCAAGAAAGTGAAGATCACCATTCTGGCTTCCGGTTTCGATCTGGACACCACACGCGAGAGCATCCGCATCGGAGACAACCTCGGCAATGTCATCAGCGATCCCATCTCTTCTCGTGAGATCGAGACGCAGAACGAACGGGACAATGATCTGATCAACCGCTACTACCGCCCCGATGAACTGGAAAAAGTGAAGGTGGTGGACTTCAAACCGATCATACTCAACCTCGATGAATTGGACAACGACGAACTGATCATGGCCCTCGAAGAGAAACCGGCCTACAGCCGTACAGGAGTACTGCTCTCTCGTATCGACAATATACGCATGCGGATAGCAGAGTCGGCCGGTCGTCTGAAGAAAGACATTGTCAATTCGGAAGAGAGCGAACGGCCAAGCTCTCCGACCACGATCTCATTCAATTAACAATACATCCGAACCAATAAACAAGCCTATACAATGGACTACTTTGAACTCATCAGCAACGATATTAAAGCCGCTATGCTCGCTCGCGACAAAGTGAAGCTCGAAGCCCTTCGCGGAGTGAAGAAAGAATTTCTCGAAGCCAAAACGGCCAAAGGCAGCGATGGCACACTGACCGAAGATGCCGCCCTCAAGATCATGCAAAAGATGGTCAAGCAGCGTCGCGAGAGTGCTGCCATCTTTGTAGAAAACGGCAGACCCGAACTGGCTGAACCGGAACTCGCCGAAGCCGAAGTGATCGAAGCCTACCTACCCAAGCAGCTCTCACGCGAGGAGCTGACACCCATCCTAAAGGAAATAATCAGCCGTCTCGGCATTACTGACAGCAAAATGATGGGCAAAGTAATGGGGGTAGCCAGCAAAGAATTGGCAGGTAAAGCCGATGGAAGCCTCATCAGTACGATCGTAAGAGAACTATTGAGCTGACAACAATCTCTCCCACGCTATCATAAAAGCCATGAATCCCGACTATCGGATTCATGGCTTTTCTGTTACGTATACTTTCACAAGACAAACCCTGCAAGAGAACCTTATCCTTGCAGGGTTTATCATAGCTCTTTGTAACACTTCGGGGCTACTGTGATATACTCACCTTACCCGAGTATCCAATTATATATCTGTTCATATTTGTATCAGGTAAAACCATATAGAAAAACAACTATGATATACGGATACATCAGAGTGAGCAGTGACAAGCAGACTGTAGAGAACCAGCGTTTCGAAATCACGAATTTCTGTGACAGACAAAAGTTGATAATTGACGATTGGATCGAGGAAACTATCAGCGGCACAAAGAATTATAATAAGAGACAGCTCGGCCGTCTTCTAAGAAAGATCAGGAAAGATGATATCATCATCTGTAGCGAACTCTCTCGATTAGGGCGTAATCTCTTTATGATTATGGAAATTCTCAACATCTGTATGACCAAAGAGTGTCGTGTTTGGACAATCAAAGACAACTACCGACTTGGCGACGACATCCAAAGCAAGGTACTCGCTTTTGCCTTTGGACTGTCAGCAGAGATTGAGCGTAACCTCATCAGCCAACGCACTAAGGAAGCACTCGCCAGAAGGAAATCTGAAGGGAAACATATAGGAAGAATCAGAGGAAGCAAGAATTTGCATACGAAGTTTACGGATAAACAAGAGCGGATAGCTCAATGGCTTATTCAAGGAATCCCTAAGTCAGAAATAGCACGCAGATTGAAAGTACATCGGGTTACACTATATCGTTATCTTTTAAGTGTTACAAGTTAATGCCCCTCAGGACGCAACGGTTTCGACATTGTCATCGGTAATCCACC
>NZ_JQZY01000017.1:0-132522 GCF_000765965.1 Porphyromonas sp. COT-052 OH4946
GTACGAATTCGGCAATAAGGTCTCCATCATCCGCTCGGCTACGGGGCTTATTCTTGGTGCCCAATCATTTCGTAATGAGTATGATGGACACACGATAGAAGCCTCGTTGGCACAAGTAGAACGTCTCACACAGAGAAAGATCAAGATACTGGCAGGCGACAGGGGCTATCGGGGTAAGAAAGAGGTTAATGGCACTCAGATTTTAATACCGGATGTTCCCAANTCAAAAGAGCCATGAAGGCTCTTTTGCACCTGCTCAAAATAATAAGCGAAAAGCTAAGCGAGAGACCATCGATGAATGACTTCTCTCTTGCAAATGCTATTTAAGGGATGACTAAATAATTCAAATACATATATGTATTCGAGAGGGTGTTGGTGATCAAACAAATACAATCCGAAACCTAGCCATGGGAGTATTTTTTTTGCTATATTTGCGAACAATTAGGTGCTCTCCCGAAAGGCGTGTATTCCTACCGATAGAGCAACATAGCGTAGATTAAATATTTTGATAAAAGAAACAAAAGACATGTTATCCACTCTACTCCTGCCCAATGCTCATTCGAGCTTACTCGCACGAAATCGGTCGGCATATTTCATTGCCTACAAAAACAAATGCTAGTATGAAGAATAGAGCTTAATAGCTCTTATACCGACACCTCAAGACATAAGGCACCCGTTGCATTCGACCACGAATTCGACGGGTGCCTCCGTTTTATCGACTCACGAAATGAGCATCATAGACCAACGATTTATATAGAAATTATTTTCGACCTATATATTTATTGAAAACGATTTATATATAAAGTAAAAACGATCTATATATAAATCGAAAATGATTTGTATATAGATCATTAAGTGGCAGATTGAAAAATACCTTTTGATCTGGCAAAGTCTATTTTCAACTCTTTCTTGCCTCGTTTTATACTCCTCTATAGGTGCTTATTTAGAATCATTCCAAACACATCTTCGCTGTTGAAAACTTTTTTGGCACGTATTTTCATGACAGAAAAAGGATAATAAAAAAGAGAGAATCATACCCCATGAATGGATTGTAATATATCGACACTTAATATAAGAGCTATTAAAATTATCGGCCATTAGATTTTCAAAAGGAGATCGGAAGTAGATTGAAAGAAGCCATCGAATATACCTAAATAGGCACAAAAACGGAAAAAGAATACCTCAAAGTAGGTATTGGCCTGTCTGGTGGTGGCCAATACCTTTGTGTCGCTAATAACCAATGAGAAAAATCATTATGAAAAAACTTTTTTTAGCCTCCATGGCTTTCTTATGCGTATGGATATGGAATGCTGGTGCGCAGACAATGGCACCAAACTATTTCCATGCAAACCCACAACAGTTCAAACAAAGAATCGCAAAAGTAAAAAACTTCTCTTCTTGTTTTTTCTATGAATATGGGGTGAACAATCGCTTGAAAAAGATCCGTTCAGAAAACCAAACAGGACAAACTATTCAGGAAAGAGTATTCTCTTACAACGATGCCGGATACATGATTCGAGAGGAAGAATATGTGGGATTGGATCTGACTCTTTTGGGGAAATATGAGTATGAGCGGAACGATATGGGGTATATTACCCATTTCAAACGCCATATGCCCAATGAGAATCTGGAATTGGTCGAGGATATACGCATTGATTTCTTTTATGATACCGATATGAAACTGATCAAAGCAGAAATAGATGCATTTAACCATATGTCGAATGAGTGGTACGACCTGCGTACAACGAATCTTGTATACAACGAAAAAGGACTTCTAAAAGAAGTAATCCAGATAGACACTGAAAGCGGAGAAGAATTGAACAGAGAAATACTTACGTACAATAACGTCAATAAAATAGTCTCTATCAGATTTAAGCCAGGGCATGCAGGTATAGGAGAAGAAAAGGAGTGGATATTCGAATACGACAATGAGAATTTGGATATTATCAAAGCCGGGCGCGAAGATTTCTGGCGTTACTACCAGTATGACAAAGAAAAACTTGCCTCTGAAACATTTTTCCCAAAATCAAGTTTGGTTTATTTAGTATACTTCGGCCCCAAAGACTACATGGATTTTTCAGGTTTACCATCCATGAATAGTTATACGCATGCTGTGATCAAAGAGACTGAAAATGAGATGGAAGTTACTTACGAATCCAACGCCGCGTATAGTCTTACAATCATTCAGCCGGAAAACGGGGAGATAAAATTGACTGCCGATGGAGAATCTTTGAGCAGTGGTTCCATGCTGGTTGGAGGACATACGATCACCATCCACCCTACACCTGCTGATGGATATGAAGTCGATAAGGTATTGGTGAACGGACAAAGCATCGAAAAGCCGTATCAATTCGTTATTGAAAAGAATACTGAGGTGACTGCCTTGATGAAAAAGAGTAATGCTGCTGACGAGATCGCAGCACAAGACTTCCGCATCTATCCCGTACCAACCTCCAAAGATTTAACGATAGAAATACCGTTAGAAATGGTGGGAAAAGTGGCATCCCTCATAGATATGAACGGACGGATTGTTTACAGAATTATGCTTGATAATATCTTCCAGCAGATAGACATCAGCCATCTCAAAGGTGTTTTCCTCTTGCAGATCGGTGATATTACAGAAAGAGTGATCGTTCAATAACGACGCACGAGTACAGACAAAAAGATCGGGGCAGCATGGTGAGAGATTTTTTCTCTCTCCGATGCTGCCCCGATTGCTTTATTGTCTTTTCTATCCGAAAAAAAATTATATCTCGAAGTCTATACATGCCCGACCGTCCTTATACGGAGCTATCAACTCTCGAACGACGGTCATGTGAGCAGGATGCTCGGCATAGGCTTTGACATCGGCGAGACTATCAAGGTCTGCCTCCAGCATAAAGTCATACTCTTCGGTAGGATTCATATTGAGGCGAACGCTCATGCTTCGCAGGGGTTCTATTACCTGCACAAGGGCTTCCAGTGCATCCTTGATCAGGTGCAAGTGTTTCTTTTTGGCTTCTACAGAGTCAAAACCTGCCAACTTGAACATCACGATATGTTTAATCATAGTGCAGGAAGCTATAATTTTTCGGTGAGCAATTCGTCGTCTATATGCGAATCTTTATATCCGAGGAAATATAGGACCCCGTCAAGACCGACCGTGGAAAGGCTCTGCTGAGCTGTGGCCTTTACTTTCGGTTTGGCATTGAATGCAATACCGAGACCGGCAAGTCCAATCATAGGCAGGTCATTGGCTCCATCGCCTACGGCAACAGTCTGCATGAGGTCTATCTTCTCTACCTGAGCAATGAGCTTGAGCAGTTCGGCCTTGCGCTTGCCATCCACCACCTCACCAACATAACGGCCGGTGAGTTTACCGTCTTTTACCTCCAATTCATTGGCATAGACATAGTCGATCCCGAACTTCTTGGCCAAATAGTTGCCGAAGTACATGAATCCCCCGGAAAGGATAGCGATCTTGAAACCTACCATCTTGAGTATCTTCATCAGACGCTCCACCCCTTCAGTAATAGGAAGACTTTCGGCAATCTCTTGCATCACAGACACATCAAGCCCTTTCAGCAGAGCCACTCGCTGGCGGAAGCTCTCCGTAAAGTCGATTTCGCCTCTCATGGCACTCTCGGTAATGGCTTTGACCCGATCGCCTACACCGGCCCTGATAGCCAGTTCGTCTATGACCTCTGTCTGGATCAGCGTAGAGTCCATATCGAAGCAAATAAGACGACGCATACGGCGGAACATACTCTCACGCTGGAAAGAAATATCCATGTTGAGTTGAGAGGCCATTTCCATAAAGTTGCGCTGTAGCTTCTCTATATCCGTGGGAGTTCCACGCATGGAAAACTCTACACTTGCTTTGGGAGAGCGCTCTGTTTCATTGAGCGGAATACGTCCTGTCAGTCGCTTGATATCATCGATATTCAGTCCCTGCTCGGCACTGGATCGGGCAATGCCGGCAATCATTTCGGCCGTGATCTTTCGAGCTACGACGGTAATGATGTATCGGTTTCGTCCCTGCATCCCCACCCATTCGCTATAGGCTTCTTCTGTGATGGGTTCGAATCTGATAGTCACATCCAACTCATAGCTTTTGAACAAGAGGTCTTTCAGGATCGATCCCGAATGACTTTCGTCTGTCTGGAAGAGTATTCCGAGCGAGAGGTTATTGTGAATATCAGCTTGGCCGATATCCAGTATGAAGGCATTGTGCTTAGCCAGGATGGCAGTTAATTCAGCGGTAACACCCGGCTTATCTACTCCGTGGATGTTCGCTAAAATGAGTTTTCGTGTTGCACTCATATATGAGTTTTTATTTGATGAAAGATTTACGTACCCGAACTGCCCTGTGACATCTTATTTAAGTATCACTTTCGTGCGTACGATTTTGTTGTTTGCAGCTGTAACCTCAGCAATATAGGTGCCTCTTGGGAGAGATGCAACTCCGATAATGGCCAAATCGCCTGTCAGCTCGGTGGTTCTAATCAACTTACCGTTGAGGTCGAACAGAGAGAGACGAAGCAGTTGTGACCCTTCTATACGCAGAAAATCCGTGGCAGGACGAGGATAGATCTTGATCGCTTCGCTTACTGCGACATCGGTCAGAGCATTGCCCTGCATATCGGTATAGAAATAGTTGTAATCGCACACCTCGGACAAGCCGTCTCCGGAGTTATAGAAATACGTTTGCTTTGTACGCATATGCTTCATGAAACTGGGCAAAATAGGGCGGAAGAACTCTTCATGCGTGGGGAACAATACGGAAGATAAAGAGATCGACGTATCATATTCGAAGTTGTTGGCGTACTTGGTGACACCAAATTCATCTTGCTCCCAACGAATACAATTATGCTTATTGTCGTATGTATAACGGTGAGTAAACATTTCTACCCACTTGTTTTGAAGAGGAAGAAATACACTGTCACGAAGCAGTACAGCATCATTATTGGCATCAAACTCATATACCATTCTACCCGTTTCGATCAAGTCGGCCGATGGGTTTTCCTGAGTCATGATGTTTATTCTCGCGATCTTGTTGTTGCGATAGGTTATCGCACGACTTTGAAAATATCCATCGCTTGTTTCTGTCGTTGTTTCAAAAGGAAGATTGCTACCACAGAAATAGTTATAGAACTCCTTTCTTAAAGCGATCTCATCTGATGGGGAGTTCTTGAACTCCCGAAGGACCAACCGATCTCCATCGTATATGTAATCTTCCACTTGGCGCATCTGAAGAGCATTGTCCATATTCACATAATAGCGTACTTGTATCAATCTGTCATCCTCGTAGAAAAGCGAGTCTACATTAGAGACCATACCACCGATAGATCTCTGTATCTTGGTCGGTATGGTTCCTTCTTCATAGAAATAATCGAAAACTTCGCGAGAATCGGGAACACTGATCTTGTCCAACCGATAGCGTGCATCTCTTGCTATGCGAGTTTGTACATCTATTTGAGGGATTTGGGGAGACTGAGCAGATACGTTTTCTACGGCTACGAGTCCTGCAAAAAGGAAAAGAGAGAGTAATCGTTTCATTTGTTACTTGTTAGTTGCTGTTTTTATTTTTCCGAGCAAATATAATGTTTCATTCCATAAGTAAATCGCTCTTTGTGCGGTATCGGCATACAAATTTGACACCATAGAAGAGAGAGAGAAATACAAAAAAAGCCGTACTCGGTCTCTCGACCACGAGTACAGCCTCTTTTTGATGAGTGATTTTCCTTTTATTCCCTCTTACAAATGATCCGGAGAAGTCGCCGAATATAAAAGAGAGAAAGCCGTATTGCCCGAAGGTATTAGCCTACGAATTCGTCAGAAACGGTCAGTTTGGCACGGCCTTTTGCACGGCGAGCAGCCAATACACGACGGCCGTTTGCCGTTGCCATACGAGAGCGAAAGCCATGCTTGTTCAGTCTCTTACGGTTAGAGGGTTGATATGTTCTTTTCATTGCTCTTATATTGTTTTGTTAGTTATTCCTACACTTCGGGGTGCAAATATAGGGACTTTAATTTGATTCGCCAAAGTCTTTCAGCTCATTATAGAGCAAATGAACGGGTAGCCCCATGACATTGTAGAACGAACCCTCCACTCGCTGGATGGCGATATAGCCTATCCACTCCTGTATGCCGTACGAACCGGCTTTGTCATAGGGGCGGTAGCGTTCGAGGTAATAATCGATCTCCTCATCGCTCAGATGCGCGAAGGTTACCAGGCTGGAACACGAGAAAGCTCTTGTCTCCGACCGGTGGCTGACGCACACACCGGTCACCACCTGATGGGTACGCCCGCTTAATGTACGTAGCATCCGAGCAGCCTCCTCCCGGTCTTGCGGTTTGCTGAGAATGGCACCATCGATAATGACCACCGTATCGGCCGTAATCAACAAGGTCGTGTCCTGCATCATACCTTTCGATCGATAAGCCTCAGCCTTCATTCGAGCAAGATAGAGCGGTACTTTCTCCGGATCGAGGTCGGCAGGGTAATCTTCTGCGATGTCCGGCATGGCCTTTTGTTCGAATCGAATATCGAGACCGGAGAGGAGTTCTTTTCTTCGGGGCGATTGCGATCCGAGTACGATCTTATATTTCTTCAGATTGTCCAGCATAAAACAACAAGATTTTTTTCGATCAAAGAGACTTCCGTCCTCTACCATCCAAACCCATTTCCCTGTGCCCAGCAGCCTTGCGCCTTGAGCGTTTGCTCGATGACATCGCGGACGACGCCCTCTCCTCCTCGGCAATGGGATATGTATTTGGCCACCTGTTTGATCTCCGGCACTGCATCCGCCGGGGCAACGGGCAAAGCCACCCTCTGCATCACCGGCAGATCGGGTATATCGTCCCCTATATAGACTATCTCTTCGGCTTTCAACCCGGTCTCCTGCAAGAGGTGTTCGAGCTGCTCCACCTTGTTGGACGAACGCATATAGACATGTTTGATACCGAGATATTCTGCCCGTTTGGCTATGGCCGGACTGTATCCGCCCGTGATGATGGCCAGCAAGAAGCCTTGCTTGACGGCATATTGCATGGCATAACCGTCTTTTACATTCATCGTTCGCATAGGTTGGCCTTCGGCATCCATAGCCGAAACGGTATGGCTGATCACTCCGTCCACATCGAAGACGAATCCCCGTATGGACTTCAGGTCGAATGGAATACTACTCATGAGATTAAGATGGGGTTTATTGTTCTTTCGGTCCGTACATTTTCCGAATGCTATCGCTAAGCATCCGATAGATCTCCTGCCAATCCGGATATGGGTCGAGCAGACCGAGATGTTTTTGCAGAGTGTTTGTATCGTCTCTTTTGGCCGGCCCGGTCTGTGCCTCAGTGGCGGACATTTCCTGCACCTTGGCCGCAGTCTCTGCGATAAGAGGAGCCAGAGAGCGCGGTGGCAGGAAATGTGCGGCCAGCATTTGCTCACTTAGGGCATAGAGATGATTCGTGAAATTGCAGGCAAAAACAGCAGCCAAGTGGAGATAGAGTCGCTGCTCCGATGTACAGCGGAGAACGTCCCTGCTGATAAGACGAGCGACAGACTCCAACAGTCGTACCACGGCCTCATCGCTACCCTCTATATATATAGGTATGGAGGAATAGTCCACTCGGCGTTCGCGACTGAATGTCTGAAGCGGATAGAATACACCGATCGTCTCGTGATAAGGGCGCAGGGCATCCATCGGCATACTGCCTGCCGTATGCGCCCATATTCCCGTTGTGGACGGAAGGGCAGCAGCTACGGTTTCGAGGGCATGGTCGCTCACCGCAAGGAGATAAAGATCTGCATCGCAGATTAGCTCCTCTGCCCGGTCGGTAGCGGTTGCTCCCGGCAGCATGGATGCCAACCTCACGGCATGCTCGGCATTCCTGCTCCATACCTGAATGGGCGGATTGCCGGCTTCGGACAAGGCCAAAGCCGTTCGGGTAGCCAGATTTCCACTGCCGACAAGCACTATGCGCACGAAAGTATCGGGCAGTCCTACAGGATCAATCATGCGACACACTCTCCCAATCGGGATATTCGCCTATAAAAACGTTCTCCCACTTCAATTCCGATGCAGGGCGCGGATCCCTGTGCTCGGCTTTGTGTCCGATGGCAATGATACACAGGACTTCCAACTGATAGGGGATATTCAGCGTATTGCGCACATACTGAGTGGCCTCCTGCCCATTCGGTGTAAGCGATCCGAAGACCTGACACCAGCAGCTGCCCAGCCCCAGATCCTCCGCCTGCAGTTGGATATAGGTAGCGGCTATCGCAGCATCTTCGTGCCAACGCTCGGAAAACATGGGCGATCCCAGCACCACTACAGCCAAGGCAGCATCCGCCAAGAAACGGGAACCATGCTGCTTCATCAGGCTTAGCACTTGCAGCTTGTCACGGTCTTCCACCAGTATATACCGGGTCTGTTGCCTGTTCTTGCCGGATGGAGCGCGCAATGCTGCTGTCATCAGAGCCTGCACATCCTCGGGCAAAAGCTGCTCTTCCGAAAACTGTCGGATAGAGCGGCGATTCTCTATTAACTCTGCAAATGATTTCATATAGACAAAGATATACAAATAGCCCTCTTGGCTATCTTCCCATCTGCACGAGAAATAGCGACAAGGCAGTACGCCCGATCGAACCCGATGGACTCCACATCTTAAAAGGACTCGATCACGAGCAAGAAAAAGCCCATTTATGGCCCCCATAAAACGTAGTGCGAGAAAATTTCACTTTTGGAGGCCTTTGAAAAATTTATTGACAACCGCTTATTTTTTCAGACGTTTATATCGGTTTACTCGTCGCCGTTGGATTGTTTTTTTCAGGCCGGGAAAAGTTTCTCCGACAGCCGACAAAAATAAATTGCCCGGCCGGAAAAGCTATATCCAAAGCTTTCGTATATATAAACAAAGCCTTTGGATATATATTTGAAACCTTTGTTTATATATCCGAAGCCTTTGAATAAAGAATTGCATAGTGGCATTTTAACTTTTCCGTACTGCAGAAAAAACTTTTTCCGGCCGGGAACGATTGTTTCTTTTATTGCAGTGATCTGTGCCGTGTATACTACCTCCCTACGAACGAGTGCTCCGGCAAAGTATCCGCCTTCGTGAAGGCATGCGGTGCAGCACAGAATCCTTTTGCATCAGTACACGTCAATCTACTATCGCCTCCCCTCTTCGAGTATGCATGCAGAGGTACGGGAATATGGTTTGTGGTTGCGATGGGTTAGATTTATCTTTGTCGCAAAAGAAATCCTTATAAATATGGTGTACAAAGTTTTTTTGTCGCTCTGCATAGGCTTAGCCCTGACAGTAAGCACTGCCCTTCATGCCCGGAAAGTAGTATCCGGACATGCCCCCATCCAAGTAGAAACGCCTGCTCGCCCGTCGGGACAGAAGCACGTTTTGCAGTTAGTAACGCCCAAACTGGAAACGGTACGTATCGGGATCATCGGTCTCGGCATGCGTGGGCCGGGTGCAGTGGAGCGATTCACCCAAATCCCCGGAGCGCAAGTGGTAGCGCTGTGCGATGTGCTCCCCGAACGTGTGGAAAAAGCCCAAGAGATCCTCGTCAAAGCCGGACTACCCAAAGCGGCAGCATACTCCGGCAGTGAGGACGCCTGGAAGAAACTATGCGAACGCAAGGACATCGACCTCGTATATATCGTCACAGACTGGAAAACCCACGCCGAAATGGGCGTATATGCGATGGAGCACGGCAAGCATGCCGCCATCGAAGTGCCGGCAGCCATGACGCTCGAAGAGATATGGAAGCTCATCGACACTTCCGAGCGCACACGGAAACACTGTATCCAACTCGAAAACTGCGTATACGACTTTTTCGAGCTGACCACGCTGAATATGGCTCACCAAGGTGTATTCGGCGAGATCCTGCATGCAGAAGGGGCCTATATCCACAACCTCGAAGACTTCTGGCCCTACTACTGGAACAACTGGCGTCTGGACTACAACCGCAAGCATCGTGGCGATGTATATGCCACCCATGGTATGGGTCCGGCGTGCCAACTGCTCGACATCCATCGCGGCGACCGCATGAAGACCATCGTAGCCATGGACACGAAAGCCGTGAACGGGCCGGCATACATCAAGAAGAAGACCGGAGAGGTGGTGACCGACTTCCAAAACGGCGACCAGACAACCTCGCTCATCCGCACGGAAAAGGGCAAGACCATCCTCATCCAGCACAATGTAATGACTCCCCGCCCCTATAGCCGCAAGTACCAAGCCGTGGGAACAGACGGATTTGCAGACAAATACCCGCTGGAGATGTACTGCCTCCGTCCCACGCAAGTGGACTCCAACATAGCCCCTGACCACGAAAAGCTCAATGCCCACGGCCCCGTATCGGAGGAGGTGAAGAAGGCTTTGATGGAAAAATACAAACACCCCATCCATCGCGAGCTGGAAGAGACAGCGAAGAAAGTAGGCGGACACGGCGGCATGGATTACATCATGGACTATCGTCTCATCTATTGCCTCCGCAATGGCCTGCCCCTCGATATGGATGTGTACGATCTGGCCGAATGGTGTTGTCTGGCGGAGCTAAGCCGCATCTCCATCAAAAACGGCTCTGCCCCCGTAGCCATCCCCGATTTCACGCGTGGCAATTGGGATAAAGTAAAGGGCTACCGGCACGCAATGGCAGAGTAAAGACAATCGGACACTATGAGGAATTTCCTATTGGCACTTGCGGCAACTTTGACTGCCGCAAGTGTCGTTTTCGGTGCAGAGGCACAGATCGCAGAGTCGGGGCTTCCATACTGGAAAGACATTCGTACAGTAAGCGTAAACAAAGAACCGGCGCGTTCGTCCTTCATGACCTATGCCGACCGAAGCGAAGCTCTCACCGGCAAGTATGAGAAGAGTTCGTACTATCGTCTTCTGAACGGCACGTGGCGATTCTTCTATGCCGAGAGCGAGGCACATCTGCCTGCCGGCATAACGGATAGCTCGGCAAATACAGACGGATGGTACGACATCCAAGTCCCCGGCAACTGGGAGATACAGGGGCACGGTGTGGCCATCTACACCAATCACGGATACGAGTTCCAGCCTCGCAATCCGCAGCCGCCCAAGCTGCCGGAGGCCAACCCCGTAGGAGTATATCGGCGCGAGATAGAAGTACCCACGGACTGGATGGAGCGCGACATCTATCTCCATATAGCCGGAGCCAAGTCCGGACTCTACGTCTATATCAACGGGCAGGAAGTCGGCTACAGCGAAGACTCCAAGAATCCGGCCGAATTTCTCATCAATCCGTATATCCATGCCGGAAAAAACATACTCACGCTCAAGATCTATCGTTGGAGTACCGGCTCGTATCTGGAGTGTCAGGACTTCTGGCGCATCAGTGGCATCGAACGCGATGTATTCCTCTATGCACAGCCCAAGGCGGCAGTGAAGGATTTCAGGATCAAATCTACACTCGATGATAGCTACCGCAATGGTATATTCTCCCTGAAAGCCGACTTGCGAAACCGCCGTAGCGAAGCCTCCGAGCTGTCTCTGACGTACGAGCTGCTCGATGCCGAAGGGAAGGCTATCGCCACCGAAACCCGTTCGACCCTCATAGCTGCCGGCGGAGAGAGCACCCTCTCTTTCCAAGCTCGGCCGAATGCGGTACATACATGGACGTCGGAGCATCCCTACCTCTATAAGCTCTTGATGACGGTACGGGAGAATGGCCAAGTCACCGAGGTAATACCGTTCCGTGTCGGCTTTCGCAGGATCGAAATCAAGCCGATAGAGGAAAAAGCGGCCAACGGTATGCCCTACGTATGCTTCTTTGTCAATGGACAGCCCATCAAGCTTAAAGGGGTCAATATGCACGAACATAATCCCGTCACCGGTCATTACGTACCCGAGGAGCTGATGCGCCGGGATTTGGAGCTGATGAAGCAGCACAATCTGAATGCCGTCCGGCTGGCACACTACCCGCAAGATCGCCGTTTCTACGAGCTGTGCGACGAATACGGACTCTACGTGTACGACGAGGCCAATATCGAAAGCCACGGCATGTACTACAACCTGCGCCGTGGGGGCACCTTGGGCAATAACCCTGAGTGGCTGAAGCCTCATATGGATCGTATAGCGAATATGTTCGAACGCAACAAGAATCATCCATGTGTCACAATTTGGTCGCTCGGCAATGAAGCAGGCAACGGGTACAACTTCTATCAGGCCTATCTCTGGCTGAAAGAGGCCGATCGCGATCTGATGGCGCGCCCCGTAAACTACGAGCGTGCCCAATGGGAGTGGAATACGGACATGTATGTGCCCCAATATCCCGATGCGAAATGGTTGGAAGGCATCGGGCAGGCCGGTAGCGATCGCCCTGTGATCCCCTCGGAATACGCTCATGCCATGGGCAATTCCACCGGCAACCTGTGGGGGCAGTGGCAGGCTATCTACAAGTACCCCAACCTCCAAGGCGGCTTCATCTGGGACTGGGTGGATCAGGGCATCCTGCGCACTGACGATAAGGGGAAATCCTATTGGGCTTATGGAGGAGACTTCGGAGTGGATGCACCGAGCGATGGCAACTTCCTTTGCAACGGACTGGTCAATCCCGACCGCACTCCCCACCCTGCCATGCAGGAGGTGAAGTATGTACATCAAAACATAGGCTTCGAAGCAGTGGATGCAGCCAAGGGACACTTCCGCATCACGAATCGATTTTACTTCACCAACCTCAAGAAATATCACCTGCGCTATACGGTATCAGCCAATGGCAAAGCCATGCAAAGCAAGGTCATCAGCTTAGATCTGGCCCCTCAGACTTCATCGGATATTACCATACCCGTAGCTAAGCTCAAGCCGATGGCCGGTGTAGAATACTTTGTCGATTTCAGCGTGCAGACTCTACAAGCAGAGCCACTGATTCCCGCAGGATACGAGATCGCCTACGATCAATTCCGACTTCCCATCGAAGCCCAAAAGACTACCTACCGTGCCGCAGGCCCTACCCTACGCACAAGCACAGAAGGAGATGAATTGAGGGTCGTTTCGTCCAAAGTCCATTTCGTTTTCAACAAAAAGAGTGGATTGGTAACCTCTTATAGGGTGGATGGTCAGGAGTTTTTCCAAGACGGATTCGGCATACAGCCCAATTTCTGGCGTGCCCCCACCGACAACGACTACGGCAACGGTGCTCCACGACGCCTGCAGATATGGAAGGAGTCGAGCCGAGACTTCCATGTAGTCGAGGCAGGATTAGCCACCGAAGGGAATGCCGTCCTGCTCAAAGCGACCTATCTGCTTGATGCCGGCAACCTCTATGGCCTGACCTATAAAATATATCCCGATGGCGTGGTGAACGTGAAAGTCCGATTCTCTTCGACGGATATGGAGACCGACGAATACGAATGGTCCGAAGCTACCCGAACCGCTACATTCTCCCCCGGCAGAGAAGCTCTGCGCAAGGAAGCTTCTTCCCTCGAAGTGCCTCGTATAGGTGTGCGCTTCCGCCTTCCTGCGGATATGAATGAGGTACGATACTTCGGAAGAGGGCCGGATGAGAACTATATCGACCGCAATTACGGGGCGACCGTAGGCTTGTACACTACTGCTGCCGACAGGATGTACTATAACTATGTACGTCCGCAAGAGAACGGGCATCGTACCGATACACGCTGGCTGATGCTGCACGGACGAGGCTTGGGCTTGGGCATAGTAGCCGACGAAACGATCGGCTTCAACGCTCTTCGGCAAGCTATCGAGGACTTCGATTCGGAAGAAGCCAAGCACAGACCTTACCAATGGAACAACTTTTCACCGGCCGAGATACAAAGCCGAGATGAGAGCAAAGCTCGCAACGTCCTCCGTCGGCAGCATCACGTCAATGATGTGCCCGTGCGCGACTTCGTAGAGGTGTGCGTGGATATGAAACAACAAGGAGTAGGAGGATACGATAGCTGGTCGGCTCTTCCCGAACCTCAGCACCGCCTACCGGCCAATCGGGAATACAGTTGGGGCTTTACCCTTCTTCCGGTACGGTCAGCCAGCCAAATGACCACTGCCACCCGATACGCCTACTAAGCGACAGGAATAGTGAAACCAACGAGAGTATCACCCACACTCATAGATCTATACAGAATAAAATACAGCATAACGCATGAAGCAACTGAATGAAATAGTAGCACATTTCCACACCGAGGGAGGCGTGGCAGAGATCCTACCCTTAGGTGCCGGTCTTATCAATGATACTTACAAGGTAGTAACAGCCGAAGCCGATGCACCTGACTACGTTTTGCAACGAATCAATCACACCATATTCAAAGATGTGGAAATGCTACAGGCCAATATTACGGCCGTAACTGCACACATCCGGCACAAGCTGACCGAATCGGGAGCCGATGATATCGAACGCAAAGTGCTCACCCTCGTCACAAGCGATGGGGACAAGACATATTATTACGATGGAGGAAACTATTGGCGGATGATGGTTTTCATTCCCCGAGCACAAACCTTCGAGGCGGTAACACCCGAATACTCGCGATATGCAGGACAAGCATTCGGCAACTTCCAAGCCATGCTGTCGGATTTACCCGACAAATTGGGCGAAACCATTCCCGATTTCCATAATATGGAGTTCAGGCTCAGCCAGCTACACGATGCCTTGAAGGCTGATCCGGCAGGGCGCGTTGAGGAAGTTCGTTACTATATCGATGAAATAGAAAAGCGAGCAGAGGAAATGTGCAAGGCAGAGCGTCTGCATCGCGAAGGAAAACTGTCCAAACGGGTATGTCACTGCGACACGAAGGTAAACAACATGCTTTTCGACGAAGACGGACATGTACTTTGCGTCATCGACCTCGACACCGTAATGCCGAACTTTATCTTCTCCGACTATGGCGACTTTCTCCGTACCGGAGCCAATACCGGCGAGGAGGACGACAAAGACCTCGACCGTGTAAACTTCGACATGGAAATCTTCAAGGCCTTTACCGAAGGATACCTGAAGGGGGCAAGCTCTTTCCTCACCGACATCGAAATAGAGAATCTCCCGTACGCCGCGGCACTCTTTCCCTATATGCAGTGTGTACGCTTCCTGACGGACTACATCAACGGTGATATGTATTATAAGATCAAGTACCCCGAGCACAATCTGGTGCGTACTCGTGCACAGTTCAAGCTGCTACAGAGCGTGGAGGAGTACATGCCTCAGATGCAAGCATTTATCAACCAATGCCTTGGCCGATAAGCCTTTTACCCCATACGAATAGGATGTATCTTTTTGTCAATTCGGTACTACGAAAGTTTTGTACCTTAGCGCGCATGAAAAAGACCAATCTGTTTTTGTCCCTGCTGGTGATCTTTATCACCGGCAGCTTTATGACTGCCTGTGCACAGAAGTCCAAGACAAACAAACTCACCGAAGAAGATCGGAGCCGCAATGAGTATGTACAGTCGATGGATGTGCTTAGCAATATCATCGGTAACGTCAGGCTGTATTTCGTCGACACCATAAGTATCAATCAAATGACTCGGCGCGGTATAGATGCGATGTTGGGGGGGCTTGATCCCTATACCGAATATATTCCTTACGAGGAAATGGATGAACTGAAACTGATGACTACAGGTGAGTATGCCGGAGTCGGAGCTATCATATCGCAGCGACCCGACAGCTCTGTGATCATCCAACGCCCTATGGAGGGAATGCCCGCAGACGAAGCAGGGTTGATAGCCGGCGACCGCATCCTGACCATCGATGGTAAAGACTTCCGAAAATCCACCACACCGAAAGTAAGCCAAGCACTGAAAGGCATAGCCGGTACCGTTGCAAATGTGACAGTGATGCGCTACGGCGAGACCAAACCGCGCACTTTTTCGGTAAAACGAAGAAAAGTGATCATGAACTCTGTCACTTACAGCGGTATGCTCGATGGTTCGGTAGGATATATTCGGCTGAACAACTTTACGGACAAAAGTGCTGAAGAGGTGCGTTTGGCTCTATTGGATCTGCGCGACAAGCAAGGAGCGAAAAGTCTCGTTTTGGACTTGAGAGGCAATGGTGGTGGACTGATGCAGGCCGCCATAGAGATAGTCAATCTGTTTGTCCCCAAAGGTAAAGAGGTGGTAACTACCAAGGGGCGCATCGCAGAGTCGGCATCCGTATTCCGCACATTGGCAGAACCGCTCGACACGAAGCTCCCGATTGTAGTCCTGATCGACGGCCAATCGGCATCCTCCTCTGAGATTGTAGCCGGAGCACTGCAAGACATGGACAGGGCCGTACTGATGGGACAAAAGAGCTATGGCAAAGGGCTGGTACAAACTACGCGCCAGCTTCCATACAATGGTGTAATCAAATTGACCACAGCCAAATACTACATCCCAAGCGGACGGTGCATCCAGCGCATGGACTACAGCCGCACCAATCGGACGGGTGTGGCTACAGCTATTCCTGACAGCCTGCACAAAATCTTTTACACCGCTGCCGGAAGACGCGTAGAAGATGCGGGAGGAATCTTGCCCGATATCGAGGTCAAACAAGATACAGCTGCTACACTACTTTATTATATAGCAGTCAACAATGACGTATTCGATTTCGTTACAGGTTATGTGCTCAAGCATAAAACGATTGCCAAGCCGGAGGATTTTTCGATAACGAGCGAAGACTATGCGGCTTTCTGTAAGATGATGGAAGAAAAGAAGTTCGACTATGACCGTCAGAGCGGCAAGATGCTTGACAAACTGGAGGAATTGGCCAAGATAGAAGGCTACCTGCCCGAAGCCAATTCGGAACTTAAAGCTCTACGCGAAAAGCTAAAACCCAACCTGTCGCGCGACCTGCTACGATTCAAGAAAGAGATAACCAACTATCTGAACAACGAAATTGTTACCCGCTATTATTACGAGCGAGGCAGCATCCGCCAGAGTTTGCCGGAAGACAAGGTAGTCAAAGAAGCTATTAAGCTGCTGAAAGACCATCCGGAACAAATTCGACAGATCCTTGCCGGCCCGAAAGCAGAGAGTAAGGGATAAGCCTAAAAAGAGGGTATTACAGAATAGAACTCCGAACGTTTTGCACAAAATCGACGGAGTTCGTTTGTTTGCGATTGTCAAGCTCATCGTTCAAGAAAGCCTTATTATTCTTGGTTTCAAAAGGTCTTAGCGGAGAAGTGAACAAATGGATTATGCAAAAATTGTTGCTCTACACAAACCTTGCGGAGCTTTCATGGTTAAATATATTAGTCGTACTTTTGCGCGCATAGATAAGTATGTAGAGACTTATACCCTCTACCGAACAAGAAACGAAATAGACAACATAACGATATGATCAAAATTACCTTTCCCGATGGCAACTTCCGCGAATATGAAGCGGGAGTTACTGGTTGGGATATAGCCGGTAGCATCAGCCCACGTTTGCAGCAAGATGTATTGGCTGCAGGCGTAAACGGACAAACGTGGGATCTGCATCGCCCGATCAATGAAGATGCAGAAGTGAAGTTATTCAAATGGGACGATGCGGAAGGCAAGCATGCATTTTGGCACTCCAGTGCCCACTTGATGGCCGAAGCATTGGAAGAATTGTATCCGGGTATTAAATTCGGCATCGGACCTGCTATCGAAAACGGGTTCTACTATGACGTGGATCCGGGCGAAGGCATTTCTATCAAAGATGCCGACCTCCCTGCCATTGAAAAAAGAATGCAGGATTTGGCTGCTCGCAAAGAAACAATCATTCGACGCGATATAGCCAAGGCCGACGCTCTTCGGATGTTTGGAGATAAGGATGACCAATATAAAGTGGAACTGATCAGCGAACTTGCTGACGGCACGATTACAACCTATACGCAAGGTGGTTTTACCGACCTTTGCCGTGGCCCGCACTTGCCCAATACCGGTTACATCAAAGCGATCAAGCTTCTAAGCGTAGCCGGCGCATATTGGCGCGGTGACGAAAAAAGAAAACAGCTGACGCGAATCTACGGGATCACCTTCCCCAAGAAAAAGATGTTGGATGAATATCTCGAACTTTTGGAAGAAGCCAAGAAGCGTGACCACAGAAAGATTGGCAAGGAGCTTGAGCTGTTTGCTTTCTCTCAGAATGTAGGTGCCGGTTTGCCACTTTGGTTACCCCGTGGCACACAGTTGCGTTTGCGTCTGGAAGATTTTCTAAAGCAAATACAGAAGCACTTTGGCTACCAACAGGTAATGACGCCGCATATCGGCAATAAGAATCTCTACATCACCTCCGGGCACTACGCCAAATACGGACAGGATTCTTTCCGCCCGATCAATACACCGCAGGAGGGAGAAGAGTTCATGCTAAAACCGATGAACTGTCCTCACCACTGTGAGATATTCAAGATCACACCACACTCCTACCGCGATCTGCCGATTCGTTTGGCCGAGTTCGGAACAGTATATCGTTACGAACAAAGCGGAGAGTTGCATGGGCTGACACGTGTAAGAGGTTTCACGCAGGACGACGCACACCTGTTCTGCCGTCCGGATCAGCTCAAAGAAGAATTTTGCAAGGTGATGGATATCATTTTCATCATCTTCAAGGCTCTTGATTTCAAAAACTTCGAAGCACAGATATCACTTCGGGATAAAGTAAACCGAGAGAAGTATATCGGAAGCGAAGAGAATTGGGAGCGTGCCGAGCGCGCAATCATCGAGGCTTGTGAAGAAAAAGGTCTCCCCGCTGTCATAGAATACGGTGAAGCTGCGTTCTATGGTCCCAAGTTGGACTTTATGGTCAAAGATGCATTGGGTCGTCGTTGGCAGTTGGGAACCATTCAGGTGGATTACAACCTGCCCGAACGATTCGACCTAGAGTACACCGGTGAAGACAATAAAAAGCATCGCCCTGTGATGATCCATCGTGCACCGTTCGGTTCGATGGAGCGTTTCGTTGCTGTACTCATAGAGCACACAGCAGGTAAATTTCCGCTTTGGCTCACGCCTGATCAGGTTGTTGTCCTGCCCGTAAGCGAGCGCTTCAACGAGTATGCTCATCGTGTGGCTAAAGAATTGAACCAGCGAGATATCCGCGTACAGGTGGACGACAGGAATGAAAAGGTCGGACGAAAAATACGGGACAATGAGTTGAAACGTATTCCGTATATGCTCATCGTTGGCGAAAATGAAAGCCAGAAGGAAGAGGTATCAGTACGCAAACAAGGCGAAGGAGATATGGGTATTATGAAAATTACTACCTTTGCCGAGCTTATCGAGAAAGAAGTGGATGATATGATTAGCGCTTGGCGTAAAGATTATCAAAACTAAAGCTTCCTTTTTCAGAAACAATAATAAGGTAACAACAATTCAAACAATTATCAAAGGGGAAATCGGCATAACCGGCCCTTCCCCCTCTTAAACATTTTGAATGGCAATCGATAAAACGAAGAATCAACATCGGATCAACGAAGCAATCCGAGTGAAAGAGGTGCGTCTCGTCGGTGACAATGTGGAGCAAGGTGTGTACAACATCCAAGAAGCACGACGCATTGCCGAAAGCCAAGATTTGGATTTAGTCGAGATCTCACCAAATGCTGATCCGCCCGTATGCCGTGTTACCGACTATCAGAAGTTTGTTTACCAACTGAAGAAGAAGGCTAAAGAACAGAAAGCCAAATCGGTGAAAATCGTAATCAAGGAGATCCGTTTCGGACCCCAGACGGACGACCACGATTACAACTTCAAGCTCAAACATGCGAAAGAGTTTTTGCAAGAAGGATCTAAGGTAAAAGCTTACGTATTTTTCCGTGGACGTTCAATCCTTTTCAAGGAGCAAGGAGAAGTTCTTTTGCTTCGTTTTGCCAATGATTTGGAAGACTTTGCTCGCGTAGAGCAAATGCCTATTTTGGAAGGTAAGCGTATGACTATCATGCTTACGCCCAAATCCGCATCAAAAAAAGGACATACACCACCGAAAACGCAGGTGGAGACTTCTAAACAAGTCAAAGAATCCGTAGAAACCGAAGAAGAATAAAAAACACCGCTGTCCGACAAGACCTGTCCTACAGCAGTGGAATAACAAGAAGTGTTTAATAATAATAGTGTTGGAAAATGCCTAAATTGAAGACTAACTCCGGTGCCAAAAAGAGGTTCGCCCTTACCGGAACAGGTAAAATCAAGCGTAAGCACGCTTTCAAGAGTCACATCTTGACAAAGAAAACGAAGAAGCAAAAGCGTAACCTCACCTACTTCTCCACAGTACACAAGGTAGATGAGAATGCCGTTAAGCAACTCCTTTGTCTCCGATAACAAACTCTTTCAAAGCAAACTAACAACGATTTTTTTAACAGAGAGGCATGCTTTATCAAGTGCGTAGGTTTATTAAAACCGAAGCCGCTGCCAATCAAAAACAATTAGTATTATGCCAAGATCAGTCAATCACGTTGCATCACGAGCTAAACGCAAAAGAATTCTGAAGCTCACACGCGGATATTTTGGTGCTCGTAAGAATGTATGGACGGTTGCTAAGAACACGTGGGAAAAAGGTTTGACCTACGCCTATCGCGACCGTAAGAACAAAAAACGTAATTTCCGTGCTCTGTGGATACAGCGTATCAACGCTGCAGCTCGTTTGGAAGGGATGTCATATTCTCGCCTGATGGGTGCTCTCCATGCAAACGGTATCGAAATCAACCGCAAAGTTCTCGCTGATTTGGCGATGAACCACCCTGAAGCTTTCAGAGCTATTGTAGCCAAAGTAAAAAACTAAATGCTTGCCACACCTCTTATTGAGGTGGTGGTCAAAGTAACATAAAGAAGATGTGTCAAAAAGATTTTGGCACATCTTTTTTGTTTCATACGTACTACTGGCAAAGTAGAGAAGAGAGACAGGAGTGCGCAAGGGACTAAAAACAGACTATGCCGAAGGGAGACTTCTCTCTTCGGCATAGTCATTTGTAAGACTTTGTGACCCGGGCGGGATTCAAACCCGCGACCTTCAGAACCGGAATCTGACGCTCTATTCAGCTAAGCTACCAGGCCTTTTTGCTGCACAAAAGTACAAAATTCTTTCCGTTTGGGATTGATTTCTGTCAAGTGGCTTACCGCTTGCGACGGAAAAAGAAGCTCAGATGCTTCATGATCGACTTCTTGCTACCGTAGTAATGCATCATAATCAAGAATCTTTCTTTGAGCGAAGCCTTATGGTTTTTATAGGTTACACCTCTTCTATCGTCCAAAGAGTGTACCAAGATCATCTCTGTATTCACCACATTGCGAGCCGCCTGAAGAATGCGAATGCACCAATCGAAATCGGCTGAAAACCGATATTTCAAATTATATGGAGGTGCAATCAATCGCTTAGCAATAAAAGCCTGGTGACAAACCAACATCCCATCGGCAAAACTTCTCCATTGAAGTTCGAAAGGAGGACGAAGTCGTCGCAAACCTTTCTCCTTACCGTCGGCATCAATCAACATGGTATCACCGTAAAGAACATCTGGCAATCCCATTGAAGAGCCTTTAATACCGTTGGCTATCGTCTCGACAAGCTCATTGGATGGCAAAAGATCGCCCGCATTCAGAAACCAAACATAGTCTCCCGTAGCCATACGGAGTCCCTTATTCATAGCATCGTATAATCCTTTGTCCGATTCGCTGATTAGTTTGATATCCGAAGACAGCGAACGTACTACCTCAGCTGTATTGTCGGGAGAAGCTCCATCAACAACAATGTATTCTATATTAGGGTATGTCTGCGAAAGTACACTTTGGGCTGTTTTGGCAATAACGTCCCTTGCACAATAGCAGACTGTAATAATTGAAAAAACAAGTTTATTCTCTTCCATAATATTCCCCAAAGGATAGGTATCGGATCTCGACACACAAATTCACGCAGCAAGAAATGCTTGCAAAAGCATCACTTACCGAATTAAAAACTCAAGCGATTCCTATTTTGTTCGCCTGGGATTATGCGTTGCTGTTTCGAATATGGTGCGCAAATTATTCGAAATTGAACGTAAGCATAATCATTCGAGTGCGTGCCTGCCTGATGGACTGCGTATAGATGAGCTTATAATCATCCAAAAGATCGGGACGTTCGTGCATAATAACGTCGGGAAAGCCAAAACTAAAGCGCAGTTCGGGACACAACTTGAAAAATGGCAGGTAAAAATCGCAACCGAGGCCGATCTGTACCCCATAATCATTGGCTTTGGTATAAATCTCCAACCCCTTCTTTCGCCCCAACTCCATGGTCCAATAAGGACCACCAATGATGTATGGACGTATATTATTCAGGCGTCTGGAACTGTATTTCAGCAGCAAAGGAAACTCCAAATAATTGGATCGAACCGAGAAAGATGCCACAGACTTCTCTCCATCGGAAAAGACGAATTGCTTGTCCCCGAAGTGCAAGGCCGGCAGGAGACGCAAATTCAAATTAGGCAAGAGGAACATATCGCCGATCACGCCAACGGAAAACCCGGGCGAATACTTGGAGATTTGGGCAAATATCGGAGCCGATGTACTTCCCTCCGGCACGAATCCGTTGTTCGAGATAACTAAATCCTGGGCATGCATCCCTACATGGAATCCAAGATGATAGCGTTTGTAGTCCGCATAGGGACGATTCTGCACTTTTTCCGTTTGCGCCGAAAGGGTACGACCGGCCAAAGCACAGATCAGACAAAGGAGAGCGATTCTCAACGAAAAACGTGAATTATATAAGAATTGCATCTGAGGGAATAATCTTCAATTCTTTATTTGGTGTGTAAAACCAACGTCTTATGCAGCAAAGATATTGTATTTTTGCGCGAATCGGTGTTAGAACGCCTCGTTCGTGGATTCGCACAACTCACCTCACAACAATAATTATGGAAGTAATACACTTAGGTGCCGAGCACTCTCTTCTCAATAGATTCGTCATGGAGATGCGCGATGTCACCATTCAGAACGATCGACTGCGCTTTCGTCGCAATATAGAACGTGTGGGAGAAGTAATGGCCTATGAGATAAGCAAGAAGATGACGCAGCAGGTGCGTACCGTCACTACTCCTTTGGGGGAAGCCGAGTGCATCGTCCCACAGGACAAAGTAGTGCTGGCTACGATCCTTCGGGCAGGATTACCTTTCCATCATGGCTTTCTGAACTATTTCGACTATTGCGAAAACGCCTTTGTATCCGCCTACAGGAAATACAAGGACCGTCTGAATTTCGACATCCACATCGAATACATAGCCTCCCCGGACATCACGGACAAGGTCCTCATCATATCCGATCCCATGCTCGCCACAGGCAGCTCCATGGAACTGGCCTACAAAGCACTACTGACCAAAGGCAATCCGAAGCACATCCATATAGCCAGCATAATAGCCAGCCAGCAAGCCGTAGACTATATACGCGGTGTCATGCCGGAGAATACTACAATATGGATTGCAGCCATCGACCCCATCATCGACGAGCATTCCTATATCGTACCGGGATTAGGCGACGCAGGCGATTTGGCCTATGGCGAGAAGCTTTGAGCCACGGCCTGTAGAACTGCTTGCTCCGGCCAAAGATCTTGCCACGGGTCGGGCGGCAATCCTCCACGGTGCCGATGCCGTGTATATCGGTGCTCCGTCTTTTGGCGCGCGAGCTTCCGCAGGAGTATCGATAGAGGATATAGGCCGGCTGGCATACTTCGCACGACTTTATCGTGCCAAAGTATATGTAGCACTCAACACGATCCTGTACGACGATGAGCTTCCCGAGGCCGAACGCATCGCATGGGAGCTTTATCGGGCAGGAGCAGATGCCCTGATCGTACAGGACATGTCTCTATGTCGTCTAAGCCTCCCACCTATAGCCCTCCATGCCAGTACACAATGCGATATCCGCACTGTGGAGAAAGTCCGGATGTTCCAATCCCTGGGCTATGAGCAGGTGGTATTAGCCAGAGAGCTGTCTCTCCCCGAAATCCGCAAGATAGCTGACTCCACATCAGTGGTATTGGAAGCCTTTGTACATGGCGCACTCTGTGTGAGTCTGAGCGGTCAGTGCTACCTCTCCGAAGCACTGACCGGACGCAGTGCCAACCGAGGAGCTTGTGCCCAGCTTTGCAGACTGCCCTATACGATGATCGATGCCGATGGAAAGGTAATCCGAAGCAATCAGCATCTCCTTTCCTTGAAAGACTTGAATCGCTCTGCTGAACTGGAGTCGATGCTTGAGGCTGGTATCTCTTCGTTCAAGATCGAAGGCAGACTGAAAGGCATCTCCTATGTCAAAAACGTAACAGCTCACTATCGCCGTCTTCTGGACGAACTCATCAGCCGCTACCCCGAACGCTATTGCAGGGCCTCATCGGGACGGTGCTCTTTCGTTTTCCACCCCGCTCCCGAAAAGAGCTTCAACCGCGGCTTCACCGATCTGCTTCTGAGCGGCAAACGGGATACGGACTCCCTCATCACACCCGAATCGAACAAAAGCCGAGGAGCCTATATCGGCCGAGTGACCGCCGTAAAGAGGGACAAGATCAGTATCCGACTACGATCCGACAATACGGAATCCAAAACCTCTCTGGCCAATGGCGATGGTCTCTACCTCCTGCATCCTGACGGCAGCATGAGTGGCACACGCATCAATGTGGTCTTGCCCGACGGCAGCATACAGGTGGACAATCCTGCCGGCATCGTACCGGGCACAAACGTATTCCGCAATTACGACATTCGCTTCGAGAAAGCACTCTCACAGGACAACTCGGCCGTCCGCCTCATTCCCGTATCCCTTACTCTGACGGACGTTCCGGAAGGCTTCTCCCTATTGATAGAAGCAGACGGCTATCCACCGGCAAAGGGCACGATAGCGGCCGCCCACGAGCCTGCCAATCGGTTCGATGAAGAGCAGATCCGCAAGAATCTGTCCAAATTAGGAGGCACACCACTTGAAGCCTTCTCGGTCAATATCCGGCTCAGTCACGACTATTTCATTCCGCTTTCCCTCATTGGTCAGCTAAGGAGAGAAGCAGTTCAGTCTTTCATTGAGACAGCCTCGGCTATGCCCGAGCGCAAGGGAAACGCCGTTGCACGACACCGCAAACCTCCTACGGCAGACTGTCCGCGCGAGGGAGACCAGAGCCTTTCCTTTTTGGCCAACGTGGCGAACAAGGAAGCAGAAGCCTTCTACCGGCAGATGGGATATACCGCCATCGCCCCCACCTTCGAACACTCGCACCCCCAAGGCGTCCCACTTATGTTTTCGAAGCACTGTCTTCGCTACCACTTGGGATACTGCCCCACTTTCCAACACAAGAAATCGCCGTACAGAGAACCGTATTATCTGGTTCATGGCGACAGCCGCCTGCGATTGGAGTTCGACTGCCGACACTGCCAAATGCTGGTCTACCTTGACAAGCAGATCCAATAAAAGTCAAAAAAAGCCAAACCTTAGGAGGCGGTGAGAGCGAAGCGACATCGCCAATCATCTTTCCAGATCCCAAGCCTTTTGGTTCGTATTTTTTCTCAACTCACAAACCGAAAAACGTGGGGCGAGAACGTTTTTGTTTTGGTGCGAGAAGCAAAAAATTCCCGCGCCAAAACGAAAAAGTTTACGCGCGTGTTTACACGAAAACTCAGGCCACAATCCGCCTGTTTTTGGCTCGTGATCTCTCTGTAAGCCATGCCGCTTCCACCGGGTTCGACCTCCTTTTCCGTGAACACGAATTAAACTTATTTCTCTTTTCCCCTCTATTTCAGTTGTAGGGTAAATCGTAAAATACCATTTCGGAGAATGGGAACGATAGCGCCTATTTTTCTTTTCAAACTTTTCTTATGCGATCGATTTATCAATTACTGTTGTCAATGCTCCTTGCTTCTCTTGGTTTCGTTGGGCTGGAAGCCCAACAAGCCGGAGTAGCAGGTAGAGTATTGGACGAAGAAGGCAACCCCATGATTCAAGCCAACGTACAGCTTGTACAGAGTACCGGCCAAGTAGCCGTTGCCGCAGGTGCCACTAATGAAAAAGGGTTGTTCAGCCTGAAAACGTCACAGGAGGGTGACTACATTCTGCGCGTTTCATATGTAGGTTACACTACCCACGACGAAAAAATATCTCTTAGAAACGGGCAAACCATTACGCTCAAAGATATATCCATGAACGAAGATGCCCGCCTTCTACAGAGTGTGACGGTGCAGGCTAAAGCGGCAGAGGTCGTGGTACGCAACGACACGCTCGAATTCAATGCCGGATCCTATACCGTAGCACAAGGAGCTTCTATCGAGGAACTGATCAAGAAGCTACCCGGAGCAGAGATCGGATCCGATGGGAAGATCACCATCAACGGCAAGGACATTAGCAAGATTCTTGTCGATGGCAAAGAGTTTTTCTCCAAAGATCCACAGGTGGCAATAAAGAATCTTCCGGCCGATATGGTCAATAAAGTACAGGTACTGAACAAACTGAGCGAGCTGTCGCGGATGAGCGGTTTCGATGATGGAGAAGAGGAGACCGTAATCAACCTGACGGTGAAACCCGAAAAAAAGAAAGGCCTCTTCGGAACGCTTCAGGCCGGTTACGGTACTGACCAACGCTATATGGCCGGAGGGAACGTCAATCGGTTCGATGGAAATAAGCAATGGACATTGATCGGTAGCGCGAACAATACGAACAATATGGGCTTTAGCGAGATGAGCAGCGAGATGGGATCCATGACCTTCTTCTCTCCCCAAGGCGGTGGTCGACGCGGCTTCGGCAATAGTGGAGGTGTTACGTCTTCGTCGATGCTGGGCGGCAACTTCAGTGTCGAATTCTCCTCTGCCCTTAATACAGGAGGCGATGCACGCTACGGATACAACGACAAGGCCATAGAGACGACCAAACGCGTGGAAAATATCCTCGCCGAAGGGAATACTTATATGGACGAAAATATATTGGAACGCTCTTTCTCTCACAACGGTCAGGCTCGATTCAGGCTGCAATGGAAACCGTCCGAACGTACCGAAGTGGTCTTCGAGCCCGACCTCTCGATATCCAAGATGGATGGCTTCTTCAACGACGCATACGAGACGAAGAATACGACCGGAAGCATCATCAATAAAGGCTCCATCCACCAGACTACGCAAGGGAACAACTTCCGTCTGAACGGGGAACTGGACATCAGCCACAAACTCAACGATGAAGGGCGTACCCTGAGTGCTTCCATCAGCGGCGGACTGACCGACGAAGACGGAGAAGGCATATATCAGGCCGTGCTCCAAAGTGTGGAGACGAATCAGAAGCAATTCAACGACAACTCCAACCTGCAATATCGCCTTCGGCTCTCCTACGTAGAACCATTGGGCAAAAATTACTTCGCACAGGCTATTTTGAACCGACGCTTCTCGCGTCGCAATTCGGACCGTGAGGTGTACCGATTGGGCGACGACGGACTGTACTCCACACTGGACGATCAGTACGGACTCTCCTACAACAACGAGTTTACCCAGTATCGCATCGGACTGAACCTCAAGAAGATTGCCAAGACGTGGGACTACACCGTGGGGTTCAACGTGGATCCCAACAGAACTGTCAGCTATCGGAACGTAGGAGGAGTAGAGCAGGACAAGTTGGCTTTCAATCGTGTCAATCTCTCTCCGATGCTCCGAATCAACTACAAGCCGAACAAGACCACCAACCTTCGCGTAGATTACCGAGGGCGTACTACACAACCATCCATCAATCAGATCGCTCCCGTTCAGGACATCACGAATCCGCTCTTCGTGACAGAAGGAAATCCGGGCCTGAAGCCCAGCTATTCGAACAATGTGATGGCCATGTTCTCGGACTTCGACGCCAAAAGTCAGCGAGCTTTCAGCATCGTTTTCTTCGGCAACTATACATTCGACGACATCGTCCCCAATACGCACTACGACCAGTCCACAGGGATCCGTACCACCCGCTATGAAAATGCTTCCGGCACATGGCAGGCGAATCTTCATGGGACACTGTCGGTTCCGCTCAAGAACAGGGCATTTTCTTTCAGGATGTCCTTGTTCAACAGGCTGGCCGAAGGACAAAGCTTTATCAATGACAATAAGAACAAAGCCCTCTCGTTCCGAACGAGAGAACGCCTGACGCTGACCTATCGCAACGATTGGATCGACACGGGTATCGGAGGCAACATAGGATTCTATATGGCGAATAATAGTCTGAGCGGACAGAAAGATTCGCGCACATACGACTTCGGCGGCAATTATCAGGTCGCACTAACGCTTCCCTATGGATTCCGTATTGACAGCCAATTCGAATACAACACGAACTCCGGCTACAGCGGGGGATTCAGCCTGAACGAATGGCTTTGGGATGCTTCGCTCTCATACAGCTTCCTTCGCGACAAGGCCGGTACACTGCGGGTCAAAGGCTATGACATCCTCGGTCAGCGCTCTAATATCAGCCGTTCTGCTACGGCCATCAATATAGAAGAGACCATGTCCAATACGATCGGACGCTACGTGATGGTGGACTTCATCTACCGATTCAACGCCTTCAGCGGTGGCGGATCTCGCAGCGATCACCGACGTGGCAATATGAATCGTCCCGGCGCACCTTTCGGCCGTGGCGGACGACCGTCCTAATCGGACCTCTCTTCTGAGCAAGAGACAAAGTGTGTAAGTGTTTTTATAACAAACCGATCGAGGGTACACCCATACCGGGTGTACCCTCTTTTTTCAATCATAAAGCGGCCGCCGACTTCCGACGAATCGCGCCACTCTCAAGCAGCCAATGCTCAATTCAAAAGGTCGAATCAGCATGCAAATTGCGCCCTCTTTCGGCACCTATGGATCTCCCCACAGAAACCACCAGTAGATTCTCTCAAAACTACTGGTGGATTCTCGCGAAACTAATAGTAGTTTTGAGCGGAACTAATATTAGTTTGGATATATTGAAAAAAAAGAGCTGTGCACAGGGAGGATTTCACTTCTGCACAGCTCTTTTTTTGCGGGGATTATAAGCGGTTCCTCTTACGGAAGCGATCTAATCTCTTGTTTCCGCATTTTCCTTGCGGAATAAGATATGCTTACTTCTCGATATTGGGGAGTTCAAGTCCGTAGCCTTTCTTTACATCGGCCCCTTTCAGGAGAATACCGAGGATAAAGGCGAGTACACCAAATGAAGCAAAAACCAGCATCGCCAAAGTATAGTTCTTCGGTTCGCCGGCTGCAACACCCTTATTCGTGGCGTCGAGGATGGCTCCGATCACGATGGGAACAACCATCAAGCCGATATTCTGAATAAAGAAAATGGCCGAATAAGCCGAACCGAGTACTTTGGGGTCGATAATCTTGGGTACCGAAGGCCATAGAGCGGCAGGTACCAAAGAGAAAGAAATACCCAGTACGACGATGGCTGCAATGGCTATGGCCAGCGAAGAAGTGGTGCCACTCTCGAAGGGGAAAATAGCAAATGTCAGGTGACAAACGAACATCAGCACCGAACCGATAATAAGCATGGTGGCTCCTTTCCCGACCTTATCCAAGAATGCACCGAGGAAAGGCGTCAGCACCATGGCTCCCAAGGGGAACATACTGAAGATACGCGCAGCTCCTTCGGCCGTCAGACCGATATTGGACTGAAGCATCTCGGTGGCAAACTTCTGAAAGGGGAAAATGGCTGAGTAATAAAGCACGCACAAGAGGGCAACAATCCAGAACATGCTATTGCCGAATACCTGTTTGAGATCTTTGAAGCGGAAAGGTTCTTCCTCTTCCACGTTTGCATCCTGCACTTCGCGGTCGAGCTTCTTGTCGAGGATACCGTAGATGCCATAGAGAATCAACCCGATGAAAAGAAGTGCCGTAACAAAAATAACCGGTACCTGAACGCTCTGAAGCGTACCTTCGAACTGCTTTGAAATTATAGGTGAAGTCCAGAATACGGCGAAGACTCCCAAACGGGCAATAGCCATCTCAAGTCCCATGGCCAAAGCCAACTCTTTGCCATGAAACCACTTCACGATAGCACGCGAAACGGTTACGCCGGCCATTTCACAGCCACATCCGAAAATGGCAAAACCGACACAGGCCAGCTTGGCAGATGGGGGGAAGCCCATAGAAAAGGAATTGAGCATATCGTAACCGAAGCCACCGTTATTGAAGACTTCACTCAGGGCATATACCTTAATAAGGGCACCCAAAAGCATCAAACTGCCGGATAAAATGGCAGTAAAACGCACGCCCATGCGGTCTAGGATGATCCCTGCCAATATGAGGAATCCGAAGAAAACGTTGATAAAGAACTCGCTACTGCCATAAGAGCCGAAGACCGTGGAACTCCAATTGACCTGCTGCTCTAACTGTGTTTTCAGAGGAGAAAGCACATCCACGAACATGTAGGCAAAAAACATGGTGGCAGCCACTAAGATAAGTGCTGTCCACCGGACTGCGGGCTTGTCCCTGAGGGATTGTTTGATTGCGTCAGTCATTTTTTTAAAAGGTTTTTTATTGATATGATTACTTAGTTATTTGAATTCTTCTAACAAATCGGCTACGATAAAATTGCTCCCTCCGACGAAGATAAAATCATCCGCATGCGCCTCTCGTCGGGCGGCTTCGAGTGCCTCCCGAACCGAAGAGTAGGTACTACCGACCAAGCCGAAAGCAGCGGCCTGCTGCTGCAGATCGTCTTCCGGTAAAGCTCTATCGACCGAAGCACGGGTGAAATAATAAACGGCCTCCCGGGGCAAGAGAGCCAATACGGCTGTGATGTCCTTGTCATTGACCATGCCGAAGACGATACGCAGCTGTCGGTAAGTCTGTCGCCTCAGTTGCTCGGTGATCAGACGGAACCCATCTTCGTTGTGTCCGGTATCGCATACGATCCGTGGCTGCTCGGCCAGCTGCTGCCAACGGCCAAACAGCCCAGACATTGCCGTAACATGGGCAAATCCTTCACGTACGTGCTGCGAAGAAAGGTTCAGACCACATCGTTTACAAAGGACATCCACGGCACAGAGAATCGTACGGGCATTCTCTTCCTGCGCCAAGCCGGTCAGTTCGCCACGAACCGATCCATAGTCTCGTGTTCGGTATGTATAGCAACCGTTCTCTAATGTCGAGGACGTGATTACGCCCGATTCTTGTGCAAAAACAATATCCGCTCCTTCCTCATCGGCTTTGCGCTGAAAGACATCGCGCACACCGCCCTCGGCCCGGCCAACTACAACGGGGACTCCGGATTTGATGATTCCGGCCTTTTCGAAGGCTATCTTCTCCGGCTTATCCCCAAGGAACTGCACATGATCCTTGCCGATATTCGTAATGATACTCAGGATGGGGGTAATGATATTGGTGCTATCCAAACGGCCTCCCATCCCCACTTCGATAAGTGCCATATCGACCTGAGCGTGCCGGAAATAGTCGAAAGCCATCATCGTAGTCAGCTCGAAGAAAGAGGGATGCAGCGTTGTCACCATCTCACGCGTTCGCTCGCAGAAATCCACTACGTATTCTTTCGTAATGCAAATGCCGTTTACACGAATACGCTCGCGGAAATCCACCAAATGAGGAGATGTGAACAAGCCTACCCTCATACCGGCAGCCTGTAAGATGGCAGCCAGTGTAGAGGCGGTAGAGCCTTTGCCGTTAGTGCCGGCAACATGTATCGTTGGGTAAGCCTTGTGGGGATGTCCCAGCAGACGGTCTATGGTCTCTACGGTACCGAGCCCGGGTTTATATGCACTGCCTCCTTGGTGTTGGAAGACAGGGGTGGCGGTAAAGAGATATCGGATAGCTTCTGCGTATGTCATCATGCCTGCCGGATGATGGTCTGCTCTCGGTCGGGACCCACGGAAACGATAGCGATACCGACTCCCAATTCTTTTTCCAAGAAAGCGATGTAGTCGCTAAATTCTCGGGGGAAATCGGCCTCGGAGACGACGTTCTTCATCGGCCACTGCCAACCGGGGAATTCCTTGTAAACGGGCGTTACCCCTTCTGTCAGATGGAAGGGGAAATCGCGTGTCTCCTTGCCGTCTATCTGGTATGCCACACAAGCCTTGATCGTGGGGAAAAGATCCATGACATCGCTTTTCATCATGATCAGCTTGGTCACACCATTCAACATGATGGTATAGCGTAGGGCTACGAGGTCTATCCAGCCGCACCGGCGTTTACGTCCCGTCACAGAGCCGAATTCGCGTCCCAATTCACAAAGCTTGTCTCCCGTCTCGTCGAACAGCTCCGTGGGGAAAGGCCCTGCTCCGACGCGCGTGCAATAGGCTTTGAATATCCCATATACATCCCCCACATTGCGAGGGGCGACTCCCAAGCCGGTACAACAGCCGGCACATATCGTATTGCTACTGGTCACAAACGGGTAAGAACCGAAGTCAATATCCAAGAGCGATCCTTGTGCTCCTTCGGCCAACACCTTCTTGCCGGACGCAAGAGCACCATTGATCAGAAATTCACTGTCCACAAATTCGAACGTGCGCAGGTATTCTGTAGCCTCCATCCAACGCTTCTCCAGATCCGCCAGCTCGTCCGCAGGATAGTTCAGAGAATTCAGGATGCGAAGATGACGCTCCTTGGCTGCCGAATAGGCTTCCTCGAAGCCGTGCTCCAAATCTCCGACACGCAGACCGTTGCGGCTCACTTTGTCCGTATATGCGGGGCCGATCCCCTTACCTGTGGTTCCGATCTTGCCGCTTCCCTTGGCTATCTCGTTGGCAGCATCCAACAGTCGATGCGTAGGCATAATGAGGTGGGCCTTGCGCGAGATCACGAGACGCTTGGTCAGATCGTGACCGCTGCGCGCAAGAGCTTCGGCTTCTTCCTTGAAAAGCAGGGGATCGAGTACCACTCCATTGCCTATGACATTCGTTTTCTCTCCTTGGAAGATTCCCGAAGGAATGGAACGAAGCACGTATTTCTCCCCGTTGAACTCAAGCGTATGTCCGGCATTCGGGCCACCTTGAAAGCGAGCGACAATATCGTAGTGCGGAGTCAGTACATCCACTATTTTTCCTTTTCCTTCATCGCCCCATTGCAGGCCGAGAAGTACATCCACTTTTTCCATATCGGATCAATGTTATATGTCTGTGTTATTATTTTTTCTTCTTGGGAGCAGCTTTGTCTGCCGCCTTTTTGAGGGCCGACTGCTTCTTCCTGCATTTGTCGCATATCCCATAGAGACAAATGATGGCCTGCCTATAAGAGAAGCGTGGAGGTCTGAGATCCTTGTCGGCCAGTATCGACTTCACATTTCGTCGGTAGTAGGTAGAGAATTGTGCACATTCGGTACAGAAAAGCAGCGGACACTGCTCTGCGAAGGAAGCCATCAAATACTGATATTTGGTTTCGGGAGAAGGCAAACGCAGAACGATCCCGCAGCGTTCGAGCAAGGTAAGGGTATTATAGACCGTAGAAAGACTTACAGGCAAGCCATTCTCGCGAGTGAGATCGAACAAGTCGTCCGGCGTGAATATCTTCTTCAGATTATATGCGACTTCAAGAATGCTGTATCGTTCGGGGGTATGACGCAAGCCGTTCTCCGACACATACGCACGCAATCTTGAGCGAAGGTCTTCCAATGATGTGACTATCATCTTTACAACTGCCATGGCACTATCGACAGGAGCTACAAATATAGTTCTTTTGAAGAAGTTGGTCGCGAGAAAACCTGTCGGTTTTTATCTTTTCGATCCATTCTTGCCGGTAGAGAGCAAGACAGTGGGCGAATCCTCCTTGAGAATCGGAGCAAGCGAATCGAACGACAGTGTAATCTGTATCGGCCCCATGGCATAGGGAGCGATCTCGTACTCATTGTAGAGGAAAGTGATACCTCGCTCCGATATTCCAAAATTGTCCGTAGGATAAAGATCCCCCAAGGTGCCATAGCCCATTTCGTTGAGGCTTTCCAGGGAAGAAACCCCTTGGTCTGCCATCAACTGCTTCCAGAGCAAATCGGTGAGAGTAGCATCTTTGCCCTGTACGACGATGTCTTCCAAAAGAATCTGCTTGCCGGTACGCAAATCGAGGTTGAGATATGCAACGTCACCGTAACCATGACTGCCGCCCATGTATTTGAAAGCTTCGATCTCATAGACCAAGAGGCTGTCCTGCCGGAAGACGACCTTGCCCGTTATGTGATCGATATAGGCATAAAGCCCCAAGTCCGGTCTATAATCGGGCTTGAGCGTAAGTTCCTCCTTCAGCAAAGGCTCCATATCCGACAAATAGGTGGAATCGCTGGCGGCAGCATAAGCCGACATAGCCTCGGAAGGCGACATGGATGCATACGCCGGGCCGAACAGGGCATTGAGGATATTCCACCTCACCGAATCGCCTATGGCATGAGGAATGCTGTCCGACGGATATTCAAACAGGATTTTAATATCGTTGCAAGGCATGGTGGAGTCGCCTAACAAGTGAGTGCAACGCTCCATGGAAATACTGTCGAAAACGATCCTGTCGCTTTGTTTGTTCCTCTCTTTCTTACAGGATGAAATCTGCAGCAAAAGGGCGAAAGCCGCAAGCAGGAGTAATGGCATTTTTGCTTTCATCGGATAAATCTTTTAGCAGTTAGTGGAAGCAGGGATATAGGTCTCAAGCAGCTTGCACCCTGCTTGAGGGTCAGGGACAAGCTCTACATCAGCGATCAAGGCCGGGATGAGGGCACTCTGTCCCTGTCGGAGTTCGAGGAGATAGCCATTCTTGTCCGTAAGGGTAAGTCCTCCCTCCATACATATATATATAACGAAGCTATCCTCTTGTGTAAGGTCGCGCCTGATGGGCTGAACCAGTTCCAGCAGCGCGGTACGGAAATAAGGACAGTCTACCAACCGGACAGCCGTATTGGGCTGATGCGTGTAAGCAGTCCTGTACGAATCCTCCAGCCGATAGTCGATGGCATCCTTAGCCCATTCGGTATGCAGTTCGCGCAAGCGACCGTTTGCGTCAGGGCGGTCATAATCGTAGATACGATAGGTGATGTGGGATGTCTGCTGTATCTCTGCCACAAAGCAACCGGCACCGATGGCGTGTATCCGACCGGCAGGCAGGAAGAAGACGTCGCCCGCCTCGACCTTATACTCGGCCAAAGCCTGCATGATCGTGCCTTCGGCCACACGCCTTTCGTAATCTTCGGGAGAAGACTGCGTAGAAAAACCGGAATAGAGACGAGCATCCGGATCGGCATGTACCACGTACCACATCTCCGTCTTGCCGAAGGATTGGTGCCTCTCGGCTGCCAACCGGTCGTCGGGATGAACCTGTACGGAAAGATCATCGCGCGCATCGATGAACTTGATCAATAGGGGAAATTTCCGGCCATACCGCTCGAATACGTGCCGGCCAAGGAGATCTTCGCCATGATACACCAGCAAATCGTCTATCGTCTTACCGGCCAGAGGTCCGTTTGCTACGACCGAATAGTGGTCGCTCACATGCGAAATCTCCCAGCTTTCTCCGATGTTTTCATCGGTCGGCTCCATTCCCTTGAAAGGGCGTATCCTGCGGCCGCCCCACACGACCGGTCGAAGGATGGGATGGAATATGTAAGGATAGAGTTGTGCCGTGTCCGTCATACTTCATTGTAGCGTTAGGTGACTATTCGTCGGGTTTTTCATCGTATCGGGCATACTGTTCCATATCGTGCCGGCGACGCTCGCGCATCTTGTATCGCCGTATCAATACCCACCGCAACAAGATGAGTACGACCAGCTCCAAAGCGCAAACCAACAGATACGTTACCAGCCGGTCGGTACCGTCCGGAGCTATCCTTTCGCGCGGGTATCCCAATACGGACATCACTACGAAGTATATAAAGAGAAAGCCGATGGTGATATTGATTCTTTTCATTCCCTCTTTTACATCATATTATCCCCGAAACGTTTCGTCTGTAAAGGTAGGTTTTTCATTTAGAAAGAGACTTCATTTTCAAAGCTCTAACTGCAAAAAAATGTCTCTCAAGAGAATCTCCCCGTATAGCATGCATCAGCAGATTACTGTTGGGGAGCAGGTGGGCGGCTACAGCCGTCCTTGAACAAGAAAGGCTGACATCAGCCATAGGAAACGGATGCAAAGGCCGCCGGGAAGTCGCTCTTTCTCATCCTTCGGGCTTGGAATCGTTCCTCATTTTACGAGCCAAAATTCGTCCATTTCTCGTCCCTGTTTATCCGAAAAATGGTGCCAAAACTTTTTCGTTCCGGCGCGAGAATTTTTCCGTTTACGCGCCAAAACGAAAAACTTCCCGCGCCACGTTTTTACGATCCACGCATGGAGATTTTTTCAGACGTAAAAATATCAGAGAGGCAAATAACCCCTTTCTGCTCTTTTTCCCCTTTCCAAAGCCGATCCAAAGCTCGCATGGAAGTGCCCTGCGGGACACAGCTCGGGGAGCCGTCTTTCCCCAAAAACACGTATCTTTCGGAGATTTTAGCTGCAACCGCCCGATTATTATGAAGCATTTTTTCAGTGCTATACGCCGTTTCGTGCCACCCTATAAAAAGTATGTGGCATGGAGCGTGGTGGCCAATACGCTGAGTGCACTGCTCAACCTATTGTCTTTCTCTCTGATCATGCCCATCCTGCGCATCCTCTTCCGGATAGACCGCCAGGTGACCACTTACATGCCGATGGATGGGATAGACTGGAGCAGCATGGATGGGTGGAAAGCTGCCGGAGCCGCTCTGAGCAATAATTTCAGCTGGTACGTAAGCCAGCTTATAGAGGTACGTGGAGCATCGTTTACGCTTATCATGCTGGGCATCTATCTGGTGGTGATGACCTTCCTGAAAGTGGCTTCGATGTACCTCGGATTCTACAGCATGATTCCGCTTCGTACGGGTGTGGTGCGGGATATTCGCAATCAGATCAACGATAAGATCCTCGGACTCCCCCTTTCCTTTTTCAGCGAAGAGCGCAAAGGCGATATCATGGCACGCATATCGGGCGATGTGAATGAGATAGAGACTTCCGTGATCAGTTCGCTGGATATGTTGCTGAAAAATCCGATCCTCATTTCCATCTACCTGATCGGGATGATCCTGATCAGCTGGCAGCTCACCCTTTTCGTTTTCATCCTCCTGCCAATAGCCGGAGGGCTGATGGGCAAGGTGGGCAAGACACTCAAGCGTAAGAGTCTGGAAGGGCAGAATCAATGGGGAGGCCTGATGAGCCAGATAGAAGAGACGCTTGGCGGCCTGCGTATCATCAAGGCATTCAATGCCGAGAAGAAGATGCAGGATCGCTTCCATCGTGCCAACGAGCAGTTTCGCCGTACGACGATGAAGGTCTTCCGCCGCCAGCAGTTGGCACACCCGATGAGCGAATTTCTCGGCACGGCTACCATAGCCATCGTACTCTGGTATGGGGGCACGCTTATTCTGAACAATACGAGCGATATCGATGCTTCCACCTTCATATATTATCTGGTCATCTTCTATAGTCTGATCAATCCGGTCAAGGAGCTGAGCAAGGCATCCTACGCCATCGAAAAGGGCTTGGCCTCCATGTCGCGTGTGGACAAGATACTGATGGCCGAGAACGACATCAAAGATCCCGAACAACCCCACCCCGTCGTGTTCGAAGAGGCGGTCGTTTATGACCATGTGTGGTTCCGCTATGGTGAGGACTGGGTGCTGCGCGATGTATGTCTGACGATTCCCAAAGGGAAAACGGTGGCACTGGTCGGTCAGAGCGGATCGGGCAAGAGTACGATCGTGGATTTGCTGCCACGGTTCTACGACATCCAGCAAGGGCGTGTGCTGGTAGACGGGACGGATGTGCGGGACGTAAAACTGCGCGAGTTGCGTGAGCTGATCGGCAACGTCAATCAGGAAGCAATCCTTTTCAACGATACCGTCTTCAACAACATTGCCTTCGGCAAAGAGAATGCCACGGCCGAAGAGGTAGAGCATGCAGCACACATAGCCAATGCGCACGACTTCATCATGCAGATGCCCGAGGGTTATCAGTCCAACATCGGCGACCGCGGAGGCAAGCTGTCGGGAGGCCAGCGGCAACGGATCAGCATCGCCCGAGCTATTTTGAAGAATCCACCGATTTTGATTCTGGATGAGGCCACGTCCGCACTCGATACGGAAAGCGAACGTTTGGTACAGAATGCCATCGAAAAGCTGATGGCCAATAGAACGGCTATCGTCATAGCGCACCGACTGACCACGATCCGCAATGCGGATATTATATGTGTGCTGCATGAGGGGCGTATCGTGGAGCAAGGACGCCACGATGAGCTGTACGCCCTGGGCGGATACTACACAAAGCTATGCGATATGAATGCAGAATAAATAATCAACAAAAGAATGATGATGAAAAAATTTTCACAACTGCTGGTAGCGCTGGCACTGCTCCCGCTATTTTTTTCATGCAAGAATGAAGAACCGGATCCATACAGTGGCACCCCTCGCATCACTCTTACTACAGCAATCAAACCCGGAGAGAAAATCCACCTTACCATTGAGACAATGGATGATGATGTATGGGTAGACATCAATGGTGACCGCATATGTCAGCCGGAAGAAAAAATAGAGCCGGGGATGCTAGTAACATATGGAATAATCACCCTATATGGATATAAATGGTATGATGTCGTTAATCCCACTATTACTATCTATGGACGTGTGCAAGGATTGGATTGTTCGCTTAATAAAATTACCGATATTGATCTTAGCCGGTCCTCAGGTTTGCTCACATTGGTTTGCTACGGCAATTATCTGAAGTCATTAAATCTCAATAATACTCCTGATTTGGAAACGCTACACTGTTCTGGGAATGCATTGTCCAAACTGGATATAAGTAACCTCAAGGCCTTGAAAAGACTTTTTTGTGAGGGAAATTCGATTGAAAAGATCAATGTCAGCAATAACAGTGCTTTGGAGACTCTTTTTTGTTCACATAATAGGTTGAAGGAATTGTCCGTGGACAAAAATCCTCTACTTAGCGAGCTGGCCTGTGACGATAATGCACTTACTCATTTGGATCTAAGCAATAATAAACACTTACAAGTAATCAAGTGCAGCCAAAATAATCTGAAACATTTGGATGTCTCCGCCACGAAGAGTTTGACGGAACTCAATTGTTCTCAGAATAGTATCGAGACCTTACTCTTTAATCCGGATGCAAACCTATTATCATTTGTTGTTTGCTATAATAACCAAATATCGGGAGAAGGTATGGATACGTTGGTAAATAGTATACCGATTACTGATAATAATGGCGTTATTTGGATTAAAACGTTGAATGATCCGAAGGAAGGCAATGTCTGTACAGATGCTCAAATAGCAATTCTAAAAGAACGGCATTGGCTCGTTGAATACAACCAATGGCCTCAGTTTTATGGAGCAGAGAGTCTTTTGAAAAATTGAAAGTCAATACTTTATACCCCTCTTCACTTGTATTCTTTTGCGGATTGTGACGCCTGAGACAAGAGACCGCTTTCGAAAAAAGAAATGATACTTTTGTAAAGAAACGGAGACCGATGGACTATAAAACCCGTATCATACATGCTTTGTCGAAAATCAGGCTGAAAGCCATCGACACCTATGCCTCCCGAGCAGAAGAGATACAAGACCGACAGCTCAAGCGCATCCTGTCGAGTGCAGCCTACACATCCACCGGCATCCGCTACGGCTTCAGCCGTATCAGCTCGAGAGAGCGTTTCGCTCGCAACGTGCCTGTTCGCGATTACGAATCGACACAAGCCGAAATAGAACGAATGCTTCGTGGCGAAAAAGATGTGCTCTGTCCGGGACGTTGCACATGGTTTGCCAAAAGCAGCGGCACCACCAATAGCAAAAGCAAGTTCATCCCCGTTCCATATCGCTATCTGCACTATTGCCATTATCAAGGGGGGAAAGACTCCTTATGGCTGTACCTACGCAACAGACCTGACAGTCGTTTCTTCACGACGAAAGGTTTGGTACTGGGTGGCAGTCACGCCCCTGTATCCATGAATGCCGACATACAAGTTGGCGACTTGAGTGCCATCCTTGTCGAGAATATGCCTGCGCTCGGCAACAGCATACGGGTGCCCTCGAAAGAGACGCTCCTGATGGATGAGTGGACGGAGAAGCTGAAAGCCGTAGTTCGCGAAGTGGTACATGCACGGGTCGGGAGCTTGTCCGGCGTACCGTCTTGGATCCTTGTCCTGATCAAGGAAGTACTCGCAGCTACAGGCCGAGAGACTTTGTCGGATGTATGGCCGGAGTTGGAAGTATTCTTCCACGGCGGCATCAGTTTCGCGCCCTATCGAGAGCAGTATGAGAAGCTGATACCTTCTTCGCGGATGCAGTATATGGAGACGTACAACGCTTCGGAAGGTTTCTTCGGTATTCAGGATGATCCGACGGATAGCGGCATGCTACTGATGCTCGATTACGGAGTTTACTACGAATTCATCCCAATGGAGCATTTCGGCCAGCCCGAGGCGGAAGCCATCCCACTCGAAGGGGTGGAAAAAGGGTGTAACTACGCTATGATCATCAGTACGCTCGGAGGACTCTACCGCTATGTATTGGGCGACACCATACGCTTCACATCGGTCAAACCATACAAAATAGTCATCACCGGCCGCACCAAGCACTACATCAACGCATTCGGAGAAGAGCTGATGGTAGACAATAGCGACAAAGCATTGGCGGCGACATGCAAGCGATTCGGCGTGCAGGCGGTGGACTATACGGCAGCACCTCACTTTTTCCCGGAGGAGGGCAAGGGGCGGCACGACTGGCTGATCGAATTTGTCTCTGCACCGACTGATCCGGATGCGTTCGCCCAAGCGTTGGATGCCGAACTGCAAACGCTCAATTCCGACTACGAAGCCAAGCGATACGCAGACATGACTTTGCTCCCACTCTCCCTGACGATAGCCCGACCGGGCCTGTTCCACGATTGGCTGGCAGAGCAGGGCAAGCTGGGAGGGCAACACAAAGTGCCTCGTCTGAGCAATACACCAGAAATAATGAGGTCTATCCTCGAAATGAACAGTTAATCGCATCTTCCCGATTATTAGCATGGGGAGATGTTTCTGAACGAAAGAATCAATGAGTAAAAGGAAAGATAAAAGCAAGAGTAAAGCCCGCAAGGGAGACGCTCCCCGCATCAACCGCGCCAGCCGCAGGAACAAACGCATGACCAAGGAGGAAATGCGCAATGCCATTTTGGGCGTATTCCAAAGCAATCCTCAGAGCGTGATGAACTACAAGCAGGTAAGCCATCTGATGGGAATAGAAGCCACGCCGCAAAAGCTAATGGTGAACTCCCTGATGGAAGACATGGCTGTGGACGACATCCTGCACGAGATCGAGCGCGGACGCTATCGTTACAATGCCTTGGGATTGATTGTCATAGGCACCTTCGAGCGTCGGTTCAACGGCCGCAATTCGTTTATCCCCGAAGGAGGTGGCACGCCCATTTTCATTGCCGAAAGAAATTCGGCACATGCAATGGACGGCGACAAAGTGAAAGTACAACTCTTTGCCAAACGTCGTGGCCGTGCGCCGGAAGCCGCCGTGATCGAGATCATCGAACAGAAGCAGGCCTCTTTTGTCGGCAAGATCCAAGTGAATCGGGATTTCGCTTTCCTTGTTACGGAAGATCGCACCTTGGCCAATGATATTTTCATTCCCAAGGATAACCTCGGCAATGCCAAAAACGGGGATAAGGTAATAGCCCGAATACTCGAATGGCCGGAGCAATCCAAGAATCCTATCGGAGAGGTGCAAGCCGTATTGGGGCCGGCCGGAGACAACGACGCCGAGATGAATGCCATTTTGGCCGAGTTCGGATTGCCCTATGTCTACCCGAAAGAGGTGGAAGAGGCAGCCGACCGCCTGGACGGCAAGATCACAGAAGAAGAACTGACGCGAAGAGAAGATTTTCGGTCGGTGCTCACTTTCACCATCGACCCAAAGGATGCCAAAGACTTCGATGACGCCCTATCGTTCCGTCCGCTGGAGAACAATTGCTACGAGGTGGGAGTACATATTGCCGATGTCTCGTACTACGTCACTGAGGGCGACATCATCGATCAGGAAGCATACAACCGCGCCACGAGTATCTATCTCGTGGATCGCACCATCCCGATGCTCCCCGAACGACTCTGCAACGACCTTTGTTCGCTCCGCCCCGATGAAGAAAAGTACGCCTACAGCTGTATATTCCGGATGAATGATGAGGCCAAAGTATTGGATTATCGCATCTGCCGCTCCGTGATCAAGAGTGATCGTCGGTTCGCCTACGAAGAGGCACAGGCCGTGATAGAGACCGGCGAAGGCGACTGCAAGGAGGCCATTCTCAAACTCAACGAGCTGGCACAGCGACTTCGTGAGGAGCGCTTCCAAAACGGAGCGATTGCCTTCGAAAGAAAAGAAGTCCGCTTCGAGATAGACGAGAAAGGGCGTCCTCTGGGCGTAGTGGTAAAGGAGAGTAAGGAAGCCAACAAGCTGATCGAAGAATTCATGCTTCTGGCCAATAGAACGGTAGCCCGACATATAGGCGACGAGACCCAAGGGAAACGAGCCAAGACCTTCGTTTATCGTATCCACGACCTGCCTGACCCCGACAGACTGGAGACCTTATCGGACTTCATCCGCCGATTCGGCTACAAGCTGCGCACCATAGGTAGCAATGTGGAGGTAAGCAAGAGTATCAATTCACTTCTGGACAACATCCAAAACAAACCGGAGGAAAATCTGATCTCCACCGTTGCCATACGCTCCATGGCCAAGGCCATTTACTCGACGGACAACATCGGCCACTACGGATTGGCATTCGATTTTTATACCCACTTCACTTCGCCCATTCGTCGCTATCCGGACTTGATGGTGCATCGACTGCTGACGAAATACCTTTCGGGAGGAAGTTCCGTAGACAAGAATGACTATGAGGAAAAGTGCAAGCATTCATCGGCAATGGAGCAACTGGCAGCCTCGGCCGAACGCGCTTCCATCAAATACAAACAGGTGGAGTTTATGTCCGAACACCTCGGCAAAGTATTCGATGGTGTAATATCGGGCGTTACCGAGTGGGGGTTGTACGTAGAACTGAAGGAAAATATGTGCGAAGGCCTTATACCCATCCGCTGTCTCGATGATGACTACTACGAATACGACGACAAGAACTTCTGCCTCATCGGGCGTCGCTATCGTCATCGCTACAGTCTGGGCGATGCCATCACCGTACGCGTTGCCCAGGCCAATCTGGACAGAAAGCAACTCGACTTCGAACCCGTAGGCTGAGCAATCCTGCGAGACTATCCACTTGCAGGCCCTTGTCTTCGCCAAATTCGGTGGCATGGTCATACTCAAAAAGTAAGGCAATATCTCCATCGATCTTAGTTCTCTGTGCCCAAGCTGTTTGGTTTAGATGGCCAAACCCTCTGACCAAACTCTCTACCTCCTCCGATACAAAAAACGGCGAGAGGGAGCATACTCGTCTTGCACGCTTTTACGTTCGTCAATTTTGTCGTGTATGGCTCCGCAAAACGTGGCGCGAGATTTTTTTCGTTTTGGTTCGAGAATTTTTTTGTTCTCGAACCAAAACGAAATTTTTTACGCGCGTGTTTTCAGGATTTCCAGAACCACTTTCTTCTGATTTGCGGTTCGTCTTTTCCTGACGGATCGAACGCTTTAAGAATGCCGATAAGCCTCTTCGGACTATATCTTGCGAGGAGCTTTTGGAGGAGACAATGAAAAAAGAAGAGTCAAAAGTGCAGAAACTTACATGGTGCAGAAGTAAAATCGTTTGGCAATTTCAGATTTAATACTACCTTTGCAAACGCAAAACGGATTTTTGTCCTTTGCTAAGATCATCCGGAGGCCCATTCGTCTATCGGTTAGGACGCAAGATTTTCATTCTTGAAAGAGGGGTTCGATTCCCCTATGGGCTACAGAATTAAAATTATCACAAGAGAAGGATATGGCAAATCATATTTCATCAGAAAAGCGAATTCGTCAAACAAACGCGCGCAGACTGCACAATCGTTACTATGCCCGTACGGCTCGTAATGCTGTGAAAGCGTTCCGTGCACTGACGGACCGTACTGAAGCTGAAAAAAAATACCCCGTATTGGCATCGATGCTTGATCGCTTGGCTGGCAAGAATATTATTCACAAGAATAAAGCCGCCAATCTGAAGTCAAAGCTCGCTCGCCGCATGAATACATTAGCGTAAGGGAAGACTCTCCCCCTCGCTCGTACTTGTCTGCGAAGCGGAGAGGAGTGTCAGGCTCGGTTTGGCCCATTCGTCTATCGGTTAGGACGCAAGATTTTCATTCTTGAAAGAGGGGTTCGATTCCCCTATGGGCTACACGCAGAACGAATAGCAGTTCCCATACTAAGGCTGTGTCAAAGGATTATCCCCTTTATGACACAGCCTTAGTCGTTTTGCAGGCAGTCTATACTCAACTTAGAAGCAGTCGGATTTTCCTCTAAAAGAGGTAACTCCTAAGGTTCGGATCCCTCTCTCTTTGTTTTCTCATGGCAGTACCTTGTCACTAATTGAAAAAACAGCAACACTCGGAGGAAGAATTGGCTCAAACAAGGTTTTATTCGTTCTTTTGCAGATAGAAAAAAGACAAAAGACAGCAATGAAGAAAGACATTATCATATTGGGGATCGAAAGCTCCTGTGACGACACCTCAGCAGCCGTGGTCAGGAACGAAACGATGCTTAGCAACGTGATCGCAGGACAGGCCGTACACAATGCCTATGGGGGAGTGGTGCCCGAACTGGCATCGCGTGCGCATCAGCAGAACATTGTCCCGGTGGTGAGCGAGGCTATCAAACGTGCCGGCATTCGCAAAGAAGAAATTGATGCCATCGCTTTCACCCGTGGCCCGGGTTTGCTGGGATCGCTCCTTGTAGGCACCAGCTTTGCCAAGGGATTGTCTCTTTCCTTGGGTATTCCGATGCTGGAAGTCAATCATCTTCATGCCCATGTCCTGGCCAACTTTCTTCGTGAGCCGGGTGAGGAGTCGCAGCATCCCTCTTTCCCATTCCTGTGCTTGTTGGTTTCGGGGGGCAACTCCCAGATTATTCTGGTTCGCTCTCCTTATGACATGGAGGTAATAGGACAGACGATCGACGATGCAGCCGGAGAGGCTTTCGACAAATGTGCCAAGGTGATGGGGCTGGGTTACCCCGGAGGCCCCATCGTTAATAAGTTGGCCTCCGAGGGCAACCCCGATGCATTCCGCTTTGCCCGTCCACATGTGTCCGGTTACGACTACAGCTTCAGCGGACTCAAGACATCTTTCCTCTATACTCTGCGCGACAAATTGGCCGAAGATCCCGACTTCGTCGAAAAGAATAAGGCTGATCTGTGTGCATCTCTTCAGCACACGGTCATAGACATCTTGATGAAGAAACTTCGCCAAGCGGCCAAAGATCATGGCATCAAACAAGTGGCCTTGGCCGGTGGTGTATCAGCCAATACCGGACTGCGCGATGCTTTTCACGATCATGCCCGACGTTATGGATGGACTGTATTCATCCCCAAATTCGCCTATACGACGGACAATGCTGCCATGGTAGCCATTTCCGGATACTATAAGTACTTGCAGGGCGATTTCTGCCCCATCGATGCCGTCCCATTCTCGCGCTCACGATCTGATGGATAGTCCCGTTATTTCCGAACTGGCGAAGCTCTTGACAGAGCGAGGTCTTTCATTGGCTACTGCCGAGAGTTGTACCGGAGGAGCTATTGCTTCGGCTCTAACTCATTGCCCGGGAGCCTCGGTTTTTTTCAGGGGTTCGGTCGTGGCATATCAGAACGACATCAAAATACGCCTTTTGCAAGTGTCCCAAGCCGATATTGAATGCCATACAGTGGTCAGCGAGCCTGTGGCACGCAGTATGGCTGTAGGAGTTTGTCGTCTGCTTGATGCCGATATAGGAATTGCGACTACGGGAATAGCCGGACCTTCGGGCGGTTCGGATCGGGTACCGGTCGGCACAGTTTGGATCGGGCTTGCGATCGGTGAGGATACTTTCGCACACTGCCTGCATCTTAGCGGTACTCGTGAGGAGGTCATCGCTCAGGCCACCGATCAGGTGCTTTTGACTATATTTGACCTCTGTAAAAACAAATTATGACCGGTATAAATCCAATAATAAAATATCAGCAGAAATGAAGATGAATCGTTTATTTGCTGTAGCAATCGCTGCATTGCTTTCAGTAACAGCGACTTTGGCTCAGTCCGCAACGGGGAGCGATCAGGTCTGTCGCATCGGTATGCAGTACCAAATCAGCTATAACGAACATTGGGGTGCCAATAGGCCTGTTATCATCACGGTAGAGCCGGGCAGTGCTGCCGATGTGGCAGGACTCAAACCCGGCGATGTCATTGAGAAAGTGGCCGGCAAATCTACTGCGTCGCTGGACGAAGTGGATTTTCAGAAGCTCCTGATCAGTGGAAATACGACCCGACTGGAGGTCTCCAATCTGTCGGGAACCAAGCAAATCACCTTAGGACGTGACTGCCAGTCTCGGTATATTCTGTCCGAACGTCAGTTGGCACGCTCTTTCAGCTTCTACAGCTTGCAGGATGCCAGCGATCGCCGTATCGTGCGTCCATACAAAGTCAAGACATCGACCAAAGCGGACTTTACCAATCTGCGTACATACTCTTTCGCTGCTTCTTCGCCCGACAACGAGGAGATCGATATAGCTGTCTACAAGGAAGTGGGCAAATATCTGAGCGCCATGGGAATGAAAGAGACGCTGAACAATCCCGATGTAATCGTCGATTGTTATTATCTGTTCGATAACAACAAGCTCTTTACCTCATTCAATAGCTCCGCTCCTCATAATTCTTGGCAGTATTCTCCGCGTGACAAGAAGATGATATCGATCCCCATTATGCCGGCCGGTACACAGGAGATCAATGCTCCTTATGTGATCCAGCTCGGTGTACGGCTGATCAACGCCAGGAACAACCTCCAAGTCTTCTGGCAATGCGAGTCGAATGATTTCCTTTCCTCACCTTTGGGGTTGGCGGAATATGCGCGATACAACGTGCCTTTGATGATGATGGAGTTCCCGTTTATTCGCTATCGTGAGAACCCGACGTTCCGTCTGCGGAGTCAGCGTTACTTCTATACGGGGCTGTACTATCAGGCCAATGATCTTTCGCTCGTGGCAGCAGTCGATCCCGACTCTCCGGCAGCGAAGGCAGGGCTGAAAGCCGGAGACCGTATCATCAGCATCAACGGTATTCCTGCTTTGTCCGGATCCGAGGAGTATTCCGCTGCTTATAAAGAGTTTATCAAAAAGACCATGAAGTACCGTACCGAGGAGGACATCTTCACCGATGCCAATGGTTTGGCCGGATGTCGTTATTGGTCACCCAAGAACTACGAGAAGATTGCACGCATAATGGCACAGCCCAAATACAAGCCGGCTTTTGCCTATCTCTTCTTCTTCCGTTCGTACGTGAACGACCAGCAGATTACTTCGTGCGTCTTTCAGGTGCAGCGCGATGGTATGCCCGAATCCATTTTGGTGCAACCCGTCCTGCGCGACGAATCGTCAGTTACGCTTGAGTAATCCCTGCGGATGAAGCGAAGCAAATACCAGCTCGGACGCATAGGCCGTCTGACCATCGACCGTATCGTATCCATCGGGGCATATCTCGATGGAGGCGATACGGATATTTTGTTGCCCAATCGCTATCTCCCGGCGAATGCCACACCCGGAGTGGAAGTGGAGGTGTTCGTCTATCATGACAATGAAGGCAGACTCATAGCCACCACCATGCGACCGCTTGTCGAAGTGGGACAGGTGGCTCTGCTGCGTGCCGTCTCTGTCACGGATAGTGGGGCGTATATGGAATGGGGCATACACAAGGATCTCTTCGTTCCTTTTCGAGAACAGATGCAGCTCATTCGTGAAGGCGGACGCTATTTCGTCTATGCTTATATCGATCATGTGAGCGGTAAGATCGTTGGCTCGGCGAAATTGTCCAAACATTTGGGCAACATTCCCCCATCCTACTCCCCCGGGGACGAGGTGTCGGCACTGGTTTACGAACGAATCGATCCGGGTTATCGCATGATCGTGGATCATACCCACTGGGGGATGATCTATTCCGATACGTTGCCGATGCCTCTGGCGATCGGAGCACAGCTGAAGGCTTACGTAATTCGCCTCCGCGACGATGGTAAAATCGACCTCTCGCTCAAACCGATAGGCTATGGCCGTATCGACTCCGAGAGCGAACGACTGCTACACATGCTCCAAAGAAGAGGTGGTCGGCTTCCCATTGGAGATAAGAGTTCGCCCGAAGAAATTCTGGAACATACCGGTATGAGTAAGAAAACGTTCAAAATGGCTGTCGGAACGCTCTATCGTCGCCGTTTGATCAGGCTCACTCCTACGTCAATAGATCTGAACGAAACCATATCTACTCCCGAAGCATAAGCCAACAACCAGCCGGAAGCAAACAATCAAACATGCGCAATGCAATGAATCATACGGAACAAGATAAGGAGATGATGCGCGAAGCGATCCGATTGGCAGACGAAAGCGTTGCCAATGGCGGTGGTCCTTTTGGTGCTGTGATAGTAAAAGATGGAGAGATCATTGCGGCAACGAGCAATCGTGTGACCCTCGACAATGATCCCACGGCGCATGCAGAAGTGAATTGCATTCGTATGGCTTGTAAGCGGCTCGGCACTTTCGATCTTTCGGGATGTACCATTTATACCTCATGCGAGCCGTGTCCGATGTGCCTCGGAGCCATCTATTGGGCACGCATAGATCGGATTTTCTATGGTAACGGTCGGCAGGATGCTGCCGATATAGGATTCGATGACGATTTTATCTATCAAGAGTTGGCTCGTCCTTTGGATAGCCGCTCCACTCCGATCATCCCGATGCTGCGGGATGAAGCTCTCCATTCTTTTCGTCTTTGGACAGAAAAAACGGATAAGACCGAATACTAAGGGCTTTCCGGCCCATTGATTTCAGGTTTCCTCCGACCTCCCTCTTCACAATTTACAGCCATCCCTCCGGCTTTTTTCTTTTGTGATAAAAGAGAGAGGAGCATCGAAACGTTTGTTTGTTCGGTAGATACTGAAAATGGAATCGGGGCTGCGCCAATGAGATTGGACACAGCCCCGACAATATATTTGGTATTTGAGCGGAATTACTTCAGTGCAGCGATAGCAGCTTCATAATTCGGCTCTTGGGTGATCTCGGGAACAAGCTCTTCGTAAATGATCTTGCCGTTTTCGTCCACCACAACGACGGCACGAGCCAAGAGACCTTTCAGAGGGCCATCGGTCATCAGCAGACCATAACCCTTCTCGAAGCAGTCGCAGCGGAAAGCTGAAACGGTAATAACCTTGTCCAAGCCTTCGGCACCACAGAAGCGAGCCTGTGCAAAAGGCAGGTCCTTGGAGAGACAGAGTACTACCGTATTGTCCAAAGAAGATGCTTCCTGATTGAAACGGCGTACGCTGGCTGCACAGACACCTGTATCTATACTGGGGAATATGTTGATTACCACTCTTTTTCCTTTGAATTCCGAGAGCGATACTTCGCTCAGGTCAGCCTTCACGGCTTTGAAGTCGGGAGCTACTGAACCTACGCCCGGGAGCTGTCCGTTCGTATTGATGTTGATTTTGCCTTGTAATGTTACTGTTGCCATAACTGATAATGCTGTTAGAAATATTTTTAGACTCATTGTAATCATATCTTTATTCCTAAAACAAGGAGTTCGTCTTATTGTTCATCGCACACGAATCATGCTCAGCCCGTCGCGCATCGGAACGATCAAGTTCTCCACCCGCTCATCCTGCATGACCATTTCGTTGAAGCGAAGGATACCCTGTGTTTGGCTATCGGTCGGAAGAGGTTCGGCCACCACCTTACCGTCCCAAAGCGTATTATCGGCCAAGATGAGTGCTCCGGCAGGCAGGTGGTCTATGATCATTTCATAGTAAAGGGTGTATTGTCTCTTGTCTGCATCCATATAAATCAGATCGAAGCATTCATTCTTGACCAAGTCCGGTAGCAGATCCAAGGCCTCACCGATGTGCAATTCGATCTTCGCGCCCAAATCCGATGCCTCCAGATAGCGGCGGATGAAGTCCTCCATCTCGTCGTCGCGCTCCAGTGTGTGGAGCAATCCGTCCGGAGCCAATCCCTCAGCCAAGCAGAGTGAGGCATAGCCGGTATAGGTGCCGATCTCCAAGATCCGGCGTGGCCTCATCAGATGAGAGATCATCGACAGGAAACGTCCCTGCAGGTGTCCGGAGAGCATCCGCGGACGCATCAGGTGCAGATGAGCATCCCGATCCAACTTTTGCAGGAGGGGCGGTTCGGCCGATGTATGTGTCGCAATATATTCGTCGATGGTCATACTCTTAGCGTTCGCGCGAGATCAGATACTTGACCAGATCTATTTCCAGAGCAGTCGTAGAACCTTCCTTCCCACGCAGCCCGCGCATATAAGCCACCATATCCTCCGGCATCAGGCAGTGACCGTCTATGAGATGGAGCAGGGCCGCGCGGAGTCCTTCCTGATGCTCTTCTGTCGCCGATTCGTAGGCGGTAATGACCCCGTAAGAAAGAGCCAACTGGCGAATAATTTTCTCCTCGTAGCAGATGGCGTAGACAGGAACGCGCCCACGGAATGCAGCCAGATAGCGAGCCGTCCTGCCCGTAAAGGAGTCCGTAATGATGGCTTTGACTCCCAGCTTGGCAATACTCTTCACCGCCTGCTTGGCCAAAAAGGCCGTAGTGGTAACATCATCGGCATTGTATGATACACGAATATCATTGGCTGCGATTTTGTTTTTCTCCGCTTCTTCGATTATGCGACTCATCGTGCGCACGGCTTCCAACGGATATTTGCCGTAAGCCGTCTCGCCGCTGAGCATCACGGCATCTGTACGGTAGTAGATCGCATTGGCTACGTCGGTCACTTCCGCTCGTGTAGGGCGAGGATTCTTGATCATCGAGTGGAGCATCTGTGTAGCCACGATCACGGGAGATTTCCGCTCCACACACTTGCGAATCAGCATGCGCTGGATGGCCGGTATTTTCTCTTGGGGAACTTCGATACCGAGGTCTCCACGTGCAATCATCACACCATAGGCCACATCGAGGATTTCGTCTATGTTGTCCACCCCCTCCTGGTTTTCTATCTTGGCAATGATCTTAATATCACTTCCCTCCTTGTCGAGTATGTGCTGAATGTCCAGAACGTCCTGTTTGTTGCGAACGAAGGAGTGAGCGATGAAATCGACACCCTTGCGGATGGAGTACAGGATGTTTTGCTTGTCTTTTTCCGTCAGTGAAGGCAGATTGATCCGGACGCCGGGTACGTTTACACTCTTACGGCTGCCGAGTGTGCCATCATTCAGCAATACACAGGCCAAAGCATCGGCACTCTTGGCCACCACTTCGATTTCCAGATCGCCATCGTCCACCAATATGCGGCTGCCCACCTCCACATCTTGTACGAACAGCGGGTAGGAAACGCATATACAGTCGTGTGTCGTTTTTTGCTCCGGATCAGGCTTGATCAGGATACGGTCGCCTGCATGAAATTCGATCGGTTCGTCACAAACGGTCGTGCGTACTTCCGGACCTTTCGTATCCATCAGTACCGCCAAGTGAGGAGAAACGGCACGGACATTGCCGATCACACGATCGAAACCCTCCTCGTTCATGTGAGCCGAATTGAGTCGGACTACGTTGATGCCTGCTTCGTAAAGGGAGCGGATAAAGTCCACATCACAGCGAAGGTCGGAAATGGTGGCGACTATTTTTGTTTGTTTCATCTGTTACAATACTATATACAGCGTTTGATTTTATTAGTCTTTAGAAATCAGCTTAATGTTTTCTTCTGTTTCTTGATCCCACCGGATAAACAACTCTCCGGATATTACCTTGGGATAGAAATGTATCGAGTCTTTTTCCACTGAAAGTTTTTCTGAATCTATTTCACACGTGTAGACTGTGTCTTCATGAGTAATGCGGACTTGTAAAGTCTTAAAATCTTTCGGATTCCCATATTTGACTCTACAATTTTTACTTTTCGCAATTTTTCGATTTCTAACTAATTTTTCCAACATAGAGCTATTGTTTATTCTTTCACCAAAAAATCTACTGCCAACCGGTAGCTCTCCAACCCAAAACCTGATATGATTCCCCGACAAGCCGGTGCTATCATCGACTGCCGGCGGTACTCCTCGCGTGCAAAGATGGAACTGATATGCACCTCCACTACCGGAATGCCGATGGCTCGGATGGCATCCAGCAAGGCGACGGACGTATGCGTATAACCACCGGCATTGAGCACTACACCCATGGCACCGCTTTGCTCGGCGCGGTAAAGGGCATCGATCAGTTCACCCTCATGGTTGCTCTGATAGTAAGAGATGGTAGCATCGGGATAAAGACCTCGCAGATCTTCGAGATAAGCATCGAACGGACGAGGGCCGTAGATTTCCGGTTCTCGCTTGCCCAGCGACGCCAGATTGGGACCATTGATAATGTGTATAAGCTTCATAACGATTGTTTATCTTTGGGAGGCAGAGCCATAAAAAACGGCTTATGGCACAGGCTCTCCTTTCGGCGTGTGCATAGGTCTGCACACAACCTCTACAAAGGTATAGATATTTGACAATGATAGAAGATAGCCTTTCCAAGCGTTATAAGTCCTACCTCAGTCTGGAACTTCACCTGACACCCAACAGCGTGGATGCCTACCTAAAGGATTTGAGCAAGTTAGACTCTTATCTCACGGCTGAGGGCATCTCTTTTCGAGAGGTTTCGTATGAAAATCTTCAACATTTCGTAGCCGAATTGTATGACCTCGGCATCAGTGCACGTTCGATAGCGCGTATCATCAGCGGTGTCAAGAGCTTCTTCCGCTTCCTCGTTTTGGAAGAGTATATCGAAGCGGATCCAACCGAGTTGCTCGAAGGCCCTCGCATTGGTATCCATCTGCCTACGGTATTGACCATCGAAGAGATCGATCGATTGATCGGATCGATCGATCCGGCAGCTCAGGGAGCCCAACGCAATCGCGCCATTCTGGAAATACTCTATAGTTGCGGCCTGCGGGTCAGCGAACTGACTTCTTTGAAATTCGGCAACCTCTTCCTCAACGAATCGTTCTTGCGTATCGATGGCAAGGGACGCAAACAGCGTCTCGTACCCATGAGCGAGGCTGCTATCACCGAGCTGAAGCGGTATCTGTCCGATCCCGAACGCCCGACCCCTGTTCGTGGACAGGAGGAGTACGTGTTTCTGAGCAATCGTGGCAAAGCCATCTCCCGCATCATGGTTTTCGTCATGATCAAGAAGCTGGCAGAAGAAGCCGGCATAACGAAGAGTATCAGTCCCCATACATTCCGCCACAGCTTTGCCACCCATCTGCTCGAGGGGGGGGCTAATCTACAGGCCATTCAGCTCATGCTTGGCCATGAGAGCATTGCCACGACGGAGATCTATACCCATATCGACAGGGAAACTCTCCGACATGAAATCGAGACCTACCATCCACGCAATCAATCCTACCATCGATCCGGTTCCGAAGCTGACCAATAAGAAATTTCAGCCAGCCGCTTCATCAGAAAAAGACGAACCGCAAAAGAGAGAATTGCGGTTCAAGAATCGCTGAAAATACGCGCGTAAAAAAAATCGTTTTGGTTCGAGAATTTTTTCGTTCCCGAACCGGAGCGAAAAAAATCTCAAACCACATTTTTATACCCCATACGCATCAGCTTTTTGGGACGAAAATACTAAGAGGAATAAGGGGGCCGAAGCCCACGATTTTTCTTTTCTGTAAAATGAAAACGGAGAGGCCGAGAGACCTAAATCCGACTTCGAGAGTTAGTGGCTACGGCTGCAATGGCATGCACAGGTAAGGACAAATTCGTCAGTGCAAAGGGCCTGAACGGAAATGAGAATATCGCTGCCGAACGAATCCGAATAGATCAGATCGAAAGGGAACAGCGTGTTTTCGCTCGGCAATTCGGGGGGAAGTGCTGCATCAAAGCGTTTGAGGGAAGCATCGGAGGGATTGAAAATTTTGTATGCGGTCTCTTTGGCACTCCATATAATGGTCGCAAGCAATCGTCGTCTCGCCTCATCCACAGACATCAGCCATTCGTACTCTCGCTCATTCACGAACCGCGGGACTACTCGCAGAGCAAGATCCGATAGCATCTCAATGTCGATGCCCGGTATCAGGCTTGACGGTGTCACATAGATAGCTCCATAAGAACCCGTATGGCTGATACTGATGTTGTGTGCCGAGTCGAGTACCGGCTTACCACTTGGCAGATGTCCGATTGGCGGAGTATCGTGGGGAAAAACCTGTCGAAGGAGGAGTGAGATCCTTTGCCTTTCGTCCTCACGCTTGTTGCCGGAGCCTTTTTCAAAGCGGCCGACAAGTATGCCGGGGATTTCAATGGGGATCAATTGCATTGCGGAATGGGCTGCTCGACCGGAGGCGAAGAGGTGACTATTCGACCTCCCAAGTGCGCTCGAAAGGGAAAATCTTGATTTCGATGATTCGACGCTTGTCCATTTGGGTTACCTGAAAACGGAACGGCTCGTATGCCGCCGTATCGCCTACATGGGGCAGCTCCTGCTTGATCTCCAGGAAGAGTCCACTAAGCGTATCGACCTCATCCCCCAATTCTCCGAAAGCATTTTCCGGCAAGTCGAGATAGTGCCGAACATCGGAGAGAGACGTCTTTCCTTCGAAAAGATAGCTGCCATCCCCCAAAACCTTAAAGGGGAGTTCCTCCTCATCGTACTCATCCGTGATCTCACCGACGATCTCTTCCAATATGTCCTCCATCGTGATCAGTCCGCATGTACCTCCGAACTCATCCACTACGATGGAGACATGCACCTTGTTGGCTCTGAACTCTTCGAGCAGGTCGTCTATACGTTTGTTTTCGGGGACAAAATATGCTTTGCGAATCAGAGGGTGCCAATCGAAATCATCGTCTTTCTCCATGTGGGGAATAAGATCCTTGATGTAGATCACCCCTTTGATATTGTCCTCCGAGCCCTCGGATACAGGAAGCCTGGAGTAGCCTGACGAAACGACAAAGTCCAGCATCTTACGAAATGGCCAACTCAGGTCTACATCCACAATATCCATACGCGGGACCATGATCTCGCTGGCAGTCTTGTTATAGAATTTGATGATTTCGTTGATCATTTCTTTCTCCTCCGGCTCCCCTTCGGTGGTAGTGAGAGCCACTGCTTTCGACAGTTCGTCCACGGAGATGTCGTATTTTTTCTTGCTGATACTCCGGGTAACAATACCGGTACTCTTGACCAGCAATTTGGAAAACGGTGACAACACCTTATAGATAACGGACATAGCCGCAGCAGAAAAGCGCGAGTATTGCAGGGGATTTTTCCGTGCATACACTTTCGGCAGGATCTCCCCGAACAGCAAAAGGATCGTGGTCAGAAGTATCGTTTGGATAAGGAAACCGACGATGGGAGAAGAGAAATCGAACGTCTGTTCGATGGCGTAATTGGAAAGGATAACGATGGCTACGTTGATGACATTATTCCCGATCAGAATAGTAGCCAACAGCTGATTCGAATTGTCTAATAAATTGGAGAGCGAGATGTCGGAAGAGTGATTCCGTTCGCGGATGTTCTGCAGATCGATCGGCTTTAGTGAAAAATAAGCTACCTCACAAGAGGACATAAAAGCCGAACAGCAAAGAAGAAGCAGGTCGATAATGAAAGCCACTATGGCTGCTGCACCGATGGGATTGACCCGAATCCCTTCAAAAAAATCAGTAATAAGGTGTAAGTCCAAAATAAATCTGATTTGGGTTAGAACGGAAGGTCGGACGGAGGTTCCGAACTTTCTTCTTTCGCCGTATCACGGACGAATGAAGAAGACGCAAGGGGCGTCGTATCTTGAGTCGATGAAGATGTCTGTGAAGTTCTGCTCTCGTCTCGATTAGAGGAACCGCTTTCAAAAAAGTTGATTTTCTCGGCAAGGATTTCCGTCACTTGGCGGCGAACTCCTGTATTGTCCACATACGTGCGGTAGCGGATCTTTCCTTCGACATACAGGAGACTTCCTTTCTTGATCCACTTCTCGGCAAAAATGGCCAACTCACGATAAGCAACTACATTGTGCCATTCCGTTCGCTCCGGCACTTCAGTGCCATTGGCCAGCTTGTAGCCTCGCTCGGAAGTAGCCAGCGAAAAGTTCGCAACAGCCGAATTGCTGTCGAAATACCGAATCTCGGGATCCTTGCCCGTACGGCCTATTAAAATGACTTTATTCAGAGACATGAGCAATTTCTAACCAAGTGAACGAAACAAAAATAGGAAATATGATTCGTTCAAGCCAAATGCTGTCCCGTCTGCAACTTGTGCATATCCGATGGGACGGCCGAACGCAGCAAGCTAATCAACTGCTCACGCAGTCTCTGGCGAGAATAATCCTGACGCACTGCCAGACGTACTTCCCTGACCGGACGAGGCATACCGAACGGACGCACCAGCTCCTTCTGCGAAGGCGATAATTGCTCCACGGTCAGTTGTGGAATAAACGTAATTCCCTGACCGCTCTCCACCAGTCGCATAAATGCTTCCATGCTACCGCCGGAATATGCTGTCTGGCGTTCGTGCAAGCCCTTCATCTGACAAAAACGCACGAGCTGATCTCTGAAGCAATGGCCTTCGTCCAACAACCAAAGACGATGAGGATCGACCTCGGTAGTGCGAATTACGTCTTGCTCGAATAGTGGTTCACAGCGCGACACATACCCCAGAAACTCCTCATAATAGAGCAAGTCGTCTTCAAGCCCTTCGGTCTCGGTCTTGGAGGCTATGATAGCCATATCTATTTCTCCGGACAGAAGGGACGCCAGACAACGGGATGTCTGCATTTCGCTGACGTGTATTTCCAATCCTGCCAGCTCTTTTTTCCAGATCGGGAGGACACGAGGCAGGAGATAGGGTGCGATGGTTGGCAAAACGGCTATATTCAGTCTGCCGGTGAGCGATTGCTGCTCTTCCTCGATTATCCGTGTGATACTGTTAAGATCGTACAGTATTTGCTTGGCTTGCGAAATGACAAGCGCACCTATCGGTGTCGGCTCTATCGGCTGTCGGCTCCTGTCGAAAAGCTTAGCACCAAGTTCTTCCTCCAGTTTGAGAATCATGGTGCTGAGCGTAGGCTGCGACACATTGCAGTAATCTGCAGCTTTGGCAAAGTGTCGGAACTTATCCAATGCGGCTATGTATTCGAGCTGCTGTATATTCATGGGGAAGGATTGTTTTGTATTAGGGAAAATAATATCTGCGATACGGGCAGAAGCCGGACAGCTTCCGATGTGATTATTCAGCTATTTCCAAGACTACCGGACAGTGATCCGAGTGGACGGCTTCATTCAATATGTCGGCACCTTTTATTCGGTCGGTCAGATTGTTTGTCACCATACAGTAATCTATGCGCCAGCCCTTATTGTGGCTGCGTGCTTGGAACCGATAGCTCCACCAAGAGTATAGGACTAACTCCGGATGAGTATGACGAAAAGTATCGACATATCCGTCTGCTAAGAAACGGCTCATCCATTCGCGTTCTTCCGGAAGGAAGCCGCTGTTTTTGGCATTACGGATGGGATCATGAATGTCAATAGGTTCGTGACAGATATTGTAGTCGCCACACAGAATCAAGTTAGGGCGGCTCTTACGGAGTTCATTGACATAGGACTGAAAACGCTCCAGCCATACCATCTTGAAGGCCTGACGCTCATCGCCACTCGTCCCGGATGGATGATAAACACTCACGACAGAAAGATCGCCGAAGTCGGCACGGATAAAACGACCTTCCGCATCGTATTCTTCCATACCCATACCGTATTCTATATGATCAGGCTGATGCTTTGTGATGATGGCGACACCGCTATATCCTTTCTTTTGGGCCGAAAAAAGATAGGAGCGGTAGCCCAATGCTTCAAATTCTTCTTTTTCGAACTGGTCATTCTGCATCTTGGTTTCCTGCAGGCACAGCACATCGGGATTCTCTTCTCGAAGCCAACCGATCAGATCTTTCTTCATCGCAGCCCGAAGGCCATTGACATTATAACTGATAATTTTCATTCTTCTATATGTTTACACTATCCAAATAATTAGGAAACTGGTTATCTCCCTTTTGTGATCATACCACTTCCGTAGCAGAGATGGTGGTTTTCATCGTAGATCACACAATATTGCCCGGGAGCAATACCCTGGATTCGATCTTCGCTCTCAAGGCGATAGCCTTTTTCGCCCTTATAAAGCAATCCGCGTGTGAATTCGGGTGTATGCCGGATCTTGAACGTCACGGGTGTAGCATCTTCCCGATCCCAATACCCTGCATCATAGGCATCCTCGGTAATGAAGTCGAAGGTCTCCATCTCTATCGTCTTGCCGTATTGGGTATCAGGGTCGTACCCTCTGCTAACGAGGATGATATTACGTTTGATATCTTTCTTGACTACGAACCAAGGCCCTCCACTGAGTCCCAATCCCTTGCGCTGCCCTATCGTATGGAACCAGTAACCCTGATGGCGGCCTATTACTTTCCCTGTTTCCAGTTCGATTATCCGGCCTTCTTTCTTTCCCAGATAACGTTCTATGAAGTCATTGTAGTCTATCTTTCCAAGAAAACAAATACCCTGACTGTCTTTTCTTTTGGCACTCGGCAATCCGGCAGCATCGGCAATAGCACGCACTTCGGACTTCAACAGATGGCCAATGGGAAACATGAGTTTGGATATTTGAGCGAAGTTAATCTGCGCCAAAAAATCCGTTTGGTCCTTCACTGGATCTTTGGCTGTAGCCAGATAAGTCTTTCCGTTCAGGATGTCGGTCGTAGCATAATGTCCTGTGGCGATTCGATCGAATTGGTAACCCCAACGCTCTTCGAAACAGCCGAATTTGATCAGCTTGTTGCACATCATATCGGGATTGGGTGTCAATCCCCGGCGAACAGTTTCCACCGTATAACTGACCACACGCTCCCAATACTCCTTGTGGAGATCGACTACCTCAAAGGGGCACCCATAGCGAAGTGCAATCAGTGTCGTCAGTTCTATATCCTCTTCTGCCGGACAATCTATATAACCATCCTTATCCTCCATTCCTATCCGGATGTAGAAGATAGCAGGCTTATATCCCTCCTCACAAAGACGATGAACGACTACGGAGCTGTCCACTCCTCCCGACACCAATGCTGCTACATTCATCTGCTTACATCCTTTCGGGCATCTCGATGCCGAGGAGAGCGAAACCTTTCCGCATCGTGAGAGCTACAACCTCGGAAAGAGCCAGACGGAATGCACGGACACGTTCATCTTCCTCCTTGAGCACCGAAAAGTCGTGATAGAACTGGTTGTACTCCTTCACCAAATCGTATATATAGTTTGCTATAAGAGCAGGGCTGTAAGAGCGACCGGCTTCACTGACAACCTCAGCATATTCGCTCACTTTTTGAATCAGAGCCTCCTCCTTCTCGCTCAGGGGAAGGTCCGCAGGCAGCTGAGATGGGATGTCATAGCCCGCAGCCTCTGCACGCCGCATCAGCGAACGAATACGTGCATAAGTGTACTGGACAAAAGAACCCGTATTGCCATTGAAATCAATAGACTCTTTCGGGTTGAAAGTCATGTTCTTACGCGGATCTACTTTGAGGATGAAATACTTGAGAGATCCCAAGCCTACGATACGGGCTACCTCACGAGCTTCCTCTTCGTCCATTTCTGCCGCCTTGCCGGCTTCGGCAGCTATCTCGGCAGCTGTTCTGATCATTTCATCCATCAGATCATCCGCATCAACGACTGTACCTTCGCGACTTTTCATCTTCCCTTCGGGCAACTCCACCATACCGTAGCTGAAGTGTACCAGCCCTTTGCCAAACTCAAAGCCAAGAAGATCCAACAGGATGGACAGGACTTGGAAGTGGTAGTTCTGCTCATTGCCGACTACATAGATCATACGGTTGATAGGATAGTCATTGAAACGCATCTTGGCCGTACCTATATCCTGTGTCATGTACACCGATGTACCATCAGCACGCAAAAGCAATTTTTCATCCAAGCCATCCTTTGTCAGATCCGCCCACACAGAACCATCCGAATGTCTGACAAACAAGCCTTCCTCCAAACCCCTCAGCACTTCTTCCTTGCCGACGAGATAGGTCTCAGATTCATAGTATATCTTGTCGAAGTCTACACCCATCATCTTGTATGTGGCATCGAATCCGTCGTATACCCACTGATTCATCGTACGCCAGAGATCGACGACCTGCTCGTCTCCTGCCTCCCACAATCGTAGCATCTCACGAGCTTCAGCCATGAGGGTGCTTGCGGCTTCGGCTTCTTCTTTGCTCTTACCTTCAGCCATAAGGGAATTGAGTTCGGCTTTGTAGTGCTTATCGAAAAGGACATAGAAGTCTCCGATCAGATGATCACCTTTCTTACCGGCCTTCTCCGGCGTTACACCATCTCCCCACTTTTGCCAAGCGAGCATGGACTTACAGATATGAATGCCTCGGTCGTTTACGATATTAGTCTTGACCACACGATAGCCATTGGCTTTCATGATCTCGGAAAGACTATAACCCAATAGGTTGTTACGTACGTGCCCAAGGTGTAACGGCTTATTGGTATTCGGAGATGAATACTCCACCATTACCAGCGGGCTATCCTCTGTAGCGACCTTATGACCGAAGTTGATGTCCGCTCGGATCTCGTTCAGCAACTCCAACCACACCCTCGGAGCAATGGTCAGATTGAGAAAGCCCTTTACCACTTCGATGGCAGATACTGCCGACTCGTTTGCAAGCAACCATTCTCCTATTTCTGTGGCAGTCGCTTCGGGACTTTTTCGAGACATCTTGACAAAAGGGAAAACCACCAAAGTCAGGTGTCCTTTGAATTCGCGCTTGGTCTTTTGTAATTGAATCTGCCCTTCCATAGGATCTGTTCCGTAAAGGGCTTTCACTGCTGCTGCAGCACTATTCTCCAATTTTTGCAGGATGGACATATATTTCTAATTGTCGTTATCTGTTTTTTCCTTTTAATCTAAATGTACACAAAGGTAGGCTTTTTATTGCCTTCCAAGTTAAGAGAAGGTCAGACTGATCACAAAGCCAAAAGCGCATCCGAAGAGGTAAAGAATAAAGGCAAATACAGCCATGGGGTGATCCGAATACGATCACACACAACCTCTTTCTTTCAAAACAGTTGGGATTTCCCTCTTCGGAGGGATATCTGTCAAGGTGAAATCACCCTTTTTGTAGTATCATTCGTCAGATGAAAGGTGTGCTTCCTATCGGCCAACTTCTCCATGGTCAGAAGGAGGCGATCGCAAGTCACCTCATCAGTATTGATCAGGATATGGCTGCGGTCGTGATAGGCAGATATAGCAGCCTCTCCCTCAGAAGGATGCCAATAGAATATTTTGGCAGGTTTCTCTGCCACCGGAGTCTTCCTCAGACCACGAAGCATCAAGGCAAGGGCCGTACGCGCTTTGATGACGACATTGATCAGTCCATGAAGCAGCGGGTTCATCTTGTTTCTATAGTATTTATCGAAAAACAAACCCATCGCCCCATAGAACGAACGAAGATATTTAACATCGGTGACCGACGAACTCTCTCCTTTGTAATGAAGAATAGGAGTCGGATAGTAATAGTTGTCGTATCCGCCCAATATCAAGCGATAAGAGAGGTCGATATCCTCGCCATACATAAAAAAACGCTCATCGAGCAACCCGACCTTATCCAATGCCTCCCGACGCATCAGCATAAAAGCACCGGACAGCACCTCTACTTTGTGCACCTCGTCACGGCTGAGATAACTGAGGTGATAGCGATTGAAACGAGACGAATGCGGAAAGAGTCGGTTAAGCCCGGACAACTTACAGAAGGACACCCATGGAGAAGGAAATCCGCGCTTGCTCTCAGGCAAAAAGCGGCCATGGCCATTGAGCATCTTTACGCCCAGTCCGCCCGCATTAGGCTTCGAATCCATAAAGTCCACCACTGTACGCAGTGTACTTTCTCCGATAAGGGTATCGGGATTGAGCAAGAGCACATATTGCCCCTTGCTGAGACGGATAGCCTGATTGTTGGCACGAGAGAAGCCTACATTCTCTTCGTTGGCCACAAAATGAACTTCGGGAAAACGACCTTGAAGATACTCTACCGAACCATCCCCCGAATTATTGTCTACGACCCATACCTCCGTATCAATCCCTTGGGCAGACTTTCGTACGGAAAGAAGGCACTGTTCCAAGAAATACGGAACACGATAATTGACAATAACGATGGATAGTTTCATGAATGCGCTATCCGTGTATTCAGTCCACGATGATCAGATAATAGCTTTTCTTGCCTTTTTGCGCCAGCAGATAGCGGTCGGACAAGAGGTCGCCCTCCCCTACCGTCTGTTCCGCATCGGCTACTTTCTCTTTGTTCAGGCTCACTCCGCCGGCTTTCACCGTCTTGCGCAATTCACCTTTGGACGGGAATATATCGGTAGCATCGGCCAGCAAATCGACCAATGAAATTCCCGTGGCTATCCTGCTGCGCTCCACATGATACTGCGGCACACCGGCAAAGACATCGAGGAGAGTGGCCTCGTCAAGCTTGCGCAATTGCTCTGTAGTACTCTTGCCAAAGAGGATCTCACTGGCTTCGACAGCAGCATCATAGGCTTCACGACTGTGTACCATGACGGTGATCTCTTCTGCCAATCTCTTCTGCAAGGGGCGTAGATGCGGAGCCTCGGCCTGACGATTTGCCAGTTCTGCTATCTCGTCCTGATTCAGTCCCGTGAAGATTTTGATATACTTTTCGGCATCGGCATCGCTCACATTGAGCCAGAACTGGTAGAAGGCATAAGGAGAAGTTCTGGCAGGATCCAGCCAGATGTTGCCGCTCTCCGTTTTTCCAAACTTACCACCGTCGGCTTTGGTAATAAGCGGACAAGTAAGGGCGAAGGCCTCTCCTCCGTCCTTGCGCCTGATAAGCTCCGTTCCGGTGGTAATGTTACCCCACTGGTCCGAACCACCCATCTGCAAGCGGCAGTCCTCATTCCGATATAGATAGAGATAGTCGTAGCCCTGCAGAAGCTGGTAGGAGAATTCCGTAAAGGACAGACCGGTGCTGCTCTCGGCACTAAGGCGTTTCTTCACAGAATCCTTTGCCATCATATAATTGACGGTAATATGCTTGCCGATGTCCCGAATGAAACCGAGGAAAGAATAGTCCTTCATCCAATCGTAATTGTTCACGAGCTTCGCGGCATTGGGTGCATCGCCATCGAAATCGAGGAACTTGGCCAGTTGCTGCTTGATGCAGTCCTGATTATGCCGAAGAGTGGCTTCGTCCAAGAGAACTCGTTCGGCCGACTTCATCGAAGGATCCCCTATCATTCCCGTAGCACCACCTATAAGAGCGATGGGCCGATGGCCGGCACGCTGGAAATGGCGCAGCATCATCACACCCACGAGGTGCCCGATGTGCAACGAATCAGCCGTAGGGTCAATGCCGACGTATGCCGACGTCATACCTTTGTTCAAGTGTTCCTCTGTACCGGGCATAATATCGTGGATCATACCCCGCCAACGCAGTTCTTCTACAAAGTTCATTTGTTTGTCGTATGTGTATTTTGGAAATGCATCCGAAGCCTACAGCCATGCGGTTGCGGCTCCTTGACGAGCAAAGGTAAGCATAATGCATATATTGCCATTCCTAAACCAAACGAGGATGTCGCAAACCTTATTGCCTGAACGATAACGTCAGTTCGATCCAGCCCCAAGTTCCCTATTTGCACTTAGATCGAACTGACATTCAATACGAGTATAGTCCATTATTATCTGTACCTCAGGAGCAGAGGGAACCGGCCGAAAGCCGGCTTTAGAGAGTTATTCTTTCTCTGCGAGCCATGCTTCGAAGAGAGGTTTCGATCGGTTGGTATAGGTTATGCCGACTGTTAAGAGCCGGGGCGACTTAATGCCCTGCAATCGGCGTTTTCGCCCTAAGACAACCAATACCTGAGACACCGGGGCAACCGGCTCAATACAGTGCCTGAACCCGTACTCGGAAGTCCGAGAAAGTACACATCGCTACGCCCTCCCCCTGCGATGGTTTAGGCTCCAAAAATTGCCGGCTTTACAGCCATGAAAGTGTGGCGCGTATTTTTTTTACGTTTTGGCTCGGGAGGGAAAATTTTTACGCGCCAAAGCGAAAAAATTCTCGCGCCGTTTTCTCAGGATTCGCAGACCACAATCCGGGCATTTTCGGTTCGTAATTTATCGAAGTGACAGATTTTACCGCATTAAGATCAGAGATGTCAGTTCGATCTAAGTGCAAATAGGGAAGTCGGGGCTGGATCGAACTGACGACTAACTATACCACAAGGATTATAGCGGTATTCCGTAGAGGATGATGAGCTATCCCGTACAGCTCTTCGAGCTACGCTGTAGGGCTCAGCGAAGTATGCTCTACGGCGTAGCGAGCCGAACCGTAGAGTTCCGCTCTGCGAGCCGTAGAGGTGGCCGAGCTGAGCCGTAGAGCCCGACGCGACAAGCCCTACAGCGTAGCTCGAAGAGCTGTAGAGCGTAGCTCGGTACGCTCTACGGCGTAGGTCAAGTAGCTGTAGGGCGTAGCTCGACCTCCCCTCCGAAAAAACAAATCCATCAGCAAGGTCGGGCCTGCTGATGGATCAGGGAAAAATTTATTCTTGTCCTAATAGCTGTAAAGCTTTTGTAGGACGAGACAAAAGTATTTTTAGTAGCAGATATTGCAGGAGCCGCACCGCATGCAGCCTCCGCGGAACCGATGTTCGATAATGTCGCGCAGACGTTCACGAAGTTGCTCGATATGAACCAGCTTGACTACATCATCGGTAAAGGCCACGCTAAGCATAGTCTTGGCTTCAGCCAGAGGAATGCCGCGCTGACGCAGATAGAAGAGAGCGTCGTCGTCCAGCTGCCCCGTAGTCATACCATGCGAACACTTCACATCATCGGCATAGATCTCCAACTGCGGCTTGGAGTACATGCGAGCCGTATCATCCAGAAGGAGGTTACGATTGTTCTGATAAGCTGCCGTTTTTTGTGCCCCTTTCGCCACATAGATTCGTCCGGAGAAAGCTCCCTGCGCCTGCCGGCTGAGAACGTATTTGAAGAGTTCGTTGCTTTGGCAGTTGGGAACGAGGTGCTCTATCCTGCTGTAGTTATCGACATACTGTTTCCCTTCGGCAATGGCCATTCCACCCAAGGTCAGATCAGCCCCTTCCCCTTCAAGATGGCAGTAGTAGTTGTTGCGTGTCAGACCGTTGTGAATCGTCATGCAGTTGATCGTCACATTCGAATTCTCAGCTTGACGTATATGGACTGAAGCTATACGCTTGGTGTTTTTGCTGCTTTCTTCAAGATCGTACAAGGCAAATCGACTGTTCTCCGCAGCGAATATCTCTACAACTTCCGTTACGAGGAAAGAATGTGTATCCAGGGTGTGTTCGCATATCAGCAGAGAGGCTTCGGCATCTTTGCCCAGGACGATGAGCAACCGACGATTAGCGAAGATCTCCATGTCGGCTCTGAGCAGTTGTACAAGCTGGATCGGATTCTTCAGTACAGCACCATCCGGCAGATATATGACGAATCCATCTTGAGCAAACATCGTGTTGAAAGCAATGATGCCATCGTGATCAGGTGCAGCGGCTTGAGCATAATAACGAGCTGCTATCTCCGGATGGTTGAGGGCAAAATCGCTCAGACTGCCGACAAATGCTCCTTCCGGCAGCTCGGATACGCGACTCCATTCGTTGTCGTACGCATCATTGACAATGTAGCAAAGGTCCGTGTCCAAATCCGGCAACGTACAATGAAAAGCTTCTTTCTGTCTGATTGGGAAATTGACACGATTCAGGTTTACTCCGTAGTCATAACCGAATAGTTCAGACAAATCGGTACGCTGATAGTTCTCGGTGCCATACCGAGGCAACCCCTTCGAGGCGAAAGCCACTGACGCCTTCTCCCGTTGCTCATTGAGCACTCGGGGAGAGTGGCTGTCTATTGCTTCGCGATTCTCTCGGAAGAGTTGCAGATATTGTTCTTCTACCTTCATATCCGATTATTCTCCTATCTCTTCCTTGATCCAGTCGTAGCCTTTTTCTTCGAGCGTGAGAGCCAGTTCGGCTCCTCCCGACTTGACGATGCGCCCCTTGTAAAGGACGTGTACGAAGTCCGGCTTGATATACTCGAGCAAACGCTGGTAGTGGGTGATTACAATAGCAGCATTCTCCGGAGAGCGGAGTCGGTTCACCCCACCGGCTACGATGCGGAGAGCATCGATGTCGAGTCCGCTATCGGTTTCGTCCAAAATAGCCAGTTTGGGTTCGAGCATAGCCATTTGGAAGATTTCGTTTCTCTTTTTTTCTCCACCGGAGAAGCCTTCGTTCACAGAACGGCTGGCCAATTTGTTGTCCAGCTCCACAATAGCACGTTTTTCGCGCATCATCTTGAGGAAGTCGCTTGCCGATACGGGTTCTGCTCCGATCGCTTTCCTGTGTTCATTGACAGCTGCCCTCATGAAATTCACCATACTGACGCCCGGGATCTCAACCGGATATTGGAAGCTGAGAAAGAGTCCGAGGTGTGCACGTTCTTCCGGTTCGAGTTCGAGCAGATCGATTCCATTGAATGTCACCTCTCCTTCCGTGACTTCAAAGGAGGGATGTCCCACCAAAACGGAAGAGAGTGTACTTTTTCCTGATCCGTTAGGCCCCATGATGGCATGAATCTCTCCGGCATTGATCTCCAGATCGATCCCTTTCAATATCTCTTTGCCCTGTACTGTGGCGTGGAGGTTCTTTATCTTAAGCATACTTGAGTGTTTTTTATTTTGAAATGATTGCAGAGATCTCTATCCGACCGATCCTTCCAGAGAGATACTAAGTAGTTTCTGTGCCTCTACGGCAAACTCCATCGGCAGTTTATTCATCACTTCTTTGGCATAACCATTGACGATCAGACCTACGGCCTCTTCCGTACTGATTCCTCTTTGGTTGCAGTAGAATATCTGCTCTTCGCTGATCTTGGATGTCGTAGCTTCATGCTCGATGATAGCCGTGTCGTTTTGGACATCCGCATAAGGGTATGTATGAGCACCGCAGTGGTCGCTAAGCAGTAGGCTGTCGCATTGCGAATGATTACGAGCATTGACCGCATTCTTGGAGATTTTGACCAATCCGCGGTAGCTGTTCTGACTGGAACCGGCCGATATACCTTTCGATACGATACGACTGCGGGTATTCTTGCCGAGATGGATCATCTTCGTACCCGTATCTGCCTGCTGGAAATTATTGGTAACGGCTACGGAGTAAAATTCCGCTATCGAATTGTCGCCACGCAGGACACAGCTGGGATATTTCCAGGTGATGGCAGAACCTGTCTCGACCTGTGTCCAGGATATTTTGGAATTATCGCCTTTGCAGACACCTCGCTTTGTGACGAAGTTGTAGATACCGCCCTTGCCCTCTTTGTCACCGGGATACCAATTCTGTACCGTAGAATACTTGACTTCCGCATTGGTCTCGGCAATGATCTCCACGATTGCAGCATGAAGTTGATTTTCATCTCGCTGGGGAGCCGTACAGCCTTCAAGATAGCTCACATAAGAATCCTCATCGGCAACGATCAGCGTTCGTTCGAACTGCCCTGTATTGGCCGCATTGATTCGGAAATAGGTAGAAAGCTCCATCGGACATCTGACGCCTTTGGGGATATACACAAAGGAGCCGTCGCTAAATACGGCCGAATTGAGAGCCGCAAAGAAATTGTCTTTACTGGTAACGACCGTACCGAGATATTTCTTGACCAAATCGGGAAAATCTTTTACGGCTTCGCTGAAAGAGCAAAAGATGATTCCCTTCTCTGCCAGTTTTTCCTTGAAAGTTGTTTTCACCGATACGCTATCCATCACAGCATCCACAGCCATTCCGCTCAAAATCTTCTGCTCTTCGAGCGGAATGCCGAGCTTGTCGAATGTCTTCAGTAGTTCGGGATCCACTTCGTCCAGACTCTTGGGACCCTTTTTCTTTTTCGGAGCGGCGTAATAGATAATATCTTGGTAGTCTATCGGTGGGATATTGAGGTGTGCCCAGTCGGGCTCTTTCATGGTGAGCCAGTGTCTATAGGCATTCAGGCGGAATTCGAGAAGCCACTCCGGCTCTTCCTTCTTCGCAGATATGAGACGGACAGTGTCTTCGGAAAGCCCGCGTCCTATAGTTTCTGTTTCGATGTCGGTTACGAAGCCGTATTTATATTCACTGCCTGTAACCTCATCCAATATATTATTGTTATTGTTCTCTTGCATATTTGAAGTCTCTGAGTAAGCTCTTTACGGATTTCAATTCATAAACAGCCGATGGGGGCTAAAGGTTGGGACTATGTTTTTTACATGGTCGTACAGCATCGAAGTATTGCGGAGGGACGGATTGTCGCTGTCTGTTCCATCTCTTGAAAAGACATTGTCGGCAATCAGGAAAAGATAGCTCATCAGAATAGCTGCTATACCTATCCCGACTATTCCGCCGGCCAAGTGATTGAGAAAGCCGATAGGAGTCTTGCCAACGATTTTCGAGACCTTATTGCCGACCATCGGGATGATAATCAAAATAGCCAGAAACCCAATGATCAAAGCAAAAGTATGAGCCACGCCTCGAGAAAGGCCGAAAAAGGGCCCGATCCACGTCTCTATGGGAACGGCTAATAAGGTGCAGCCATACGTGGCAACGACTATGGTTATAAGCGAAACTGCCTGTTTGATGATACCATCAAACAGGCCTTTCAGTAATCCTATCGCCATTATTATCAGTATGGCTAAATCGATCGCGTTCATGGGTGGTACCCCGTCGGTTCGATTTTAGAGAGTCTTCTTGATTTCGATCTCGTCGAAAGCTTCGATTATATCACCATCTTGGATGTCGTTCGAGTGAGCCAGATTAAGACCACATTCGAGTCCGGCTACCACTTCCTTGGCATCGTCCTTGAATCGTTTCAGAGAGCCAAGCTCTCCGGTGTGGATCACTATACCGTCGCGTATGAGACGAACCTTGCTTGTTCGCTTGACCTTACCTTCCTTGACCATACAGCCGGCGATCGTACCGACCTTACTGATCTTAAAGGTCTGCAATACTTCCAGAGAGCCGGTGACCTCCTCGCGGATCTCAGGCGAAAGCATACCCTCCATGGCAGACTTGATGTCTTCGATCGTGTCGTAGATAATAGAATAGGTACGGATCTCTACGCCATCGGTTTCCGCTTGCTTGCGAGCAGCTACGCTGGGACGAACCTGGAATCCGATGATAATGGCAGATGAAGCAGCTGCAAGCACCACATCCGACTCGGAAATCTGTCCCACTGCTTTGTGGATGACATTGACTTGGATTTCCTCTGTAGAGAGGCGAATGAGCGAATCGGACAAGGCTTCTACCGAGCCGTCCACGTCACCTTTGACGATCAGATTAAGCTCTTGGAAGTTGCCTATCGCACGGCGACGGCTGATGTCTTCGAGCGTGAGTATCTTGTGCGTACGCAGTCCCTGCTCGCGTTGGAGTTGCTCTCGGCGGTTAGCTATTTCGCGAGCCTCCTGCTCCGTCTCCAATACATTGAAAGTATCACCGGCAGCCGGTGCACCGTTCAGACCGAGGATAAGCACCGGTTCGGACGGTCCCGCTTGCTTCACGCGCTGATTCCGTTCGTTGAACATGGCTTTGATACGTCCGTGGCAGGTACCGGCCAGCACCACATCGCCCATATTGAGCGTACCGTTCTGTACCATGACGGTAGAGACATAACCCCTTCCCTTGTCCAGAGAAGATTCGATGATGGAGCCAATGGCACGGCGGTTCGGATTGGCTTTCAGCTCCAAAATGTCTGCTTCGAGCAAAACCTTCTCCAGCAATTCGGTGATATTGAGGCCTTTCTTGGCCGAGATCTCCTGACTTTGATATTTGCCACCCCAGTCCTCAACGAGGTAGTTCATGTTTGCAAGCTGCTCTTTGATCCTCTCCGGATTGGCAGCCGGTTTGTCTATCTTATTGATAGCAAATACCATCGGTACACCTGCCGCCGAAGCATGATTGATGGCTTCGACAGTCTGTGGCATCACATCGTCGTCAGCAGCAACGATAATGATGGCAATATCCGTAATCTTCGCACCACGGGCACGCATAGCCGTAAAGGCCTCGTGTCCCGGCGTATCCAAAAATGTAATACGGCGGCCGCTGGGAAGTTTCAGACCATAGGCTCCGATGTGCTGGGTGATACCCCCTGCTTCCCCTTCGATCACATTCGTATTCCTAATGCGGTCCAGTAATGAAGTTTTACCGTGGTCTACGTGTCCCATGACCGTAACGATCGGAGGACGGGCTACGAGGTCTTCCTCATTATCCTCTTCGGGAGCAATGGCTTCTACCAAATCCGCGCTGACGAACTCCGTCTTGAAGCCAAATTCTTCGGCTACGATATTGATCGTTTCGGCATCGAGACGCTGATTGATCCCCACCATCATGCCGATACTCATACAGGTGGCGATGACTTCGTTCACGGGGACGTCCATCATATTGGACAGGTCGCTTACGGTAACGAATTCGGTCAGCTTCAGTGTGTGCTGCTCTTCGCTGTTCAGCTCCATGGCATCCTGAGCTGCACGAGAAGCCGCATCACGCTTGTCTTTCCTGTATTTGGCTCCACGCCCGAGCGTGGTACTTGTCTTTTTCGTCGTGAGGCGTGCCAGCGTCTCTTTTACTTGTCTCTGTACATCTTCGTCCGAGATCTCCACCTTGGGAGGGATAGACTGACGCTTGTTGTTCTTGCGACCTCCTGAAGCATTGGACTGCTGCTGAGTCGTACGGTTGTTCTTATTGCCGGACGGATGGCTTCCTCCTCCGGCATTACGTTTGCCCTGCTCCCCACTCACCTTTGCCGCCTCTTTCTTGACATCTACGGCAGCTTTGTTGATGCGCTTGCGTTTCTTCTTGCCATCGGCATCGTTCTGCTCACGCTGGCGATCTTCCTTCGTCTTCTTTTTGGGACGTGTGGATGAATTGATCGAAGAGAGGTCTATCTTTCCGACTACCTTTACTTGAGGCTCCTGCGTATTGGTTTTGAGGCGGAAAACCTCTTCGGTGTCTTCTTTTTTCTCCATCTCTTGAGCAGGAGGAGTTTCGGCTTCTTGAGGTTTCTGTGTCACGACTGGCTGCTGTGGTTTCTCCGCAGGTTTTTCGACCGGCTTGGTTACAGGAACTACCTGTACAGGTTCTTCCCGTTTGGGTTCTTCCCGTTTAGGCTCTTCTTGCTTCGGTTTTTCTTCCTTGGGCTTATCTTCCTTGACGGGAACGACCTTTGTTTCCTCTTTTACAGGTGCAGTTTCTTTGGCGGGTTTGTCCTCACGCACGATGTCAGGCTCCTTGCCCTTGGGCGAAGGAGCCGGTGCAGCTGGCTTTTCGGTCTCTACTTTCCCTTTGATCGTGAAGCGAGGTCGCATGTCCTGGGGTACTTCCGTAGCTATTACCTGAGCTTCTTTCGCTGCCGTCCCCGCGGTTTCCTCTTTGGCGGACGGAGCAGATGCAGGAGCACCTTGCTTTTGCTTGACGAATTTCTTGCGAATGCGCTCGGTCTCACCCTTGGGCAGCGACTTGCCAAATTCGGTCAGCAGCAGATCGAACTCTTCATTCTCAATGCGAACATTGGGATTGTTGTCCTCCACATCGAAGCCTTTTTTCCGAAGAAAGCCGGCGAGGGAGCCTACTCCTACATTTAACTCTTTAGCTAAGCTGAATAATTTTATTGACATACTAACCTTTTCTTCTTCTGTGATTTATGCTGCACTTTTGTGAGGATTGTACTATGAGATGAGGGATGGGGAGGAGATCGCTTTTGTTCTTCTTACTCTTGCTTCAGGTCGTCTTCCGCAGAGAAATTGTCCATATCGTCCAAATCGTCCGAATCAGCACCTTGGTCATCAGTCACCTGATCCTCATCGGCAAATTCGGCACTCAGGACTCCGAGTACATAGTCTATCGTGGAGTCTTCCAAATCCGTCTCCTTGATCAGATCTTCCCTATTCTTGTTGAGTACGCTCTTGGCCGTGTTGCAGCCGATATTCTTGAATATGTCGATGATCCACTGGTCGATCTCGTCGTTGAATTCGTCCAGATAGATGTCCTCTTCGTCCATATCGTCTATGTCGCGGAACACTTCGATCTGATAACCCGTCAGCCCCGATGCCAGCTTGATGTTCGAAGCATTCTTACCGATGGCCAAAGGCACTTCTTCGGGACGCAGGAATACTTCGGCCTTATGCTCTGCTTCGAGCAGGCGAATCGAAGATATACGTGCCGGACTAAGTGCTCGCTGGATGAAGAGGGCGGTGTTCGTTGTGTACTGCGTAACGTCGATATTCTCACCTCTCAGTTCGCGTACGATGCCTCGTATGCGCGAACCGTTCATACCCACACAGGCTCCTACGGGGTCGATACGGTCGTCGTAAGACTCTACGGCCATCTTGGCCCTCTCTCCCGGGATACGGGCTACGCAGCGGATGGTGATCAAACCGTCGGCAATCTCGGGCACATTCAGCTCGAAAAGCCGTTTGAGGAACTCTCCGCTCGTACGCGATACGATGATCTTGGGATTGTTATTGGTATTCTCCACGCGCTCCACAACGGCATGAACAGTCTCACCCTTGCGGAAAAAGTCGCTTGGGATCTGCTCATTCTTCGGCATCAGGAGTTCGTTGCCATCGTCGTCAATGAGCAGAGCCTCGCGCTTCCATACCTGATATACTTCAGCCGAAATGAGCTGCCCGATACGTTCCGTGAATGTATTGAACAGGTTTTCCTTCTGAAGCTCCATAATTTTGCTGGAGAGAGCTTGGCGAAGATTGAGAATGGCACGGCGACCGAAGGAAGCGAAGTTCACGGAGTCCGTTACTTCCTCCCCGACCTCCGCCTCGGGGTCAATCTCGTGAGCATCCGACAGAGACACCTCGCGGCTTTCGTCCTCTACGGCACCGTCTTCTACTACCTGACGGGTGCGCCATATTTCGAAGTCGCCTTTCTCAGGATTGATGATTACGTCGAAGTTGTCGTCCGATCCGAAGATTTTTGCCAGAACATTCCGGAAGGAATCCTCCAGGACGTTGATCATCGTCTCTTTGTCAATGTTTTTCAGCTCTTTGAATTCTGCCAGCGATTCTATCATGCTGATCGTCTCTTGCTTCTTGGCCATAGGACTCTCTTTATGGTGTATTCTCTTGATTCTTTTTTTATTACTGCTTATATGACGCGCACGGCCTGTTTGATGTCGGCCATGACTATTGTCAGCTCTTGAGTTTCAGGCTTTTTGCGCTTGGCTCCTTCCGGCTTCACCATGCGCACCACCTCCAGCTTGATTGCTTCGGGAGTGACAGCAACAAGGCGACCGGTCTCCTTCATCCCATTGGTCAGCAGTACAGACAGCTCGCTATCGATGCAGTTCTCCCACTGGCGCATCACTTTCAGAGGAGACGTCAGTCCGGCCGAGCCTACTTCCAGTTCGTAGTCCTCTATATCCCGATCCACTTGGGATTCGATGTGCCGACTCAGTGCTACGCACTCATCTATGCAGACCCCTCGTGCGCTATCCAGCTCTACGACGATTCTGTTGCCCGGATGTATCGCCACCTCCACGAGGAAAGTCTCCCCTATGGACAGATAGTCCGAAACGATCCGAACGATTTGTTCTCTGTCTATCATCTCGCTCTGTACTTACTTAGACATTGGGATAAACAAAAAGGAGGAACCTTGATCGGGTCGCCTCCTCCATCCATCCGTAACAGCTGCAAAGGTAATCTTTTTTTACTATGGAACAAATAGCTTGTCTTTGCTATTTTTCAGCATCGTACACCTATTTATATATAGCGTGGGCAGATGCGTGCTGTAGCCTTCACTGTCGAAAACTTTTTGGGTAGACGAGCGAAACCCGCTTTCCTATAATTGCGGTGCAGAAAAATGCCTGCTTATGGAGCTGAAAAACATGGCGCGAAAAAAGATCAGAAGTTAGACCAAAAGCAAAAAAATCTCGCCTGTAAAAAATTTTCTTTTCGTTCGAGTTTCTGAGATTTCAGGCTCGGCAATTCTCCGTTTTGCGGTGCCAAAAACAAGCCGACGCGTCCTCTCCGATAAGCAATTGCTCCGACATCGCACCATCGGGCAGTGGCGGATCGGCTTATGGCCTATTTACCAAACGATTAGGGGGTATACGGCTATTTGCGTCCAAGTGGTTGCAAATGGATGAACCAAGGGCTTCTAACCTCATTGGCACGGGACCGGAGAAAAATTTATTTTGGGCGGATTAACTATGGAATTATTTGATACCTTTGTTTTTGTGGTTTAGCATACCACAGTCGGTATTTATATAAAGGAAGAAGTCAAATACACAACACGAAATCACTTGAAACCAATATGAAGAAGGAAATCAAATTCAGTCTGATGTACCGCGACATGTGGCAGTCGTCAGGTAAGTACCAACCGCGAAAAGATCAATTGGAACGCATCGCTCCGGTTATCGTGGAGATGGGTTGCTTTGCGCGAGTGGAAACGAATGGGGGGGCATTCGAACAGGTGAACCTCCTGTACGGAGAGAACCCCAACAAAGCTGTGCGCGCCTTCACCAAGCCATTCAACGAAGCGGGCATTCAGACCCATATGCTGGACCGCGGACTCAACGGCCTTCGCATGTTCCCCGTGCCGGCTGATGTGCGTCGCCTGATGTACAAAGTGAAGAAAGCCCAAGGAGTGGACATCACGCGTATATTCGATGGTCTGAATGATGCTCGCAATATCATTCCATCCATCAAATATGCACTGGAAGCCGGTATGATCCCGCAGGCTACGCTTTGTATCACGTTCTCTCCCGTACACACAGTGGAGTACTACTCCAATCTGGCCGATGAGCTGATCGCAGCAGGAGCACCGGAGATCTGCCTGAAAGATATGGCCGGTATCGGGCGTCCTCACTTCCTCGGTCAGCTGGTGAAGTCCATCAAGACCAAGCATCCCGATGTGATCATCGAATATCACGGCCACTCAGGCCCCGGCTTCTCTGTCGCTTCCATGCTGGAGGTATGCGAGAATGGGGCTGACATCATCGACGTAGCTATGGAGCCTATCTCTTGGGGCAAGGTGCATCCGGACGTGATCACCATCCAGCAGATGCTCAAGGATGCCGGCTTCAAAGTGCCGGAGATCAATATGGATGCCTACATGAAAGCCCGAAGCCTGACACAGGAGTTTATAGACGACTTCTTGGGCTATTTCATGGATCCGTCGAACAAAGAAACAAGCTCACTGCTCGTGGGATGCGGTCTCCCCGGCGGTATGATGGGATCTATGATGGCCGACCTGAAAGGGGTACATGCAGGTATCAATATGTTCCTCAAAGGAAAGGGCGAACCGGAGATGACCATAGATCAGCTGCTGGTACGTCTCTTCCAAGAGGTAGAATATGTGTGGCCGCGCCTCGGCTATCCTCCGCTGGTAACTCCTTTCAGCCAGTATGTGAAGAATGTTGCCCTGATGAACGTGTACAACATGATCCGGGGCGAAGGGCGTTGGCAAGCCATCGACCAGAATACATGGGGTATGATCCTCGGCAAATCGGGTCGTTTGCCCGGCAAACTCGATCCGGAGATCATCGCTTTGGCAAAAGAGAAGGGAATGGAATTTTCGGATGCCGATCCTCAGCAATTTTATCCTGACGCCTTGGACGAATTCCGCAAGGAAATGGATCAGAACGGCTGGGAGTATGGCCCGGACGACGAAGAGCTGTTCGAGCTTGCCATGCACGACCGTCAGTATCGCGACTATAAGAGCGGTGTAGCCAAGGAGCGTTTCAATGCCGATCTGGACAAAGCCAAAGCCGACCGCATGGCTAAGCAGGGATATAGCGACGAAGACATCAAAAAAGCCAAGCGCGCCGGATGCGATCCGATCGTGGCACCCTGCTCCGGACGACTCTATTGGGAAATCGATACGGAAGAGCCATCCATCGCTCCGGCTATCGGTGCCGAATATCGTACCGGCCAGCCGTTCTGCTATATCGAGAACCAATTCGGCTACATCGAGAAGGTCTATTGTACATTTACCGGCCGTATTACAGAGGTAGTGGCACAAGGTACTGTGGTAAAAAAAGGCGATGAGATCGCTTATCTGCGTGCAGCCGAGAAGGAAATCATGTGGGAGGGTGCCAATGAGCATATCGTTCGTGTAGAGACCATGCCTGAGCCGCGCAAGCGCATTACCAAGTCGGCCAAGAAGGGCTAATCCGCACTAAGACACGCGGTATTCGATTAGGAACAAAGGCTGTCGTGGAGGTGGTGGTATCTCCTCGGCAGCTTTTATTTATGGAGGATATAAAATATGAGTGACTGGAAGAACAGACTGGGGGTCATGTACAGTACGAATCCCGATTTCCAATACGAACATGAGGATAGCGAAGAGGTAGCCGAGACGCTTCCTCCGGAGAAACAACGCCTGCGCATCACGCTGGATCGCAAGCAGCGTCGGGGCAAAGAGGTCACCCTTGTGAGCGGATACGTCGGCTCGGACGACGATCTGACCGATCTGTCGCGTCTGCTCAAGCAGCGATGTGGAGTGGGAGGAGCAGCCAAGGACGGAGAAATAATCATCCAAGGCAATCAGGTCGAAAAGGTGAAAGAGATACTACGAAGTTTGCACTATGGTGTGAAGTAGTGATTAGGTACTCCCCTTTTTCACAGCACAATCATTTATCCGCCATCTTATTTTTCGGCTCTTCCTCCTCAGAGGAAAAGCCAAGCCTCGACAGGATAAAGAGCGGATAGAGGCTTTTGAGTTTTGGTATTGTCAAATAATATGTCTAAGTTAGGGGCAGAATAATAAACTGATTGTTGAACCACAAAAAAAGACGAAATTATTCCCATGACTAAGACAATCACATTCAATGAACTGAGAAGAATCAAAGACAGCTTGCCCGATGGTGCTATGCAACGCATTGCCGATGAGTTGGGGCTGCGAGTGGAAACCGTACGCAACTATTTCGGCGGTGCCAATTTCAGAGAAGGTCGTAGCTGCGGTGTTCATATCGAAGCAGGACCGGAAGGAGGTATTGTTGAGTTGGACGACACAACTATCTTAGAGAGAGCTTTGTCTATGCTGGGCGAAGCCAACGCATAGTCTTTGGGGCAGCGCGTTTCCCAAATAATAAACTCGGAGCCACTTCCGGTCTGCAATAAGAAGCGACCGAAGTGGCTTTTTTGCGAATAGCGCACAGATACACAGCACGAAAACAGCGAAAATGACACGATAAAGAACTAACCCTACAACACGTTTATTGATATGAAAGAAGAAAAATTAGTGACCCTGGCTATTCACTCCTATGAGAAAGCCCAGATACTGAAGTCTCTCCTCGAAACCGAGGGCATAGAAGCGTATCTTCACAATGTCAATCAGATACAGCCCGTTATCTCTGCCGGTGTTCGGGTGAGAATCAAAGAGACCGATCTGCCTCGTGCTCTCAGTATTATAGAGGATAACAAATGGGATCAGGAAGATCCCAAAAAGCGAGCGAAAAACACGGAAGAGTATGTGCTCATCCCTGTGGACTTCAGCGAATATACGATGAAGATATGCGAACTGGGATTTAACTTTGCAGCCCGTCGCGGTCTTCGGGTCGTATTGATGCACGTCTACATCAGCCCGTTTTTCTCCACGCCGCTTACTGTAGGCGATACTGCGGTATTCCAGCTAAGCAATGAGGTCAGCCTTCGCAAAGAATACCAGCGTGTACAGCGTCTGATGAACAAACTCAAGAAGGAACTACGCGAAAAGATAACGCGCGAGGAACTTCCCGAAATATCTTTCTCCTCTGTCCTTTTGGACGGTGCTCCGGAGGATGTCATCCTTAGTTACTGCAAGCGGCACAGACCTGTAATGATCGTGATGGGTACACGAGGCAAATCCCGCAAAGATTCGGATCTGATCGGAAGTGTTGCAGCCGAAGTAATTGATTCGAGTAAAGTACCGGTATTGGTTATTCCTGAGGAAGTGCCCTTCAACGATCTGAATCAGGCCAAGCATGTAGCAGTGGCTACCAGCTTCGACCAACGCGATCTGGTGCTCTTCGATGCCATGATGAAGCTGCTGGACAAGAACAACCCTTCGTACAGCATCTTCAATATCTCGGTGGGTACGCCGGAATGGAACCAAGTACAACTCAAAGCCATCAGGGAGTACCATGCGCATCACTATCCCGATGCCACGATCAAAGTGAGCATGCTGGACGAAGGAGACTTCTCCCTCGCTTTGGAAAAATTCATTCGTCAGGAAAAGGTGGATATGATTGTGGTCAATACCTATCGCAGGAATTTCTTCGCCCGTTTCTTCAATCCAAGTATGGCGCGGCGAATGCTCTTCCATGCTGGAACTCCCCTTTTGGTGATGCACAATTAGTGCCCATATAGCTTTTCAGCCGAGGAGGCTCGAATCCGCCCGCAAGAGCGATAAGGCTTAACAGGAAGACATCCTCACATAAGGACTGCCCGAATATCGAATGGCAGTCCTTTTTTCATTTGAAACAGGGTATTCAAAAGGGCGATAACGCCCAAAGATCTGAGCGTTTTTTCTGTCCTGAAAAGCCGTGTTTACAGCCAAGAGAAGTGTGCTTTTGAACACATTTGCAGTATGTATATTTGTGTGAAAGTGCGGAGTTCTCGTTTTTTTTTCTGTAAGTTTGTGCCGAACAATTATGTTTTAACTCAAGATTCAGCCTGATGAATGCAGCTCATGACGCTGATATTTTTGATGTGCTAACGCACTTGGAACGCCTCTTTGGTGATAGAGAGAAACTCTCGGAATTGACCCCAAACGAGGCGATTGAGATTTTTGACAGACTGAGTCGTATCAACGGCATGCTTATTCGTGAAGCATCGAGGCAAAAGGAGCAAACGACGCAGACCGTTGGGCTAACGGAAATAACACCCCAAGAGGGAAGACAAGAGGAGAGACCCTCTCCTGCAGGCTTCGATTTGCAGAAGATAGTCTCTACGTTGGATTTTTTTCGCTTTAGACGGGAGTTGTTTCAAGACGATGACAAGCTTATGCGAGATGTCTCTGCCGATCTCGGATTGCTGTCGTCAGCGGCTGAAGCTATGGCCTATTTGCATCAGCGGATGCAATGGGAGGCAGAGGATCCGACGGTAAATGACTTTGCGGAAGTAGTGTCGGATTTCTTCCGTAGAAGGAGCTGAACCGTAGGATTTGCGATGGAAGGACGTTTGACAGTCGTGCCGACTCCTATCGGCAATTTGGAGGATATTACCTTGAGAGCCTTGAAGGTACTGCGCGAAGCAGACCTGATTTTGGCCGAGGACACGCGTACCAGCAATGTACTGCTCCACCATTACGACATTCACTGTCCGCTCCAGAGCCATCATAAGTTCAACGAACATCGTACGGCCAAGGCATTGGCCGAGCGGATATCCGGAGGTGAACGTATAGCTTTGATCTCCGATGCCGGGACTCCCGGGATCAGCGACCCCGGTTTTTTGCTTGTCAGAGCATGTGCCGAATTGGGTGTAGTGGTAGAATGTCTGCCCGGGCCTACGGCATTGATTCCGGCTTTGGTAGCAAGCGGACTCCCTGCCGACAGATTTGTCTTCGAAGGTTTTCTGCCTGTCAAGAAAGGCCGCCAAACCCGAATGAAAGAACTGGCCGAGGAGCTCCGGACGATGATATTTTATGAGTCGCCCCATCGGGTGCTCAAGACTCTGACCCAATTTGTGGAGACTTTCGGTCTCGATCGACCGGCTGCTGCATGCCGGGAGCTGAGCAAACTCCACGAAGAGGTGATCCGAGGAACACTCGCGGAATTACTGGCTCACTTCGAAAACCACCCTCCAAGAGGAGAATTCGTCCTCATCGTAGGTGGAGCTGTCCCGAAAAGGAGAAACGAAGGAAAGCAATAAGTTAAGAATGAATAAAGTGTCACGCTAATAAAAGTATTACGAACATGAAGAAGAAACTGTTTATCGCCACAGCGCTAACTCTTGCCTTGGTATCATGTGGAAAGAACTCCAGTGCCTATAAAGAGCTGAAAATGCAGTACGACTCTATTGCAGCAGTAAACAGCCAACACGAATCCGAATTGGCAGAGATGGACTCCATTATCAGTGGAATTCTGACCAACTTCCAAGAAATCTCTGCCATGGAAGGCATGATCAATCTCAACCCTCTGAGCGGAGAAATTCGTGCCAGCCAGCGCGATCGTATCAATGACAATATGAGACTGATCAATGAGAAGCTCCAAGCCAACCGCAAGAGCATCGACGATCTGACTGAGAAGCTCCAAAAGAGCGGACGTGAGAACAGCCGTCTGATGAAGACTTTGGCACAGCTTCGCCAGCAACTCGAAGCAAAAACTCAGGAAGTAAACCAGCTGCGTGAAGAATTGGAGCGCAAGAACATCGCCATCGGCATGCTCGACTCCACAGTTATTTCGCAGGGTGCTCAACTTGAGAGCAGCGCGAGAGAGAACGCAGCTTTGGCAGAACAGAATGCTCGTCAGGATCGCGATCTCAACACCGTTCGCTATTGCATAGGGACAAGCAGCGACCTGAAAGAAATGAATATCGTTCGTCGCGGTCAGGTATTGACCGAAGGACACAACGATTCATACTTCACGAAAGCCGATTTGCGCAACCTGAAGGTGATCCCGCTGATGGCCAAGAAAGCAAATGTACTGACCAGCCACCCTGCGTCATCATACGAATTGATTCGCGGCACAGATAAGATGCTCACCCTTCGTATCAAGGATCCTCAGGCTTTCTGGAAAAACTCCAAAATACTCGTTATCCAAACCAATTAATCGGGCGGATCCTTTGAAGTCCTGTATATAGGACATTTCCATAAAGAGGGTGTGTCGGAACGCAAGTTTGGACACACCCTCTTCTCTTGTCTGCTAAAGGCAAAGGTCGCTCGTCCGGCGAATCGATCTGTTTTCGGCCTCGTGCACTTCGGTCTCGGCCACAACATCCAGCCCTCACTCCGTTTCTTTCATGCTAAAACATCTTTTTATCGATCTCGACGATACGCTTTGGGACACTTATCATAACAATAAGAGCAGTCTCGAAGAACTGTATCACACACATGCCTGGGATAGATATTTCGAATCGTTCGAAACCTTCTTCGGCATATATTGGCCTCACAATGAAGCACTTTGGTCTGAGTATCGGTTTGGACAAATCGACAAGCCCACACTTACTTTGGAGCGATTCAGACGACCTTTTGCAGGACATGTCGCTCTGTCCGACGAACAAATACTGGCTTGGAATACAGAATTTCTATCCATAACGGGACGGAAAACGCGGCTTTGTCCTCATGCTTTGGAGACGGTGGAGTACTTACACCGATACTACAATATCTATATCCTCAGCAATGGTTTTCGTGAAGTCCAGCATGCCAAACTGACCAATAGTGGTTTGGCCCCCCATATAGACCGTGTGATTTTGTCCGAAGATGCAGGCATCAACAAGCCGAACAAAAAAATATTCGACTTCGCTTTGGTCAAAGCCAAAGCCAGGAAAACGGAAAGCATCATGATTGGGGATAGCTGGGAAGCCGATATAGTCGGGGCGGCGAATGCCGGTCTTGCCTCTGTCTGGTACAATCCGAACAAACACACATCACCTGATGATAGCATAGGAGCACCCATGCATATTATTTCCTCTTTGTCCGAGCTGATGCGGATATTCTGACCCTCTCTCACCGTTTTTGGTCTTGACAGAGAGGGGACAAACCTTATCTCCGTTCATTCGGATGCATATCGGAATATCCCTCTTATCACCTGTTTGGATTCCTTCTCCCCAAACAGATTTTCTTTCTTATGGTGTGCTTCTTCGATCGGGTGTACTCCGGCTACATGTAGTTCTCGGAAGGGACAAAGCCAGCCAATCACTTTTCCAATCAAGAAAAGACAGCTACCAAACGATTGGGGCTATGCCGTGCTGGCGGAGGTATGAGTTGGCTCGGCTGAAATGCTTGCATCCGAAAAAGCCGCGATGCGCCGACAGGGGCGAAGGATGAGGTGCTTCGAGAATGAGATGGCGACGAGGATCGATCATGGCAGATTTTCGGCGGGCATAACTTCCCCAGAGGAGAAAGACGAGGTGTTCTCTCTGTTTGGCCAAAGCTTCTATGGCCGCATCGGTAAAGGTCTCCCACCCACGTCCTTGGTGGCTACCGGCTTGGCCGGCACGAACCGTAAGGGTAGCATTGAGCAATAAGACACCTTGCTCCACCCACGGCAAAAGACTTCCTCCATCTATATGAGCCGGCTGTCCGGTATCGGTACGAATTTCTTCACAGATATTGCGCAAGCTGGGAGGAATCCTGACTCCGGTCGGCACAGAGAAGGCCAATCCTTCGGCTTGTCCGGGTTCGTGATAGGGATCTTGTCCGAGAATAACGACTTTGACGTGGTCGAAAGGGCAAGTATCAAATGCGCGGAAAATGAATCGAGCCGGAGGGTAAATCGGGCTCTGCCGGTATTCTTCACGTACAAATTCCGTCAGCTTTTCAAAGTAAAATTTGCCAAACTCTTCCTGTAAAACCTTTTTCCAGCCTGCTTCAATTCGCACCTCTCTCATAATATTTTTTCTGTCTTATGTGAACGTGTACACGACCTGTCATGGACGAGGCTTTACCTCGAAAGCCCCCACGGTAGCTGTCCGACGCGGTTCCCCATTCAAATCAGTGGGGAACAGTGCTATAATCGCAGGATCGGCTATTCCGACGAAAGGAGCTTTGGGCAGAGGATGATAGTCGTAGCGAAAGTTGTGTTTCTTTTTGATCAGGTCATATCCTACACTATAATAGATACTGTCCGCGGGGTTCTTCTTGTCAGCTTCCATCACATTATATCCGACATTGAGGATGCTCGACCGAGCACGCACGTAGCTATTGCGCATCGTTAGTCGTGCAAGTACGGAGGCTTCATCATCTGTCTGCGAGCCATCGGACAGGCTGATCTCTCCCCCACTCTCTTTGTCTCCCTGTTTGACTACAGACCGACTGCCATCGACAATACTGTTGGACAAAACCAATCGGCTGTCCGACGAGGGGATATACGACCCACCGGCCACATCGGGAGCGAATGCCGTCACGTAGCGCAAGGCTTCCCCTTGGCGGTTGTCCCATCTATAGAAATTGCAAACAGTGCTTTGAGTCAATTCGCATACACTCCCGAAGAGGGCTACGGTATAGCCGAGGGTATTGCTGATCTCACTGTTCAGAATACGGATATAACCACCTGAAGCAGCCAAGCCTGCCCCTTTCATATTCGTCACCATACAGCCCTCCAAGAGCAGCTTAGGAGTGGTGACATCCTTGCCTCCTTCGGCGATGATTCCCCACCGGCCATTGCGGATGGTAGTATAGCGGAGCTCATTGCCATTGCTTTCTTCAGAAAAAAGGATACCACCCCACTGTCCGGGGACAAGGGTATAAGGAACATCCTGCACGAGGTGATCGTGGCGCAGATTCTCTATCATCACTCGCTTGTCCGAATTGCCCTCCGCCATTAGGCGACCACGCACCTTGATATGGGCTTTATTGGCCATCAGCAGACGGCATCCGGCAGGCAAAGTAAGGGTAGCCCCCTGCTGAACAACAAGACTATCGCGGAGCAAGGTGGGACGATGTGCTCCGAATATCGTATCCCGATCGATAACCAAAGCGGTTACTTCGTCTACATTCTGACGAAAACCCTGCAACAGGACATAGTCCGTACGTCCATTGATAAGGAAACGGAGAGAGTCTTTGACCTCGACCGGATCATCGCTCTCCCCTTCAGGGAAAGTGGCTTCGACGAAGATGAACATACTATCCTTCGGAAGGATAGTCAGATCGGAAAACTTGGTGCCTACATGTCCGTCCACATTCACACGGTAGCCACGGCTTTTGCCTCCCACCAGCTCCACTTCGCTCAGACGTAGCGAACGATTGAGCCGGTTGTACACCATGAATGTCCGAGTGGAAGAACTGACTCGGCTGAAAAGGGTATCGAACTTGATGGTATCGGCAGAAAATTCGGCACGATCTTCCGGAGACTCGGCATATTTGTCGAAATCATCCGAACAGCTACCACTGGCAAGTACGAAACCCGCTGCGAGTAATATGACAGCTATCAATCTACTTATCTCTTTCATAATCCTATACAAAGCTAACGTAACCGAACGGTTGTTTGGTATCTTTCCGGTACCAAATTACTTTCCGAGGAGTCGTTTGTATTCGTCGGGATCATTGAGGAGATCGAGTGCTTTTATATATTCCTTATCCATGCGATTGAAGAAATAGAAGAAGTCGTCCTCCCCCAGAATATCACGTGCGATATAGGCATGGAGCTGATGCTTGATAAGCTCTTCGGCTTCAGCAAAAAGTTCGGTGCTCCATGTGATTTTCTCAGCTTCGGCAAATGTTTTCAGGCTTTCGGTCAGCTCTTCGGGAACGCTAAACGTGGCGTATGACTGTCTGTCGGGGAAGCGTTGGCGCAGTTTCTGACGATGCGTATCCACATACTTGAGCACAGCCCGATTGAAGATACCCTTATTCAGTAGCTCGCGATGCAGCCTGTTGAACAAGGCTGTATCCGTTGGGATGAAAAGATCCGGCATAATGCCTCCCCCTCCATAAACGGTACGCCCCGTGACGAGAGTCTTGTAGCGAAGCGAATCGGGGAAACGGATGCTGTCGCTATGGATGGATTCACCGTGTTTGAAGCGACCGATCAATTCCTGTTCGTATGCTTTGAAATTCCCTTTTGCATAAGGTTTCTGGATGCTACGTCCCGAAGGTGTGTAATATCGGGCTATAGTGAGCCGAATCATCGAGCCGTCCTGCAAAGGCAGCGGACGCTGCACGAGTCCTTTGCCGAAGGTGCGCCGTCCGATAACGACGCCCCTGTCCCAATCTTGTATAGCCCCGGCCAATATCTCACTGGCTGAGGCCGAAAACTCATTGACAAGGACGACCAAAGGCAAGTCCTTCGGCAGGAGGTTATTGCTCGTAGCCTCCATGCGTTCGCTGATCCGTGGCATACGATTGTTCCTGACGGTCAGCACTGTACTCCCTTCGGGCAAGAAAGCGCCGGCCATATCCACAGCCTGATCGAGAATGCCGCCGCCATTGAATCGCAGGTCGAGTACCAGCTGCTGCATGCCGCGCCCCCGCAACAGGGTGATCCCCTCGGCAAACTCTTTGTAAGTGGTGCGGGAGAATCTACTCAGCCTGATATATCCCGTACGTTCGTCGACCATATAGCAAGCCTCACGACTATGAACGGGGATCAGACCTCGCTTCACCGTGATGCTGAGCCTGTCGTTCCCTCGCCATACGCCGAGTTTTACCTTGCTTCCTCGTGGACCGCGCAGGCGTTTCATCACGTCATTGGTCTTCATCTTGACACCCGCAATGACCGTATCATTCACCGACACGATACGATCACCGGCCAACAATCCGGCCTTTTCCGAAGGACCTCCGGCAATCACCTGTACCACATAGACCGTATCCGTGAGCATATTGAACTGCACACCTATACCGTCGAATCCTGCATTCAGAGGCTCCAGTTCGCTCTTTGTTTCCTCCGCATCGGAATAAACAGAGTGAGGATCCAATTCGCTCAAGACCCCTCGAATGGCATATTCTGCCAGTTTGTTGTTGTCCACACTGTCCACATACAGGTTGCTGATGGCATACACAGCCGTTTCCAGCTTACGCAGGGCCTCTTTCATACTGCTACTGAGCTTCTGTGCGGATGCCGAACAGCCCAGCAGGAGCAAGAGTATAATCAATTTGCTTGCTTTATTCATTTTTCACGAAATCCTTTTTATTTCAGCGTCCAAAGATAGTACTCCTTAGCTCAAACGAAAAGTCTATGACCCGGAGCTTCCGTCTTGGTATTTATACACCTCAATACAGCTAATTCCGAAACGGCAATCCATTTCTCATCTATTCATTATATTTTTGTGACTGTTTTACATTTAGAGGAGATAATCGACACAATTAAATAACTAAAAAAGAAAGAGTATGAAAAGAATGCTACTGCTTCTCGTTGTATTATTGTATGGAATTGCAGGCCGATTGGCTGCACAAGACGTTATCAGGCCATGGTCATTGCAGGTCGGAGCAGGATACTCCGATACGGAGAACATCCCGGGAGGATTCACCTATGGTTTCTATTTGGGAAAGCGTATGGGGAGCTTTCTGGAAGTGGGTCTGTCCATGTACAACTCCACACGTCAAACAGCCAACAATGCAGATTCCTTTGCGTCGAACGAGGGTGATGGATCTTTTCAGGTAAATATGTCTTCTCCGAATGAGAAGTGGTCATTCTTCGATGCAGGCAGTGCCAACTGCTATATGATCGTCGTCGGAGTCAATCCTCTCCATCTGTTTTGGCAGAATAGCCGGCACAATTTGTTTCTGGCAGTACAAGCCGGTCTGTCCAATAAGCACAATATCCATTTCATCTATGGAGACAAAGGAGCCAAAGTCAGTATCTACACCAATTCGAATACCTACATCGGTTACGGAGCGCGTGTAGCCTACGAATATCAAATTCATAAAAACGTGGGGGCAGGTGCTGCTGTAATGTACGATCACGGCAATAAGATGCTTACGGCCATGGCCACGCTCTCCACTCATTTTTAATCGCCGAAGCTCGATAGGACATCGCTCCGAAATCCGAGCTTTCGTAACAAAACAAAAAAACCTTGCAGAAGTTAGACCTGCAAGGTTTTTATTTGGACTTTGATCCGGAAAGGCACCTTTTGAGACCGTTATACAATAACCCTTCCCCCCTCATATCGATCAAGACAGATACATGCATTGATTTGACGAAGAAAGGAGAGCTTCATGCGATCTCTCTGCAAACCTCAAGTAATCTGAAAAACNGACAGATACATGCATTGATTTGACGAAGAAAGGAGAGCTTCATGCGATCTCTCTGCAAACCTCAAGTAATCTGAAAAACACTTAAGAATCAGCTCTGCGGCAAAAGACTTCAATGAAAGTCCTATAAAATAGTTGCAAACAGCTGATAGTTAGCGTATTGATGGGAGCAGAGTCAGCTGACAATCGCGTCCTGCATCGTGCAGGGAGCAAGAATCAGTTGACAATCGCGTCCTGCATCGTGCAGGAAGCAAGAATCAACTGACAATCGCGTCCTGCATCGTGCAGGAAGCAAGAATNGGGAGCAAGAATCAGTTGACAATCGCGTCCTGCATCGTGCAGGAAGCAAGAATCAACTGACAATCGCGTCCTGCATCGTGCAGGAAGCAAGAATCAGCCGACAATCGCGTCCTGCATCATGCAGGGAGCAAGAATCAGCTGACAATCGCGTCCTGCATCGTGCAAGAAGCAAGAAACAGCCGACAATCATTCCTTATTTCTCGCCTATCGGCACAAGCATTGATTTGACGAGGAAAGGAGTACTTCTCTAATGGAAACTTGATGAAATTTCTGTTTGCTTGCTGTGTCCATATACCGAAGGTTTGACCTTTCCCGAAGACACTAAGAATCAGCTCTGCAGCAAAAGAGCTCAATGAAACTCCCATGCAACAATCTCCTTTTGGGAACATCCCATCCTGAAACTATCAACTAAGTGGAATATGCAATTGACTTTTTAGAAGGGCAACCGCATCAAAATGTAAGCACCTGATTATCAGTCATATTTTTGAGTGTATTCTTTATCTTTGAGTATAACCTCCAAAATGCAATTATCTGAAAATTAGCAACTTGTATTTTCTCGAAATTTTTGCGGTTGCCCTGTCCCCAATGCGAGTTTCGATTCCCTCGGTTCGCAGTTTTTGCTACATTTGCCCACTGACATGGCAACGATGGAGAGCGTGAAGTTCTCCTCCGGAACTGCTTATCGGATTGACATAGAAAGATATTGACAAACTACTTGACGACTGAACGACAATGAATATGCACACATCCCTCATACATACATCGCCTAATCTATCAGGCCTGATCTACCCCGTACATGTCCCGGTGTTATCCACTCCAAAAAAGGATGTTCCCATGACGAATAAAGAGGAATAGCACTCTCTATAACCCTCCCAAAACATACATGGCACCCGCCGAGTTCTACAAGGAACTCGGCGGGTGTCTTCGTTTTATCCCTCTCCGAAAAGGCCTTTTTGAGCCTACGATCTATATATAAATGACTTACGATCTATATATTTATCGAAAACGATTTATATATAAATCGAAAACCATCTGTATATAAATCGAAAATGATTGATATACAAATCATTATCCGACTTCTCTAAAAGCAGTTTCCAGCCGTAGAAAATTCGCTTTCTCATCTTTTTCACATCAAAACCCACTTCCTTACGACTGCTTATTTGGAATCATTCCAAACACTTCTTCGTTGTTGAAAAGTTTTTTTGGCACGTAATTTCTAATGAACCTAGCACACGAAAAAAGACAAACAACCGAACTTGAGAAGGCTCTTTGAGGTTTTCATTCTAAATATCACCCCCCTGCAATCGACACCGTAATATGCAATGTGCAAATGGCTCTTTTTATGTTTGGGAGAAAGTCGGAAAATAGTTACTTTTGTTTTTATGCGTAACGATTGCTTTTGCCCATTTGGCGGGCGAAAAAAAATATGATCACAGAAAGACAATGAACGAATTCAAAAAATACGCAACCCGACATATCGGGTTGAACGCACAGGCTTTGGACGACTATACCAGAATCCAAAGCAGCTACATCTCTCCGACCATTATCGAAGAACGCCAGTTGAACGTTGCACAAATGGATGTGTTCTCACGTCTCATGATGGATCGGATCATCTTCCTTGGCACTCAGATCGACGATTACACGGCCAATGTCATTCAAGCACAGCTTCTTTATCTCGATAGTGCCGACCCAGGTAAGGATATTTCCATCTATCTGAATTCACCCGGTGGATCTGTTTATGCCGGCTATGGCATATACGATACGATGCAATATATAGGGTGCGATGTGGCTACTATCTGTACGGGTATGGCTGCTTCTATGGCATCAGTGCTGCTCGTAGCAGGAACGAAAGGCAAACGCTTTGCTTTGCCCCATTCCCGCGTGATGATACACCAGCCGCTTGGCGGTATGCAGGGTCAGGCCAGCGATTTGGAGATCGCAGCTCGCGAGATTCTGCGCGTCAAGAAAGAGCTTTACACCATTATCTCTTCTCACAGTGGAAAGCCCGTCGAACAGGTCGAGAAAGACAGTGACCGGGACTATTGGATGACAGCCCCCGAAGCATTGGAGTACGGGATGATAGATAAAATCCTCGAAAAGAATCGGAAGTAGCCCTCTTATCGCAAGGAGACTATATATCTCATGGCAAAGAAAAAGGACGAAGAATACTGTAGTTTTTGTGGCATGCCGAGGACGCAGGTGAATCTGATGCTGGAAGGCGCCAATGGTCACATCTGCGATGAATGCGCCCTCCGTGCCGGAGAGGTAGTTCGGGAAGCACTACAAAAATTCAATTCGGAAAAGGCGAGCGATCTGAAGAGAGAGGATTTGCCTCGACCTATAGAAATCAAAGAATTTCTCGATTCGTATGTTATCGGGCAGGATGATGCCAAACGTTTTCTCTCTGTCGCTGTATACAATCATTACAAACGATTGCTCCAGCAAGAAGACAGCGATGGAGTAGAGATTGAGAAAAGCAATATTATTATGGTCGGCCCCACGGGAACCGGCAAGACACTCTTGGCTCGCACGATAGCCAAAATGCTCCATGTCCCTTTTGCTGTAGTCGACGCTACAGTACTGACCGAAGCCGGCTATGTGGGAGAAGACATTGAGAGTATTCTCACCAGACTTTTGCAGGCTGCGGACTACGATGTCAAACAAGCTGAGAAGGGGATTGTCTTTATCGATGAGATAGACAAGATAGCCCGTAAGAGCGACAATCCTTCTATCACGCGCGATGTCAGTGGGGAAGGTGTACAACAGGGGCTACTGAAGCTACTGGAAGGTTCGATCGTGAATGTTCCGCCTCAAGGCGGTCGCAAACATCCGGAGCAAAAGATGATTCCCGTGGACACGAGACATATTCTCTTCGTTTGTGCAGGAGCTTTCGATGGGATAGAGAAGAAAATTGCTCAGCGACTCAATACTCGCGTGGTAGGATATACTGCCGGACTGCAGAACAGGCATATCGATCGTGAGAATATGCTTCGCTATATTCGTCCGCAGGATTTGAAGTCCTTTGGGCTGATCCCTGAAATCATCGGTCGTCTACCTATTCTGACCCATTTGGAGCCGTTGGATCGGGATGCTCTTAGAAACATCATGACGGAGCCGAAGAATGCTATCACCAAGCAATACGAAAAACTATTTGCCATGGATGGTATCAAGGTGTCTTTTACGTCTGATATGCTTGACTTTGTCGTTGACAAAGCTATCGAATTCAAATTGGGTGCACGTGGACTACGCTCTATCGTAGAGACGATCATGATGGATGCGATGTTCACGATGCCATCAGGTAAAAAGAAGACTTTGGTCGTGGACAAAGCCTATGCCGAGGCTCATTTGAATATCGACGATTTGCTACAGGATCAATAAGTGACCCCAAGAGAATCCAACCCCAAGGAGTTGCTACCCGGAGTGTAGTGTGACACACCTATCAAGTGTTGTATTATGGACATTGTTCTGGCCGAAAAATTACAGCAGTATTTTGGATTTGACCGATTCAAGGGCAATCAGGAGGCTATCATCAGAAATGTATTAGCCGAACAGAACACTTTTGTGCTGATGCCCACAGGAGGCGGAAAATCCCTATGCTACCAGTTGCCGGCCATGCTCATGACCGGCACGGCCATCGTAGTCTCCCCCCTTATCGCTCTGATGAAGAATCAGGTGGATGCCATGCGTAGTTTCAGTGCTAAGGACGGTGTGGCTCACTTCATGAATTCGTCTTTGAATAAGACACAGCTCGAGCGTGTCAAGAACGATGTACGCGATGGACTTACCAAGCTGTTGTACGTTGCTCCCGAATCTTTGACAAAAGAAGAAAACATTGCTTTTCTGCGCGAAATAGACATTTCGTTTTACGCTATAGACGAAGCTCACTGTATATCCGAATGGGGGCATGACTTCAGACCCGAATACAGACGGATTCGCCCTATCATCAATGAAATAGGACCCCGATCGATCATAGCTTTGACAGCTACGGCTACCCCGAAAGTGCAGCATGATATTCAAAAGAGTCTCGGAATGATGGATGCCGATGTATTCAAATCGTCTTTCAATCGTCCCAATCTTTTTTATCATATACGTCCTAAAACACAGGATGTAGATCGTGACGTAGTCAAATACATCTTATCCCAGCCGGGAAAGAGCGGTATTGTCTATTGCATGAGTCGAAATAAAGTAACTACTTTTGCCCAGGTTTTGCAGGCCAATGGGATCAAAGCTCTTCCATATCATGCCGGACTTGACGCCACAGAGCGAGCGACCAATCAGGACGCTTTTCTGAACGAAGAGATAAGTGTGATCGTCGCTACCATTGCTTTTGGAATGGGCATCGACAAGCCGGATGTTCGCTACGTCATCCACTATGATATGCCCAAGAGTTTGGAAGGGTATTATCAGGAGACGGGACGTGCCGGCCGAGACGGAGGAGAAGGCGAATGTATCGCGTTCTATCGTCCCAAAGACCTGCAACGATTAGAGAAATTCATGCAGGGCAAGCCCATTTCCGAGCAGGAGATCGGGCGCCAGCTACTGGCCGAGACCGCAGCATTTGCTGAGAGTAGAGTCTGTAGGCGCAAGCTGCTTCTCCATTATTTCGGAGAGGACTATACCCAGGAAAACTGTGGTGCATGTGATAATTGTACGAGTACGTATAAGCAAGTGGAAGCAAAGGAACTATTGTTAAACGTTTTGGAAACGGTTTCTGCTCTGAAGGAACAGTTCAAAACGGAGTATGTAATTAATGTATTGATGGGCGAATTGACTCCCGATATAGAGTCTTTCGGGCATCAAGATTTAGAAGTTTTCGGTATTGGAAGCGACGAAACGGAGACAACATGGACTGCAGTTATCAGACAGGCACTCCTTTCAGGCTATTTGAATCGAGACATCGAAAACTACGGATTGCTGAAAGTGACAGCCAAAGGCAAGAAATTTGCCAACAAGCCCGTTTCTTTCAAGATAGTCGACGAGAACGAAGAGGACGAGGATGAAGATTCTCCCAAGGCGGGAGGACGTGGTTCCGGTGGTGCCATGGATCCGGTTCTGTTCGCTATGATGAAAGACCTGAGGAAGAAGTTGGGTGCATCTCTCAAACTGCCTCCCTACGTTATCTTTCAAGATCCCTCATTGGAGGCTATGGCTACGTTCTATCCCGTTACGATCGAAGAGCTGCAGAATATCCCCGGTGTAGGTGCCGGTAAGGCTACTCGTTATGGGAAGGAATTCCTCGAGCTGATCCGTCGTCACGTAGAGGAAAACGAGATTGAACGTCCAGAGGACATGCGTGTACGTACACTCGCCAACAAATCGAAGATGAAGGTCTCCATCGTTCAGCAAATCGATCGCAAGGTCGCACTAGATGATATAGCTGTGAGCCATGGACTGGATTTTTCCGAATTGCTGTCAGAGGTCGAGACCATAGTCTACTCCGGCACTCGAATCAATATCGACTACTTCATCAAAGAGGTCATGGATGAGGATCATTTGGAAGATATATTCGAGTACTTCAAAGAATCCACCACAGACTCTTTGGAGGAGGCTATGCAAGAACTCGGCAAGGACTATTCTGAAGAAGAGATTCGTTTGGTGCGGATCAAATTCTTATCCGAAATGGCAAACTAATGCATCGGTTTGTGATGCTATAATACGGTACGAAAGATGAAAAAGAATGGAATGCGTATCTGCATAATCATGTTGTCGCTGCTCTACTGGGCACTCCCCTCCTCCATAGCACAGAAGAACGTGATCGACGAAGTCGTATGGATGGTCGGAGACGAGCCGATTCTGCGCTCAGACATAGAGGCAACCAAGCGTTTCTTGCTTAGTTCGGGACGTCCTCTTGAGGGGGATGCGGACTGCTATATCCCTGAGCAGATTGCCGTCCAAAAGCTTTTTCTCAATCAAGCCAAGATAGACAGTATCGAAGTCAATGAGGCGGATGTAAACCGCTATGTGGATATGTATTTGGCCGATTATATCCAGCAGTTCGGGTCCAAAGAAAAGATGGAAGAATACTTCAATCGGAAGTACACGCAGATACGCGAAGAACAGCGTGTAGAAGTCCGGAACGGGGAGATCGTTCGCATGATGCGAAGAAAAATCGATGAAAACGTCAAGGTGACCCCTTCTGAAATTCGTCAATACTTTGCTTCACTTCCGCAGGATAGTTTGCCTTATATTCCTACTACGGTGGAGGTACAGCTACTGACCATCAAGCCCGTGATTTCACTGCACGAAACGGACGCTATCAAAAAGAGGCTACGGGAATTTTCGGATGAGATCAATGAAGGACGACGCGATTTCACCACGCTGGCTCGTTTGTACTCCGAAGATTCCAAGACTTCTTTACAAGGCGGTGAATACGGCTTTGTCAGCAAGGCTTCGCTCGACGCAGAGTTTGCACGTGTGGTTTTTTCACTCACCGATACGAAGCGTGTTTCCCCGATCATCAAAACCGACGATGGCTATCATATCGTTCAGCTCATAGAGAAACGAGGCGATGTGATCAACTTCCGACAAATCGTACTCAAACCCAAAGTATCTAATGCAGCCTTGACGGAAACGACAAACAAGCTGGATAGCTTATACTCCCTGATAAAAGAAAATAAGCTGACCTTTGAGAAGGCCGTAGCCCAATACTCCGAGGATAACGACACGCGCAATAATCAGGGACTTATGGTCAATAAGATCCAGCAGAGCGATTTCTATAGCTCCTCCCGCTTCAAGTACGAAGAGCTACCACAGGATATCAGCCGAGTTGTCTACAACATGAAGCCCGGTGAAGTCTCCAAGCCCTTTATCCTCAAAACGGACAAAGGCAATGAAGAGGTTGTCATCGTGAAGGTCAAAAACCTGATCGAGGGACACCGTGCCAATATGAACTCGGATTTTCAAACGATCAAGGCCTTAGCCCTGAACAAAAAGAAAGAAGGCGTCATCGATGCATGGATAAAAAAGAAACAGAAAGAGACTTATATCCACATCGAACCGGCCTACCGCAACTGTCAGTTCCGCTATCCGGGCTGGCTTGAAGACAGACAATAATTCGGTCGGGAAGAAAATCTCTTTGGGAAGAGAGATCTTCTTTCCGCATCGAAGACAAATAAATGAGAAAGGGAGAAAAACGCGCGTCTCGGCTCAGCAGCCGACAATTAGGGGCGATAATTCTGATCGTCACTCTTTCTTTTTCTGCCCTTGCATCCCTCCAAGGTCCCCCTCCCAAAGGGAGTAAGGGGAAAGCGCATGTCATCCTCGAACATGCCGATGAACTCCGTTACGACAGACTTTACAACCCCGATATACAGCGTCTGCTTGGCAATGTCGTGATCAAGCATGAAGGAGCTGTGATGCGTTGCGACAGTGCTCATCTTAATCAGAAAGAGAACACTTTCGAAGCATTCGGCCAGGTCTCTATGCAGCAGGGCGATACCGTATCCATGTTCGCTCGCTACCTCCATTACGATGGGAATATCAAATACGCTCGTCTTCGTCATGAAGTACGACTGGAAAATCGTTCGGCTACTCTCTTTACGGATAGTTTGGATTATGATCGGGTCATGAACCTGGGCTACTATTTCGAAGGTGGTAGCATAGTCGACTCCCTCAATACGCTGACCTCCAGCTACGGAGAATACTCTCCCGCCACATCCGATGCCATCTTCCGAGATAATGTCCATTTAGAAAATAAGGATTATACCATGGACACGGAAGAACTTCATTATAATACAGATACCAAAATCAGTCACATTCTGGGGCCTACGAAAATGAGGTCGGATTCCGGCTATATCGTTTCCACGCGAGGAGTATACGATTCAAATACTGATGTGGGCATTTTGCTGGATCGCTCCATTGTTTATTCTTCTAACGGTGCCAAGCAATTGACTGGGGACTCGATCTTTTATGACCGTCGTACCGGCTTTGGCGAAGCCTTCGGCAATATGATCCTGACCGATACGGTGAACCGTTCTTCTCTTTACGGCGAATACGGCTATTACGATGAGAAGAAAGACTATGCCTTCGCGACCGAACGATCTTATATGATCGACTTTTCCAAACCCGACACTTTATGGGCTGCGGCCGACACGCTTGAAATGATCACCCAGCGCCGCGTGCCCGAAGATAGGCGGATAGCACGCGGATACAGACATGTACGGGTCTATCGAACCGATGTCCAAGCTATTGCCGACTCTATGCAGTACGACTCTCGCGATTCGCTGCTCTACCTCTATGACAACCCCATTATGTGGAATGAAGGCTCCCAGTTAAGTGGCGATACGATTCGGTTCAAATTCCGCAATGACAGTCTGGACTATGTCGATGTCCTTACCAAGGCTCTTGCCGTACGGAGGATAGATTCCATCATGTACGACCAGCTGGCCGGTAGACGTATCAGAGCCTATATGCAGGACAGCCTTGTACGCCAGATACAGGTACATGGCAATGCCGAAGTCATCCAATACGAACAGCACAAACGATCGAAACGCTGGTATCTGATGAATCGGATCGAATCCCCCTCTATAATTGCTGATTTCGAAGAAGGCCAACTCAAGAAAGTGCTCTTGCAAGGCGTAGCATCGGGCAAAGGCTACCCGATCAAAATGCTTACACCCGACCTTCAACGCTTGGCATCCTTCCGTTGGGAAGAGACTATCAGACCGAAATCCGAGAAGGATCTTTTCCGCAGGCAGCCTGATTCTGTCTTGCAGGTACATCGATCGCTGTCCGATCTGCGACGCTTTAGCGGTGCTTTGGCAGCTCTTCGTGCTTATAGAGCTTTGGCAGAAGAGGAGAGAAAAGACTCATTGACTGTTGCTGCTCTACAGACTGACTCTATTCCTCCGACTTCTTCGGACAACAAAGAAGTCGCCAATCCTACAAACATGCTCTCTCCCTATATTGCCCGACCTACTACGGACAGCAAAGAGGAAGACTTCTTCGACCTTTTCTTCACTCCACTCATCTTTAATAGAGAACAACTATGGGATTAGGATCATTCTACAAACAGCGCAAGCCTCGGTCTTTTGACCACAAACCCATCTATTACGATCAGCGACGCGATGAGTTGGAGAAACGTATCGAACGCATCAGACGCGAAGTCGAACAAGAGCAAGCAGAGCAAGACGGACAGTCTTCATCACGCGACTACTCCGGCTATCACCCTCGTATACGCGGAACCTTTGTAGAAGGCACCCAACATCTGAAAGAGCGACAGCTACAAGGCGAGACACAATCCACTCGCTCGGGACGAACACTCCGCACGTTGGCTTTGCTCGTAGCCGTTTGCTTGCTATCGTGGCTGGTTTTTAAGGTTATCCTATGAGCGACGTCATACGCCTCCTGCCGGACAGTATCGCCAATCAAATTGCTGCCGGCGAAGTAATCCAACGTCCGGCCTCCGTCGTCAAGGAGCTATTGGAAAATGCTTTGGATGCCGGTGCTTCCATCATCAGGCTGGATGTCAGGGAGGCCGGTCGCGAGCTGATACGCGTCACCGACAACGGCAAGGGTATGAGCCAAAGCGATGCCCGAATGGCTTTCGAACGACATGCCACTTCCAAGATAGCTTCTTTTCAGGATCTGTTCAGCCTTCGGACGATGGGCTTTCGAGGTGAAGCCCTGGCTTCGATTGCAGCTGTTGCACAAGTGGAACTCCTAACCCGAAGGGCTGAGGATGAGCTGGGTACACGCCTTACCATCAATGGCTCCGAAGTAGACGAAGTGGCTACTGTCACCTCACCGCAGGGCTGTATTCTTTGCGTAAAAAATCTCTTCTACAACGTACCCGCACGTCGAAAGTTTCTCAAATCGAATGAAACGGAATTTCGGCACATCCTGACCGAATACGAACGGGTGGCTTTGGTCAATCCGCAAGTTGCTTTCTCTATCTACCATTCGGGGGAGCTGGTGCAGGATCTCCCCCCCTCTCCTCTGAAGAAAAGAATCCTCGATGTATTCGGAAAGAGAATAGAGAAAGATCTGATACCCATCGGGATGAAAAGCCCCATAACCAATATATCCGGCTTCGTAGGGCGGCCTGATGGTGCTCGCAAACGAGGTGCCCTGCAGTACTTCTTCGTGAATGGACGCTACATGCGTCATCCCTACTTCCACAAAGCCGTGATGGCTGCCTATGAGGCGATTATCCCTCAGGGAACAATGCCCAATTACTTCCTATATTTCGATCTTGAACCCTCCCAGATCGATGTCAATATCCACCCGACCAAGACCGAAATCAAGTTCTCCGACGAACAAGCTATCTTCAAACTCATCGGTGTGGTCATTCGTGAAGCACTCAGCTCCAGTAATGCAGTACCGGCCATTGACTTCGACCGCAAAGAACTGATCGACATCCCGGCCTATCAAGGCCCCGGGAAAAACATCGCCCGTCCGCCCGTAGATCTGGATCCATCGTATAATCCATTCAAAGAAACCGGACTGACGGAGCCTATCCGCAGTTCGCGACGCCAATCGCCCGATATGGGCTGGAACGAACTCTTCAAGCAGTTCGAAGCCAAGCGAGATGCCGAGAAGATGACAGAACCACCGATCCGATCGGAAGAGCTGTTCGCCTCGACCGATTTTACCCCTTCGGCCGTATCTGCGACTCCCTCCACCGATATGCTCTGCTATGTCCATCGCGGCCGTTATCTGGTGACTACTCTGAGTCGGGGTTTGGCTCTGGTCGATTATCATCGCGCCCACAAGCGTATTCTTTACGATCGCTTCCTCGCTGACGAATCGACACGCCATATCGAACAGCAGCAACTCCTCTTCCCCGAACTCCTCGAATTCAATCCGTCGGATGCTGCTGCCGTGAAGGCAGCTGTGGACGAACTCCAATCTGTCGGGTTCGATTTGTCGCCCCTCGGTGCCTCTTCCTATTCGCTACTGGCAGCACCCGTACAAATCATAGACTGCGCGGCAGATGTCGTGCGGGATGTCATCCACATCACGCTCGAAGATGGCAGATCGTCACATGAACAAATGCTCGAACTTATTGCCACCAAAATAGCCGAGTATCAAGCCATCCCTCGTGGCAAGACACCGACAGCAGAAGAGGCCAGCGATCTCTTGGCCGAGCTTTTTGCTTCCAATGATTCCACCTATACGCCGGACGGCAAGCTCATCGTCAGTATCATCGATGAGGCAGATATATCGCGCCGCTTCGAGTAAGCATCATCTCTCTTACTGTTTCTTACCCTTCAGTCGCTCGCCCATTCCGAAGGAACGGTCGTAGTGAAATGCCCAAATTGAACAACCGAAATATCTGTCCGACATAAGTGCATTTTGAAGAAAGGGGAAGAGATTGCCAAACAGGCAAACATCTCCTCCCCCCAATCGACAAAAAATTCTCTTTCTGTATCTCCCGGTACTTTTCTCAGAAACTACCGCTTTGGGTGTGCTGAAAAATAAGTCTTACCCAAGGAAGCTCACGGCCTCTTTATCTCTACCTTTTCGGTTGTTGTTTTATTTCCACCGACTACTTTAATCAAGTAGACTCCGTCATTGAGACGTGAAACATCGATTTCCGTTTTCTCCGAATGGGTCTCTTCCCTTAATACGCAAATTCCCAGCGCATTATACAACTCGATTGTTGACTTGTTACGACTCAATCCCTCTATCCTTAAGACATGCGATGCCGGATTAGGATATATTTTCAAGCTTCTATCAGATTGAATATTATCCAAGGATGTGACAGTATAGTTCAGCTTATCGCAAACCGATTGGGACTCGATATTGTCACTATAAACGGCAGTGACACAATACTCCACTTCCACCTGATCGTCTCGTGAAGAATAAGTCTCATCGATATACTCCAAAACAGTCGGGTCTTGTATGTGAACAAGGAGCGAGCCGTTTGCATAGATATTGTAACCGGCAAGCTGCAATCGGTCTTTNTTCCATTTCAAGCGTCCCTTGTTATTCTCAATAAGCGAGACAACGAAATCAGTAACAGGCTCGGGAACAGGCTCAGTAGAACGATAAACCGTAATGTCATCCAATTTCAAGAAAAACATATCCGTGCAATTGTAATGCCGCCATGCGATATATTTAGTCCCTGCAGGCAGGTTGATCGTTCTCTGATACCATGCACCGGCCACTTTCGCGGTCATCGTTTCTTCAAACAACATAACGAAATCTTCGACAGCAGTCCCCGTTGTCGAAACCATCACCGCATAATGTTCCGCTGCCCAATCCGCATCTTGGGCACAGACCCAATACTTGACAAGCTTGGCTCCTTCGAGTCTGGGTGTAACCAAATAGTTGTCCGGAGTTAAAACACCAATCATCGGTAAATATGATGCTGAGGATATGCATTTGCTACTATTATGTCCTGGAATAGTCCAATGAACAAAATCCCAATTCCACGTGTCTCCATCTGCATCAATGAGCGACCAACCTTCAGGAATACTTCCGGCCTCAAAGCCTTCATATAGGATAATGTCCGATTGAGAATCATAAATCAGCTTATCGCAAACCGATTGGGACTCGATATTGTCATTATAAACGGCAGTGACACAATATTCCACTTCCACCTGATCGTCTCGTGAAGAATATGTCTCATCGATATACTCCAAAACAGTCGGGTCTTGTATGTGAACAAGGAGCGAGCCGTTTGCATAGATATTGTAACCGGCAAGCTGCAATCGGTCTTTNGTCTCATCGATATACTCCAAAACAGTCGGGTCTTGTATGTGAACAAGGAGCGAGCCGTTTGCATAGATATTGTAACCGGCAAGCTGCAATCGGTCTTTATCATCAGTCCTATCGGGTTCGTAGCCGTTAGGATAATTCCATTTCAAGCGTCCCTTGTTATTCTCAATAAGCGAGACAACGAAATCAGTAACAGGCTCGGGAACAGGCTCAGTAGAACGATAAACCGTAATGTCATCCAANTTCCATTTCAAGCGTCCCTTGTTATTCTCAATAAGCGAGACAACGAAATCAGTAACAGGCTCGGGAACAGGCTCAGTAGAACGATAAACCGTAATGTCATCCAAGAGCAAGAAAAACATATCGGTGCAATCATAATGCCGCCAGGCAATATATTTTGTTCCTGCAGGTAATGTAATAGTTCGCTCATACCATGCACCGTTAGCCTTAGCGGTCATTGTCTCTTCGAACAAGAGGACAAAATCCTCAACAGCAGTTCCCGTAGAAGAAACCATCACAGCATAATGCTCAGCCGAATAAACAGCATCTCGCGCACTTACCCAATACTTGACAAGCTTGGCTCCTTCGAGTCTGGGTGTAACCAAATAGTTGTCCGGAGTTAAAACGCCAATCATCGGTAAGTACGAAGGGGATGCAATACACTTCTCACTGTCATGTCCATACATAGTCCAAGGATAATAGTCCCAATTAACATTGTCGCCATCAGCATCAATCAACAACCAGCCTTCAGGAATACTTCCGGCCTCAAAGCCTTCATATAAGATAATGTCCGATTGAGAATCATAAATCAGCTTATCGCAAACCGATTGGGACTCGATATTGTCACTATAAACGGCAGTGACACAATATTCTACTTCCACCTGATCGTCTCGTGAAGAATAAGTCTCATCGATATACTCCAAAACAGTCGGGTCTTGTATGTGAACAAGGAGCGAGCCGTTTGCATAGATTTTGTAGCCGGCAAGCTGCAACCGGTCTTTATCATCAGTCTTATCGGGTTCGTAGCCGTTAGGATAATTCCATTTCAAGCGTCCCTTGTTATTCTCAATAAGCGAGACAACGAAATCGGTAACAGGTTCGGGCTCTGATGCAGGAGTCCCGAATACAGTGATATCGTCCAACTTCAAGAAATATATATCGGTACAGTTGTAATGCCGCCATGCGATGTACTTAGTCCCTTCAGGTAAGTTGATGGTTCTTTCATACCATGCGCCGGTCGGCTTCGCAGTCATGGTTTCTTCGAACAATATGACGAAGTCTTCAACAGCAGTCCCCGTTGTCGAAGCCATCACCGCGTAATGTTCCGCTGCCCAATTGGCATCCTGCGTACTTACCCAATACTTGACACGTTTGGCTCCTTCGACCTTGGGAGTAATCAGATAGTTGTCGGGAGTCACAGGGCCTATACCCGAAACATAAGAAGCCGACAAGGAGCAATGGCCTCCATTATGGCCGGGAAAAGCGTCGTATGCATTCAAATAGTGTCCCCAGCTAAATCCATCTCCATCAGCGTCTATCACAAGCCAACCATTGGGAACAGGCCCATTCTCAAAATTTTCATAAAGGATGGCATCCGTGGCGTAATGCAGCGTGCCACATACGGTCGAAGATTCTATGCTTTCATCGTAAACGGCTGTAACGCAGTACTCCACTTGCAAGGGATTGTCTCGCAAAGAGTAAGTGCTGTCCACATACTCCAGTATGGAGACATCTTTTATTTGTGCCAGTAGTGTACCGTTCGCATAGATGTTGTAGCCGCTAAGCTGCAACTCTTCATTCCCCTTTCCTTCCGGCTGATAATCCTCCGGATAGTTCCAAGTCAATCGTCCCACATTCTGTCCGATATTGATTACTGTGAAGTCGGTAGCAGGTTCGGGCCCTTCGATCGACCTGTACACAGTGACATCATCCAATTTCAAGAATTCTGTGTGTGAGTCGGTGACTTTGTAATGTCGCCATGCAATATATTTGGTCCCTTCTGGTAAGTCCACGATTCGTCTACGCCATACAAGAGGAGTCGGTTTCCCTGTTATGGAATCATCAAACAACAAAACAAAGTCTTCAATGGCAGTCCCCGTTGTCGATACCATTACTGCGTAATGTTCCGGATTGGTACTATATTGATTGCATACCCAGTACTTGACGCGTTTGGCTCCTTCTATATTGGGTGTAATCAGATAGTTGCCCGCTGTTGAGATACCGGAACGTATTTGGGAGTAGGTGCAAAGGCCATTGTGTCCGTAAGGTACAGAGAAAGAGCCTGATGGGCTTCCCCAAGTGGCACCATCAGCATCAGCATCTATCTCAAGCCAGCCATTGGGAACAGGCCCATTCTCAAAACTTTCATATAAGATAGTATCCGGTTGAGCCGGAGCAGCCAGACAGGATGCCATGCCTGAGATCTTTTGAGCAGTCGGATTCGTGATCGCTGCCCACGAGAGCAAAATCGTTAGAAATGCTCTAAAAACAATACTTTTCATCATGATAGCTATTATTTGATTCGTAATTTTTCCGTATCTATAATTTTCTGATCAACATTTAGCGTTACCAGGTAGAAACCGGGATCAAAGTTGGATGTATTGAACTGTATGCTGTAATAACCTTCGGATAGATGTTTGGGCAACCCGGTTATATCAGCCGAGGCTCCATTTATTCCATATATTTTTATTACAGAGCAGGAAGGGTTATCGGTATAGTAGATTATTGTTACAACAGCTTTCGCCGGATTGGGCGAAATAGAGATTATCTTGGATTTATCAAGGCTTGATTTGTTGCATTCTAATGGAGGCAGGAGAGTACCTGTTGATTTGGGAAGAGTTGACAACAAATAATTTTTTACATTTTGATGGCTTTCGAGCGATTTCCTTTGTTCACAGGAAAGTATGTTCAAGTCTATACCAGTCCCTCTGAGTGAGTCTAACTGCATATTCCAATAAATGTCACCAAGGTCAATGACTGCAAAAACACTGTCCTGATAGGAGATTTCACTATTCAAGCGATTTTCGTACCAATCGATGGCAGACTGATAGTTTTCACACACAATATCGCATCGTGCAGACAGGAAATCAGCTGTCGGGAACAAGTTCTGGGAAGAGATGATGGTTGGATTGGATCTGAAATAATCTTTCAAGCCTTCGTAATCGTTGCCTGACATTTTCTCTATCCTGAACAATTCCTTCAAAGCAGCTATTGCAAAGTCGGATTCCGGGTAGGTTTCAACCATCATCTTGAGAGCCACTTTTGCCGAAAGATAATCGCTATTGCCAATATAGTCCAATGCTGTTTGGAATTCTACTGCTTCAGCAGAGCTATTGCCCGATCTCCCATTTGGCAATCCATTCCAAAAAGGTATCCAAATGAACAAGTCTGGCGTATTGAAAACCTGATTCGGATCAAACAAATCATTGTTGCCCCAGTGATTATTTGAAACGTCAATATAGCGATTCGTATACGTGTCGTTGTAAATCCATGTATCTGTATCTCCCCCCTGCAAGCTGTTGTAATGGAAGTTGAGAGGAAATGTACCGTTTGATGAATAGAGCTGCCAAGTCCTATTGGAAATAAACGTCTGCTTATCTTCTTCATTGATTACAGGAGCATTATCGAAATAAAAACAACTGTTGTTGAGGAGACGTACTCCTATATGATTGTTACTGATCTTATTCCGGTTGTAAATACCATAGGAATTATAAAGCGTGCTCCCAATCCTACAGTTTTTTATCACATTCCGTGTGATATTGTGGAGTCTGTTCGTTCTGTTGCCACTATTATTTAGTACAAGAGCCTCATCGCAATTGACTATTTTATTACCGGAAATGTAATACTCAGGAATATTGTCTAACTTGATGGCAGCATTGGAGGTTGCTGTTAAGTCTGGCGTGTTAGTGATATGGTAGGCGAAGTTTCCTGTCGCAAAAAAAGTATTGTCGGTAATCTTTGCTTTTGTAGATAATCCAGTGATGGAGCTTGTAGCCATAGGCTTGAATACCGTTATCCCCGAACTGCTAAACATACTGTTTTCAACTCTTAGGTCACAATTCTTTGAAATAATGTCACTTCGATTGGTAAATTCGCAATTGCTTATCTCCACAATACAGTTCGTTGTATACAGCGGGGCACTGTTGAATTTCACACTGTCAAAATGAAATTTGGGCATGACCGAATGCGTAGAAAACAAGTTAAGTCGGTCTATATTGTCTATCTCTACCTGCTTGTTAATCGCAAGGCCATCGCCGTAAACGGTAATAAAGGCGGGCTTAGCACCGGTCTCTCCGGATATTTTAGCCTGATTGCCTATTTCCAGAGTTCCTCCGGACATGACTTGTATGGAGCCATTATTAGTAAAATGCAAAACTCCTTTTTCCGGTATTTTTAGGCAGCCACCATTTTTTATTGTTATCGGACTGCTTATAATGGTGTTGTTTGGTAGTGTAATACAATTACTAACCTCCATGCCATGAGCCATAATGTTTAGTGCAGGGTCGCCAAGCAAATTGAAGTTGAATTTCGAATACGTATCAACAGAATTAGTATTGATAATGGATGATAGCAACATTTCGCCAACAACCGTCGAGAGATTGTGATATAAAGAATAAGGCAAATATTCGTGAAATTTAGATGGAACTGCAGAAATGCTATTTGAGTAAAACCAAGTCTCTCTACTCGCTCCTAAAAAAGAAGAGAAACCTTTATCAGAAGAGAATGTTGTGAGTGTTTCACCAAGCGATTGGAAAGTCGAATCAAAAGAAACAGAACCGCATGATAAACTTGTGCATAATCCCTGCATAGAAGTATTGTTCAAATATGTAGTCAAAGTATCAATATTGAGACCCATAGTCCACGAAGTTGGTGAACCATGTGTATGAAAATAGAAGTATGGTGAACCATTGTTTAATATAGAAAAGAATTTTTTTCTAAACAATATAGGATCATTAATACCATAAATACTTTGGAAATTAGTACCTGATGTTAGTTTTTTCATGAATTCGTAAAAATCTATTTCACCACTACCTCCTTTCCCAGCGGCATAATGAGAGTTCTTTTTAGCAATCGGATCGAAGATCAACTCTTTGTTAATTGTCTTTTCTGTCACATTGTGTAATTCATTATTGTTGGTTACACTAAATCGACCTATAAAAAGGTCACCAATTGAATCTTTTCCAGAAACACAGCTTAAAAAATAGTCAGAAGGAATTATTGAAAATATGGGAGTAAGTGATGTTATCCCATGTTTGAATGACGAGGGGACTTTTGTATTATCAGTGTCAGCCAAATATTTGCTCAATGGTTTTCCGATCAGTAGCACGTATCCCAGTTTGCCATCTAAAGTCCTCTTCGCATTGCTTTGGTTGTAAACTGAGCGAATGAAATTTTTCAGTTTAGTTTCGTTGATGTATGAGGTGGCATTTGATGGAAAGCTATTCAATACGTCCTTTATACTTACAGCAGCTACATCAAAGCCGTTGTAGAAGGCTCTATGTTCGCACAGCCGTTTGATTTCGTCGTGTGGTTGTTGATTTACGTTGAACATATCATCGTAAATAACCAAGTAGTCACAGTTCTGAGGGAGGTTGCTGGCAACATTTCCGCTTATGTACGTTGTTGTACCACGACTGAACACCATATCATTTTCTATCGCCGATTTGCCATCAGCTTCATAATTAATAAATGCAGAGGAGGCTACTTTGTTAAATATGCCGGTGTTTTTTTGTAAAGGTGGCTGAGGATTATCGAAAGTTATTGTAACCTCGATTTTTTTTGCAAATAGAATTTCTTGTCGAACAGGATTGTATCGAAAAGGATACAGGGTAACTTCGATAAATCTTTGTGAGCGAAAATACCCGTCTTGAGAATAGACATAGTGAGTAGAAGGGAGGCTTACATTTTGGCTATAATAATCATTGTTTATCGCGAAAGCCTCTGCCGGATAAGTTCCCCCTCCATCAGGCAACTCCTCTACGACATAGGTAGGATTAGGATAGATATTATAATTGTCGAATGTCTCCGACTCCTTGATATTTACAGCAACGTTAGCTGTTGAAAATTCCGGAACGGCTATCATCTTTTTCAAAACAGGCAATTCAGCTTCGCCCAGATTCCCAAACGAGCCACAACCCGGCATGGAAATGCGCTGAAAGACTTGGTTGCCTTCTCGTTTTTCCACACTATAAAATCCGGGGAAAACAACCTCGAATGTGATTCGGTTACAGCTTGACTCTTGAATACCGATAGAAGGTAGGGCAGCCACTGAGTCCGGATCTCCATGCCAAGTCTGAGATTGTAGACCTAAATGCAGAGAGCACATCATCAAAAAGCTCAAAATTTTTCGCATATCATTTAGTTTTAAGTTAGTAAATGTCTTTTGTGTCAAAAAAATTACACATCTGCAAGCTTTTTGTCTATATTCATAGCCATCTGCCCTCTTTTAGTCACACAAAAAGCTCTTTCCCGCTCCAAATGTAAAACTTAATTTGGAATTAAACACGCTTTTTATGCAACAAATCATCAAAATATTGCCCCCCCCCGAACACCACATCGTCAACAATAATTCCAAATAAAAGCTGGGGAAGGAAGACCGTTTTCGGGCAACTGGGGAATTCAATTGTTGTTTGTCGTTATCTAAGACTGTATCCAAAAAACGAAAACAAACAGGGAGAGGCCATCAGGACAAATTCCCGACAGTCTCTCCCTGTTTGCTTGTGCTTCCTGCGTTTTTAGAACAATCGTATCGAAACGCCTATGTTGAGCACGGGAAGTATCTGTGTCAGATAGACTGCCTCCTGTGCATCTTCGGAAAAGTCAATCAGCAAATTCGGGTCACCCGTTATCACATTGGGAGACGAGATCTGTGCTTTTCCGGAGAAAAGCATTCCAAGATCGGCGAAGAAAGATACCCTCGATACGGGAACGGCGAATCCGTAGCCGATGCCGATATAAGGCTGTACGGCCCTACCCAAATGTACCGATGCTTCCACCTCTGCCGTCGAAGAGGGTTGGATGCTCACCTTATCCGCCGGATTGTCTTTATCCTTGATCGTGATGACAGGCATGTTGTTCGGATTGAGCGTGCTCTGATCGTTCATGATGGATTGTCCTGTATTTTGATTGATCAGCTGTACCTTGGCATTGATTTGCGGACGATTGAAGTACAAACCGGCCGTTACGCGGAAAGCGTTCTTGAACGGATGGTAATCAGCCAATACATGGCCGGAAAAAGAAGAAACCTTCAGATTCCCCCTGATTCCCGGAGTATAGCCCAATGCCGACTGATATGCCTCCAATTCTTGGGGATCATCCGGCACAAACACTTTGTTGTTGACAATGGCCATGGAGGGTATGAAGGCGAAGCCTGCACGAGCCGTCAGTTCGGGCATGAAGCGCGCGCTCCCCTCTATTTTGACGCCGTTCAATACACCTACCGAAACAGTTGTTCCATAATGGATCTTTCCATCATGAAGGTTGTTGTCGTCCTGAGCAATAGCCGGCAGAGCGAACAATAAAGCCAAAACGCCAAACAATAAATTCTTCTTTCTCATAACACTTGGATTATTGATAAATGTAACTGATGACTTATTCGACTACTCTACCTCGATGAAGAAAGTAAAGTGTAGCACCACTGCCAACATATTTACCCCCTCTATGTTCTTGTCCGTCGTAGTCGTCAAGCGGATAGGGAGGCCAGTCGATTGGAGCAGCGGAAGCAGATTGTTCGTTTCTATCTTGAGCGAAAGCTCATCGCTCGACAAAGAAGTGATGGTGGCGATCAACTTATAGTCGGAGCCGGCATAGAGTTTTACCCCTTCGAAGATCGACAAGTCGAACGAACCGGCTACTTTGTTTTTGATCATGACTTTGTCCTTGATCAAAAACTGAGAAACGGCCGAAGAGCTAAGGCCGGATTCATCGACAAACTCCTGCAATTTGATAGGAAGGACGGATTCGTGCAGGATATGTTCGGCTCTTCCTGCAAGCGACTCCTCTCGTCCCACTCCTTCATTGAAAGCTTCTATATCGATCGAGAGGTCAAATCCTTTGCGCACTTCGGCAGAGCCGGATACGCTGAGTTCCTTCTGTTTGCTTTTTGATTCACAGCTCGAAAATGACATAGATACGAGCAAAACAGACAGGATAGCAAATAAAATACTCTTTTTCATACTACAAATGTTTATTACTGATGTTAGGACCTGTTTTTGGGGATGATTTCCACAAGCAATCCATTCCTTGGATCGGTAAATTGGGATTTCGTTCACAATATTACACCATCTGCTTGAAGGAAACAACAAGAGGAGACCGTGCCAACATTTTTTATGTTTCCTTATCGAGAAAAGAAGGAATTCTACATTCAAAATCTTTTGGAAGGCATCCTGTTCCGAATTTTTAGCAGGGCTGAGGCATTAAAGTTACACCACTGTTTGGATGTCTATTTCGGACACGATGCCTCGCACAAGAGATGCAGATTATGGATATCATTCAAAAGATTAATTTACTCATTATAGAGCGACTAAAAACGAATATGAAGTCCTCAATCCCTCGTATCCAAAAGAAACCGGCTCGAATGAAGCCACAACAACTAATGACAATACAATTTTAATGCGTCACCCCTGTACGTAGCCATTATTATCGCTCGATCACTTTAGTCTTTGGGTGTAATCCAGACACTGTGGGTAGCATAGCGTGAGAAGATGAAGACATGATGCTCAATACCTCTCGGGATTATTACTCTTTATTGTCTTGAGCTCGCAACGATAGTTCTTACGAAATCTAATTTTAGCTTTCTCAAGCTTAGGATTAGACCTATTACTGGGAATAGAAGTGGCAACAATACGAGCTAGCACTAGCTTATTGCTATCATGAACAAAGAGGTTATTCTTCAATGTGGCTTCAAGTTGATCTATAGCATGCTCCACATCGTGGCCTTTGAGCTCAACAAATATCTCCAACCAAGACTCCTCTTCTTCTAGCTTCCCCTTTGCTTGCTGCCCGTCTATCTTGAGTGCACACAAAATCAACTTATCGCACTTAGGCGTTGAGGTTTCCTTGGGTATTACTCCCCCATCAATAGCGAAGACACAAGAGCCTAACACTATAGAGGTGGAGGCGGAGCAATCGAGCTCATATCTTTGATTTTTCTCTGTTACGACTAGCTTTTTACGCATCTTCCTAGAAACTAAATCTTGTTCGGGGGTGTATCCTTGTCCTTTAAGGACCTTGTATGTATTACTCGCCATAGAGTAACTCATTGATATAGCTAATACCGTCGTCTACCCAATCCGAAACGCCATCAAGCTCTACCCCGCTAATCATTGGTAGCTCCCGATCAACAAGATCCGAGAGCGTGCCATCAGTATTGATGAAATAGGCTGCATAGTCTTGAGTTTTCAGTGGGCAAGTTCCCAAACCTAAATGCTCTTCTATTTGAGAGGTCAAGTGTGGCTTTTGCTCTATCGCTCTAGCCACAGCAAGTACCATATTGAGCATCGAGAGGATATAGGGGCTATGTGTCGTCATCACGAGCATACTAGAGCTACGCTCAACCTCTGTGATCTGATGAAATCTGCACAGCAGTTTGAGCACAAGATCCCTCTGAGATGAGGGGAAGAGGTTCAGCTCTGGCTCTTCTATAAAGAATTGAACCGAGGCGTATTGGAGCAAAGAAGCTTGGCTAGGTGTATCTCCCGTAGACTTGTAGAGAAACTCCCTCACCTCAGACAAACTAAGTTTAGGTAGCTCCCCAACTTGAGCAGAATAATAGTCCACCATGGCCTCTATGGGCAGGGCAGACTGTATGCCACTAGAGGCATATAGAGTGGAGAGCTTACGTTGGCGTTCTTTGAGATAGATATAGTCCTTACCCCTCTGGTAGAAATAACCCACTCCTTGAGCCACAGAGAGAGGCAACTGGGTTGATGTTCCAAACTTCCTCCTTGCCTCATCCCACTCAAAAATAAAATTGAAAATGAGATCCAGCTCACTAGACTTATATGCTTTGTCAATATTCTGGATAGCTGCCACTAGATTGCGCTCGGAAGGTATGAAGCACAACTTACTATTGTGTCTCCTCTCGGCATAGTTGGCGGAGAGGGTAATACGAGCGTTCTGATTACCTCTCCCTTGCCACTCTATTGACATAGAAGTTCCCCTGTAGCAAATCTCGCTATCCGACGAGAAAAACGAATCATCTAGTCGATGAAAGCTTTTGAGCTCCTTGACAAATCGTTTATACGAAGTGTACCACTTAACCTTGGCTTCATCGATCATAATAGATTTTTCCAGCCAACGGCAGAAGCACAAAATCTTCATCAAAGTGCTCTTGCCTGAGCTCTGCTGCCCAATCAACACCATAACTCGACGAAGCTCAATCAAACCAGTGTCTCTGATTGGTCCAACATTCTTTACACGTATCGTACTCATTAGCAAGTTTTATCCAAAGTTTACTTTATCCCAAATCAAAGCGATTCGGCAGAGATGACATCAACATAACCAAGAGTGGCCGCTAAAGCCACTCGGTTCTCCTCCAGCTCATCTATCGCTACGCGTGGATAAATAGACGCATCATGCCTCAAAGATACAATTTCCCTTGCTACAATCTAGATTATTGTCACTATACAACAGGGCTGACGCATTAAAAACAGCTTTCTAAGTGCTTTTATAGTCGTTAAAGCCCCGTTATGTATCATTCTCTATTTGAAAGCCGCTGCATGGTTCCGGACCCACGGATAGAGCGTAAAAAATTTATCCTCTTGACTTTTTACTCCTGATCGTTTTCCTCTCTACACTCTCAGGCAATACCTCCTGTTATGAGATTGAAGATTATGCCGAGGAATACGAAGAAGAATTGAAAAGTCTATACGAAATGCTTACCGGTCATCAGCTTACGCATACCGAGATCTTTGCACGGCAATTGGTCTGCATTTTGCTTTTTAATTCATTGTATAATAGGAGGTTATTTGTTATATTTGAGTATTAAAAACAGAATAATATNAATGATTCAATCACTTTTTCCCGATTCTTGGGGTTGAAAATGGAAGAGGTTTCTCCCGACCACAGCACCATCAGTCGATTTCGTTCGGCACTGACCGAACTAGGCCTGATGGACAAACTTTTGGTGCAGTTTAATAAGCAACTTTCCCTCCATCACATTTCGGTAAGGGAAGGGGTACTTGTCGATGCAAGCCTTGTGGAGACGCCATATAAACCCAATGGAAGCATTACGATTGAAGTCGCAGACGACAGGGAAGACAATCGGAGCGAGCAGGAAAAAGAGGCGGAGGAGGATTATATATAAACCCAATGGAAGCATTACGATTGAAGTCGCAGACGACAGGGAAGACAATCGGAGCGAGCAGGAAAAAGAGGCGGAGGAGGATTATCAAAAACAGGTTGTCCGTCAGCGTAAAGGGACGGATGAAGAAGCACGTTGGGTGTACAAACAAAAGTGTTATCACTACGGATACAAAAAGCATTGTTTGACCAATGTTCAAGGCATTGTTCAAAGGGTGATAACGACTGCAGCAAACCGCAGTGATACGAAGGAGCTTATTCCGCTATTGGAGAGTATAAACATTCCACAAGGCACAGTCATCCTGGCGGACAAAGGATATGCTTCTCGAGAAAATCGTTCGTACCTGCAAACACATCACCTTCAAGACGGCATTATGCACAAGGCACAACGCAACAGGGTATTGACTGAGCAAGAGAAGCAACGAAAAAAAGCAATCAGTCCGATACGGACTACCATCGAACGCACCTTTGGCAGTATTCGTCGGTGGTTTCATGGCGGACGATGTCGCTACCGGGGGCTTGCAAAGACCCATACCCAAAACATTCTTGAGAGCATCGCCTTTAACCTTTACAGAACTCCGGGGATAATTATGTCCTCATGTGTAGGATAAGACATAATCACCCTTGCGGAGCTCGTTCATGTAGCTCCGTTTACAAGCCCTTTTATCCCTTGCTTCCTCCCAAATTATTCGCTCCTTGTATCCGAAGAATGCCTCTTTCATACATCTCCTTATTTTTCAAAGGTCTCGATAAGAATTTGCACCCGAAATTCTTACACAAAGTTTGTCTCGCATATCCCGAATGTCCTTACATTTGGGGAGATTCGTTCTAAATTCAATCAATAATAATAGTATGAAGAAGAGAAAACAGCTATCACTGGCATTGGCATGGTCGCTGACTTTGCTTCCCGTAGGAGGATACACGGCATTTGCCCAAGCAAATACGACAGTTCAAACGGCGAACCTTCAAAACATAAACCCGATGCAAAAACGTATGTCCTTTCGACAGGAAATGCTCAGTGAACTGACAGACCTATTGGTAAGACGCTATGGCAAGGAGGTTCATTTTCGAGCTGACCGTGGCACTTCACAAGTAGCTGCTTTATGGCGAGCCGGGGATGGCGACGTCGAGGCTTTTCGCACATTCGTACTCGAAAACTTCGAACCTACGCTCGAAGGTCAGCGTCGTATGTATAGTACGCTGGAGCGGAATCTGGAAATCCTCAACGGTTACTTCAACAAGATCGATCTGGCCCTGAAAGAACCCCTCCACCTCAAAGGGCCGGAAATCACCTCTCTGGATATGATCTTCGGCGGATATAGCGCATCAGCACACCTGAGCGATGATCTCTATGCCAATAAGGTCGGGCTGATAGCTGCACTGAACTTCCCCTACTACTCTCTCGCGGAAAAGATGGAGCTGGGAGCAAAATGGAGCAGAGAAGAGTGGGCTTTTGCACGAATGGGTGACCGCTTTGCTTCGCGCATACCGGCCGAAGTACAGCAATACGTATCGGAGACTTTGACACGTGGGGATGCCTACATATCCGAGTACAACATCTGCATGGGCTACCTACGACGTCCCGATGGCTCCACGCTCTTTCCCCGCGACATGAAACTGATCACTCACTGGGGACTACGGGATGAGATCAAGAGCAACTACGCAGACCCCAAAGACGGACTGGAAAAGCAGCGAATGGTATACGCGATCATCAAAAGGATCATCGACCAAAGCATCCCACGAGAAGTAATCAATAAGACGGACTTTCAGTGGGATCCGCTCAGCAATATGCTCTACGACTCGGCCGGCACTGCTACCCGAGGTCATGCCGAACCCGATACGCGATATGAATATTTCCTGGCCAATTTCCGTGCGATGCAAACACAGGATGCGTATATGCCACATCAGCCGAACCAGATCCTGCGTGCATTCGAGGGAGAGATGGAGATTCCGCAAGAAGACGTCAAGCGACTATTCGAGACCCTGCTCTCCTCTCCACAGGTAAAGAAGGTGGCCCAACTGATCAGCAAACGATTGGGACGCCCGTTGGAGCCGTTCGACATCTGGTACAATGGCTTCCGCTCGCAGTCCGGCATGCCGGAGAGCGAATTGGACAAAATCACCGCAGCCAAATATCCTACACCCGAAGCTCTGAAAGCCGATCTGCCGAACATCCTGCGCAAGCTGGGATTCGAAAGCAAAGATGCCGAGCGGATAGCTTCTTTGGTGATGGTGGATCCTTCGCGAGGTGCCGGCCATGCAGCAGGATCGATGATGCGCAATGACTTTGCTCACCTGCGCACACGTATCGCCGATACGGGGATGGACTACAAAGGATACAATATAGCCGTACACGAGTTCGGACACAATACCGAGCAAACCATCACGATGAACGATGTGGACTACTACATGCTCAACGGCGTGCCGAACACGTCTTTCACCGAAGCCGTCGCTTTTCTCTTCCAAAAGTGGGATCTCGAACTTCTCGGAGTCATCAAACCCGATCCGCAGAAAGAGTACAACGAGGCTCTGACCAACTTCTGGAATTGCTACGAGATCATGGGCGTATCCCTCGTAGACATGGCCGTTTGGGAATGGATGTACACGCATCCCGAAGCTGATGCACACGAACTGAAACTCGCCGTCATGGAGGCAGCCAAAACCGTTTGGAACAAGTACTATGCCGGCATTCTCGGAGAAAAGGACGAGACCATTCTGGGCATCTATTCGCACATGATCAATTATCCGCTCTACCTGCCCAACTATCCGATGGGGCATATCATCGACTTTCAGATCGAACAGTACATCAAGGGAAAATCCTTGGCCGTGGAGCTGAAGCGCATGCTCGTACAGGGACGGCTGGTGCCACAGTACTGGATGAAACAGGCTGTGGGTTCTCCCATATCGGTATTGCCCGTACTCAAAGCCGTGGACGAAGCTCTCACGAAGGTGAAGTAATCCATGCAAGCCTCTCGACCTCTTTCAGAGAATAACACTGTGTAATGTAAGGACGATCTAAAACGATTTACCTATAGAATAGAGCCAAGAGAAAGGGGGCTATGTCAAAATTCGATTTTGACATAGCCCCCTTTGCTTTTATGGAGAGCCTAAGGGCTCTTTTTTTATTTAGTGGCGAAGCAATGACTTGAAACCTCCGTCGTTTGCATACTTGGCAAACTCCAGATCCGTAGCAACTTTCTTCATCATGTTGCTGTCGAGGCTGATAGACTCACGAAGAGAGTTTACCACACCATCCAAATTGTTTGTACGTGCAGCCACAACAGCCATGAGATAGTAAGTAGTGGCATCGGGGTTCTTTATCCCGTTCAAGATTTCTTGTGCACGGTTGTAGTCGCGATTGAGGATATTGGCCACGGCAGCATTGTTGCTCTCGGTCTTACCGAAAGCCGCTACGGCCTGCGCATAATTGCCCTCTTGCAGATAGAGCAAACCAAGAGCTTCGCCCAATTCGGGCACATTGGCAGCCGAGCCGAAATACTGCTTAGCCTGCTCCACATTACCCTCGTTGAGAGCCAATAGTCCAAGATTCATATCCGTTTCTGCATTGGGTTTCACGCTTGCAGCCTTTTGGAACCAAGCACGAGCACCCTCCAAATCACCGCTGCGATAACGCATCATACCGATGTTGTTATAAGCGCGATAGTCATTCGGATAGATCTGAGTAGCCACCTTGTAAATATCTTCCTTCTGAGCAGGAGATTCGAGTAGAGTAGCACTGTAGAGCAGTTCCTCCACGGTCAGTCGGCCGGGGCTCTGAGCTGCAAGACGTTTGATCTCGTCATCGCTCTTACCTATGATCTCGACATTGGCGATAAGACGTGAACGACGTAGTTGGGGCAGAATATCATCCGCCAGTTGTCTGAATACGGTAGAGATATTCTTGATCTCCTGCTCACGCTGCTCGGGATCCGGATACATGGAGAGAACGCGCAGAACAAGCTCCTTGTCCTGAATATCACTTTTCTCCACAAGCTGCTTGAAGCCCTCCCAGTCCTGTGCCGTATAGTGTGCATTGATCTCTACATCTTTGATTTTGCTCTTTTGGAATTGTTGCTTCAGAGCCGTGGTCGTGTTTTTCTCGCGCTGCTCGGACAGCTTTTCGTTCAGTTCCACACCGCCGTCAGGAGAAGCGTAGGCCTGCACTTCCACCGTTACATTCTGATTGGGAGCATCCTTGGCATTGGCCACCAAGTCTTTCCAGTCTCTCACTTCACCCTTGTTGATCTCTTGAGCACGAATCTGTGCCTGCTGGATGAGGAACATGATATTCGCATCGTAGGCCTGCTTGATGATGCGCTGGAATGCGTCCGGAGCGATTGCCGCCGATGCATTAAGGGCAGAAGCCAAGGCTTCCGTACTGATTACACCATCAGCGACTTTGAGATCCGGAAGGTGTATTTTCTTCCCTTTTATTTGAGCTTCGAAGGTTAAGAAGAGTTCGCTCTTGTCCATGGCCGGCTTATAAGGGAAAGAGAATACGAGCTGCTGATTGCCGCCATTGTCATAGCTGACTACACGCTCATTGCCAAGCACTTTTTCTCCCTGAAAACGGAATGAAGGCCCCCATGATTCGCCTGTCGCATAGCGCAGCACAGGCTTCACCGTCAGTTCGGCTTTCTTATTGAACCACTTGGCGGGAAAAGCGATATTCACGGTCACAGGCACTTTGCTTCCCACGACTTCGAGCGGTTGCGGCTCAGCCTTTACCAAATCGGCAGTCACGGGACGTAATTTACCGGAGCAGGAAGAGATGACTACCGCTGCCGAGCAAACGAGTAGTACAGAAAAGATTTTCTTAAGCATAGTTTTTCATTGTCAATTGTTGAAACCGGAACAAAGCTACCATTTTTTCTCTGTCTTATTCCATATCAATCAATTGGGAGGTGCAGACTCCAACTATCTGTGCACAACACTATTTCAAATTTGAGCGTAGGCATACGATACCTTCCTGCACGGTGTAGGAGACCAGCGTAGGCGTACGATGCCTCCCTGCACGATGCAGGACACCAGCGCAGGCGTACGATGGTCATCACAATTCACTAATTATCAACACGATAAGCGATTAAAGCGAAAAGGAGAATAACTTTGGGAGTTTTCCCGTTTTTTTGACCTGTACTAAAAAAATTGACATTTGGACAGGCCAAAGAACTCAATAATTATGTCGAAACATTTGACCGACTCCAAGTGTCAGCTTTTTCAGCACAGGCCACGCGCCAAAATTTCCCCGTTTGACACTCCCCAAAACGTGGCGCGAAAATTTCTTGATTGTGGCGCGGGAAGCAAAAAATTTACGCGCCACAACGAAAAAATTGCGGTTCCATTTTTTCAGGAAACTCAGACCGCAATTACAGATTTTTTGGGACGTATTTCCCTCGTTACGATAGATCGAACTCGCGCTAATACAGCATATACCTCCTATCTTTGCCGAGAAAAAGGAGAATACCCGATCCGAAAAGCGATAGAACCATAGGGATATAAATTGAGGATATTCTCCATCACAACGGCATCAGGCTAATATGACAAAGGCTTACGGGGCTGGCTGCCCCTTTCAAATGAAGGCAGAGGAAACGATCAGGCGAATGGATGAATCCGGCCGATCCGGACAGGCATTTCTGTTTGCCATAGACTTTGAGATGAATGAGGGGATCTTCATCTCCGAACCGATGAGTCAAAAAGAAATCCTATTCGACGTACGAGGACAGGGGAATGCTCCCACACATACCGATACGAATGAGAGCAAGGCTCCCGTGACTTTTATCCCCCACCCCGAATCATTGGAGACCTACCGACATCGTTTCGATCGGATCCGCACAGCCCTGATGCGTGGCGATAGCTTCTTGGCCAATCTCACCATCGCTACACCTATAGAGATGAACATCACGCTTGAGGAGATATTCAGCCGTAGCCATGCCTCATACAAGCTCTTGATTCCCGGAAGACTGGTCTGTTTCAGTCCGGAACGATTTGTCAAAATAGAGAACGGACAGATTTCCACCAACCCGATGAAAGGGACGATAGATGCTTCCCTGCCAGATGCCGCCGGCTGCCTGCTGTCCGATTATAAAGAAACGGCCGAACATCGCACTATCGTAGACCTATTACGCAACGATCTGAACCGAGTCAGCCATCACGTGCGTGTCTCTCGCTTTCGCTATCTGGATGAACTCCACACGAACAAGGGACGACTGCTGCAAATGAGTTCGGAGATCACGGGGACACTCCCTGCGGATAAAGAGAAGCGTTTCGGCTCCATTATCCAAGAACTGTTGCCCGCCGGCTCCATCAGCGGAGCACCCAAAGAGGCTACTATCGAAGCTATACGGGAGGCAGAGGGGCAGCAACGAGGCTTCTACACAGGTGTTTTCGGTTATTTCGATGGAAGTAGCTTCGACTCGGCTGTAATGATTCGCTACATCGAACAGCTTCCCGATGGCCAATACCTTTTTCGCAGTGGCGGTGGTATCACCATCAACAGCCGCTGTGACGATGAATACCGCGAAACGCAACAAAAGGTATATCTGCCATTCTGATCGGATATGTGCTATATAGAAACCATCCGCATCGAAGACGGCCTGCCCTATCTGCTTGCGCTCCATCGGGAACGAATGAGTCGCACATGCGACGAAAAGGGCTTTCCTCTACCGGAAATGCCTTGCCTGACGAATCTATGCCCTCGGGAATTGATGTGCAGAATGACCAAATGTCGTATTCTATACGGTAAGGAGGGCATTTCGGACGTTTCCTTTTCACCTTATACGCCACGCCAAATATCCTCCCTGCGTATCGTAACGGCTCCAGCCGATTTGGACTATCATTTGAAGCAGGCTGACCGTTCGTCTCTCGAAGCCCTTCTCTTGCAAAAAGGAGAAGCCGATGAGATTATTATCCTACGCGACGGACTCCTGACAGACACATCCTACACCAATCTTCTTCTACGTATCGGAGGAGAACTTCTCACACCACGCATCCCTCTCTTAGGAGGCGTACAACGCCGGTATCTGCTCCAAACGGGTCAAATACGACCGGCAGACTTGCAAATCGAAGACCTCAGGAAGGCAGAAGAAATACTGCTGATCAATGCCATGCTTCCCTTGGAGCATGCCATTCGCCTACACCCATCGCAGATTATTCTTTGATTATCGGCTTTGGCTATCGGATCGAGTTATCCGACAGAAGGCTTAAAAGAGGTAGAAGATATTGCAGGTAGCCCCGATGGTGTGGCCGGATGTTCGTTCGGCTTGCGGATCGGACAGGATATGTGAGATGACGCCGGGCGTTTTGCCATAGGCTATACCGTCCTTTCTTTTCATCAGGTCGCCATACAACCGCAGCTCTGCCATCAGGCGATCGGTATTCCGCATCGGAATCGAAACGTACAGAGAGGAGCGCACCTCCACACCCTCTCTATTACGATAGGCATAGGGCAAATAGGCCAGCTGATAGTCGAGCTGCTCCTTCTGGATGATACGAATCTTATACGAATGCGTCAGCACCATTCGATAAGTAGCCGAAATCGAAAGTCCAAAATCCAATTTGGAGCCGACATGGTCATAGGCTATACCGGCAAAGGGGCGTAGCATTCCGCTCATGGTATGGTGTCCATGCTTGCAGAGGAGCTATCAGCTTGGTATAGCGATCGAAGGCTATCGGCAGATAGGATTCGAAATACTCGAAACCGCGTCGCGATTCTTCGTGGAAGAGCGTCAGAGAGAAGTCGAACCGCTTGTACGTCATATCTATACCGATCTCTTTTTTGACATTGCGATTCTCCCTGATAATCGGATTCTCGGGATTGTGGATATAAGCATAAGTGATGAGATGATCCAGTTCGGGATTCTGCATATAGGCATTCAGTACCATGAAGTCACGGTAGATCTTGTCCGGATACAGATGATTCAGTGTAGGCAGCTTGTTTTCCATACCATACCCGGCACGCAGGTTTATCGACAGATGTTCGGACCTGTACTGCTAGTGAGTCCTTGCACTTTCCATATCGAGTTAAGTGCAAAAAAGGAGGGAGGAGAGTATGCTCAGGATGAATCTCGGAGAGGAGAGAGGAGAGAGAATAGGAATAAAAAAGAAAGAGCAAGCCCGACAACCGGACTTGCTCTTTCCACTATAGACTGATAGCCGTCAGCCTCCTTGCACAAAGGCGGAAAAGAGGCTGACGTATTCTTGTCTTACTTGCCTTCTTCGATGACGGCCTGTGCTGCTGCCAATCGTGCGATGGGCACACGGAAAGGAGAGCAGGATACATAGTTCAATCCCACTCTGTGGCAGAACTTCACAGACGAAGGCTCACCACCGTGCTCACCGCAGATACCGCACTTCAGATTGGGACGAGCCTTGCGGCCGTTCTCCGTAGCCATTCTTACGAGCTGGCCTACACCTTTCTGGTCGAGTACCTGGAAAGGATCCACTTTCAAGATCTTCTTGTCGAGGTAGATGGGGAGGAACGAAGCGATGTCGTCACGAGAGTAACCGAAAGTCATCTGCGTAAGGTCGTTGGTCCCGAATGAGAAGAACTCGGCCGAAGAAGCGATTCTGTCCGCCGTAAGGGCAGCACGCGGTACTTCGATCATCGTACCTACCTGGAATTCCACACTGTCGCCCTTCTCTTCGAACAGCTTGGCAGCCGTGGCACGAATTACCTCTTCCTGATGCTTGAACTCATGGAGGATACCCGTCAGAGGCACCATGATCTCAGGCAGACAGACTACACCTTCCTTCTTCAGCTCCAAGCAAGCACCGAGGATGGCACGCGTCTGCATCTCCGTAATCTCCGGATAGGTATTGCCCAGACGGCAACCGCGGTGGCCGAGCATGGGATTGTGCTCCATCAGGTCTTCCACACGCTTCTGGATCATCTTCACATCCACACCCATCATCTGAGCCATCTCCTCCTGACCCTTCAGATCATGAGGTACGAACTCGTGCAGGGGAGGATCGAGGAGACGTACATTCACGGGGAAACCATCCATAGCACGGAAGATACCCTTGAAGTCTTCCTGCTGATAAGGCAGGATCTTGGCCAAAGCACGTACGCGACCTTCTGCCGTCTCACTCAGGATCATCTCGCGCATGGCTTTGATCTTCTCGCCTTCGAAGAACATATGCTCCGTACGGCAAAGACCGATACCTACGGCGCCGAAGCTGCGAGCTATCTCGGCATCGTGAGGAGTATCGGCATTCGTACGAACTTTCAGCTTGGCATACTTATCGGCCAAAGCCATCAGATCGGTGAAGTCCTGATCCATTTCGGCGGCTTTCGTCTCCACCTGTCCTTCGTATATCTCACCGGTAGAACCGTTGATGGAGATGTAGTCGCCTTCTTTGAAGAGGGTTCCATCGATCTCTACGGTACGTGCCTTATAGTCGATGTTCAATGCACCTGCTCCCGATACGCAGCATTTGCCCATACCTCTGGCCACTACGGCTGCATGCGAAGTCATACCTCCGCGAGCCGTCAGGATACCTTCGGCGGCAGACATACCGGCCAAGTCTTCGGGCGAAGTCTCGATACGCACCATCACCACACGCTTGCCATCCTCTTTCCACTGAGCGGCATCGTCGGCGAAGAATACGATCTGACCCGTAGCGGCACCCGGCGAAGCAGGCAAGCCCTTGGTCAGTACACGTGCTCTAAGGAGAGCAGACTTGTCGAAAATGGGGTGGAGCAATTCGTCCAACTTGTTAGGTTCGACGCGCATAAGGGCTTCTTCCTCGCTGATCATACCCTGACGCAAGAGATCCATGGCGATCTTCACCATGGCACAACCCGTACGCTTACCGTTACGGGTCTGGAGGAACCAGAGCTTACCTTCCTGTACGGTGAACTCCATATCCTGCATATCGCGGTAGTGATCCTCCAGCTTCTGCTGCAGGGTATCCAGTTCCTTGTAGATTTCGGGCATGGCCTCTTCCATGGAAGGATACTGTGCCACGCGCACATCTTCTGCGATACCGGCTCTTTCTGCCCAGCGTTGCGATCCGATCTTCGTGATCTGCTGAGGTGTACGAATACCGGCCACAACGTCCTCGCCCTGAGCGTTGATGAGGTATTCCCCGTTAAAGAGATCCTCACCGCTACCGGCATCACGAGAGAAGCACACTCCGGTAGCCGAAGTTTCGCCCATGTTGCCGAATACCATAGCCTGTACGTTCACAGCCGTACCCCATTCTGCCGGGATACCTTCCATGCGACGGTAGAGGATGGCACGCTCGTTCATCCAAGAGTCGAACACGGCCATGATAGCACCCCAAAGCTGCTCTTCGGCAGAAAAAGGGAAGTCCTTACCCGTCTGAGCCTTTACGGCTGCCTTGAAACGGGATACGAGGTCTTTGAGGTTTTCTACGGAGAGTTCGTTGTCCAAGTGCACACCATTCTCTTCCTTGACCTTCTCGATTATTTCTTCGAACGGATCTATATCTTCCTTATTCGTGGGCTTCATACCGAGTACCACATCGCCGTACATCTGTACGAAGCGGCGATAAGAGTCCCAGGCAAATCGTTCGTTGCCGGTCTTGCGTATGATACCGGCCACCACTTCGTCGTTCAGACCGAGGTTGAGGATCGTATCCATCATACCGGGCATGGAAGCGCGTGCTCCCGAACGTACGGATACGAGAAGAGGGTTCTCGGTGTCGCCGAATTTCGACTTCATCAGTCCCTCGATATTTCTGATCGCATCGTTTACTTCGCCACGCAGCAACTCCACTACTTTGTCTCGGCCCAATGTATAGTATTCCTGACAAACCTCTGTCGTGATCGTAAAACCGGGAGGCACCGGCACACCGATAAGATTCATTTCGGCCAAATTGGCACCCTTACCTCCGAGCAGGTTCTTCATCCCTGCTTCTCCCTCGGCCTTCCCATTGCCGAAGGTGTAGACTCTTTTCTTTTCCATTTAGATTAGTCCGTTCGTTATTATTATGATTTGGATAGTTCTTATCTATGACAAAAAACGATAATCGACTCCTTCTCCGAGCTTTCGGAAGGGGCCGTTTTTTGTTGTAAGCTGCAAATTAACGAAAAAAGAGCAAGATACGCTACTTTCCACCACCCCTCAAACCCATGAACCTCAAAGGAGTATGGGACGGAATAGTAGGTGAAGTATGCTATATCACAGGAGAAAAAGACTTCCCTCCTCCTCGTTATGCCCTCTGTCCGGAGCGGATTACCCCAATCATGAGTAACCCAAATATGGAACAAGGATGACCGCGTTTTGTTCCAACGAGGTAAACAGCGAATGGAAGTGCTGTCAAAAGCTTGCTATGCTTTCTCAGTCAATGCCTTGGCAAAGGCTTCCACCTGCTCTATATGTGGATGCCGGTTTTTCCGAGCCAGCTCTATATCCGGGGCCAAGTCCCAGCCGATGGATTTCGCTCCGGCATTCAGCAAAGCCGCCAGCTCTTTTTCCGCCTCGGCTCCCCATTCCTCGTAATAGTGCGCATATCTGTAGAACCATAACTCGGCCAGCAAGGGTTTCATTCCTTCGTTATTATCGGCACTCTCGAATGCTTGACGGATCAAGCTATCAGCACGTTCGAGATCTCCCCGACACGTAATGAGAAAATGAGCATAACTACTATTAATATCTGCATCCTCTGGATCTATTTCAATAGCTTTTTCATAATTTTTTTCTGCTCCTTTGTAATCGTGGCGAATCTCACACAAAAACGCAGCATAATCGCCAAGATTATTCACATGCACTGGGTCTTCCTTTATAGCCTTTTCGTAATATTTTTGAGCTTGACCATAGTCACCTCGGATATATCTAAAAAAGTTAGCATAATTACCTAGATTATCAGCATGCTTTGGATCCGCATCTATGGCCTTATTATAATATATCTCTGCCTCTTCATAATCTTGGCAAATTTCATGTAAAAAAACAGCATAATTTCCCAGATTATCTGCATCTTTTGGATCTGCATCTATAGCCTTCTTGTAATATTCTTCTGCCCGATTATAGTCTTGACGAATTTCATGTAAGTATACCGCATAATTACCGACTTCCTTAGCTTTACGAGAATATGCTTCTACCTGATCATAATCTTGACGAATTTCATCTAAAAATCGAGCATAATCTCCATATAAAATAGCATCTTTAGGGTACTTTGAAATACCCTTCTCATAGATTTTATCCTTTTTATCAACATCTTCTTCTTGACAAGCCCTAAATAACCATTTCAATGAGTCAGGTAAAATGTTTTCGATTGATTCAGCACTTTCTTGTGACAGCTTTTCTTTTGTCTGTGAGAGTTTTTCCAATTGCATTTGAATCTTCTCGATACGTCGATATGTTGGTTCTAATAGTTCATGAATTAAATCTGTTTTTATTTCATTTATTCCATCAAATATATTATATTTTAGTGCCGCATAACAATCATACATGAATTCGTCGAAACCATCTATCGGAACGAGATAGCCATTATTCTTGAGCAGTCTTTTAGCCTTAGATGATAGAGTGTTCCATAAGGATTTCGATGTGGCCTTATCCGCATTCCGAACACACCAATAAATAGGCTTTCTATTTTTGAGCTTGAGCAAATAATTCATCAGACTTCCATCATTTCCTCCATAACCGAGTACAATCAGATGATAGTCCGAAAGGAATTTTCCTAATATGGATTCCCAAGCCGCCTGTAAAATATCCGTATTCAACTGATCGGAAAAGGGCTGTAAGAACAAATCCCGATGGAGCTTCAGAATAATAGGCCTATCACTGCGTTTGGGTACATAATCGGCCAAAGCCTCATGCCCGGCGATGAAAGGTTTTTCCTTTGTATAAGTACGAATGGCATCTTCCAAAAGGTTGTCGAAATTGGTCGTGATCACCACATTGTGCTTTTCCCTCACCATGATATTGGCCAAAATAAGGTAGCCGAGAGATGGCTCTCGGCCTTCCATAAGACCTCTGATATAATCATAGCCGGTTTCGGGGGCATGACCGAATCGCTTTTCATAAATCTGGGGATAAAACTCTCCTGCTTTTTCTTCAATATTCTGATCGGGCATCCCGATTTCGCTCTTCCAGTATTCGAAATCCTCCCCGTCACAGTCCTCTTCTATCTCCTGAAGCCATTCCCAAGCCAGCTTCGCACCCGAGGGAATACCGGAAGAGATGGAAGCTCCCGCTCCTATCAGGAAACAAAATTTCATTTCTCCCGACCCTTTCGATCCTCTCGAAGCATCTTTCAGCATTCTGACAAGCTGCTTGGATGTGATTGTTTGTTGTGATCCTTCCATAAGAATAATTACACAGGCCTAATATCGAACTGCCAATAAATAGTTTTTTTACAGCCACAAATATGCAAAGAAAGCCTTATTCGCACAAGGGATCTTTTATGATTTTCGATCTCATAACAGGCAAAATTGCTTTCCGGCAAGCATTAAAACTTGTGCCAAAAAAGTTTTCAACAGCGAAGAGGCGTTTGGAATGGTTCTAAATAAGCGGCTGAATGGAAAAGCAGAAGTGGCTGAAAAGAGATCGGGAAACGATTTATATATAGACCATTTTCGATTTATATATTTATCGTTTTCAATTTATATATAAATCATTTTCGTTTTATATATAAATCGTTTTCATTATATATATAGATTGTAAAGCGTTCTATATATAAAACGAGAAGCAGAAAAGGCTTCTTCGACAGATGAAATAAAAAGAGGCACCCACCCAAGTTCGCGACCGAACTCAGGCGGATGCCTTAGTATCTGACAAAAACGTCGGGATCTTATTCGCACTTGTACATCACTAATCCGACACAAGCGTCCTTGCTCGACCGATTACTTCATGTAGTCTTCCCAGCGTACATTGCGCATATCGCCACTCTTGGCCAATTCCTGATGGAAGGCAAAGCAGCAGTCGAGATTCTGCGGTGTTTGTCCTTTGACTCCAAGCTCCAGATACTGGCGGAGGAGGGGACGATAGTCGGGGTGTACACATTTGTCGATGATCTCATGAGCACGCTCGCGTGGACTCTTGCCTCGCAAGTCTGCAACGCCCCATTCGGAAATGATGATCTTCACGGAGTGCTCGCTATGATCGTGATGCGCTACCATCGGGACGAAAGAACTGATCTTGCCGTCCTTCATGATAGACGGTGTGGTGAAGATGGAAACGTAGCCATTGCGAGTGAAGTCACCCGAACCTCCGATACCGTTCATCATACGGGTACCGCTAACGTGCGTAGAGTTGATGTTGCCGAAAATATCCGCTTCGAGAGCTGTATTGATGGTAATGACACCTAATCGGCGGACGATCTCGGGATTGTTGGAGTATTCCTGCGGACGAAGGAGGATCTTGTCCTTGAAGAAATCCAGATTGGCATAGATATCCTGTATCACGGAGCGACTCACAGAGAGCGAACATCCGCTGGCGAACTTGACACGTCCTTTCTTCATCAGAGCGATAACGGCATCCTGAATCACCTCTGTGTACACGTTGAAAGCCGGTATTTCGGGATTGTCGCCCAATGCTCCCAAGACGGCATTAGCCACATTGCCCACACCGCTTTGCAAGGGAAGGAAGTCCTTGGGCATTCGTCCGGCTTTCATTTCGCTCACGAGGAAGGCAGCCACATTGTCTCCGATAGCCTGCGTTACAGGGTCAAGGGGTGCGAAATCGCTCTCATCGTTGGGTTCGCTCGTGCGCACCACTCCGACTATCTTGGCCGGATCCACCTGCACATAAGGCTTGCCGATACGATCCGAAGGACTATAGATAGGCAGCTCACGACGAACAGGCGGATCGAGAGGTTCGCACAGGTCGTGCATGCCCATGATTTCTTTCGGGTGCTTGTCGTTAAGCTCCACGATGATTCGGTCTGCCAGACGGCAGATGGTGGGAAGGATACCGACACCCGTAGTAGGCAGGATCTTGCCGTCTTCGGTAACGTCCGCTGCCTCTACGATGGCTACATCCACCTTGCCATAGAAGCCATAGCGCAGATCCTGAGCCAAGGTGGAGAGATGAAGATCGAAATAGGAAGTGCTACCATTGTTGATAAGATTGCGCAGATCCTTATTGGACTGATATGGAGTGCGAAACTTCACAGCATCGGCCTGTGCCAAAGCACCGTCCAACCGGGCACCGGTACTGGCACCGGTGAACATACCGATCTTGAAGGGATTGCCTTTTTCATGCTCTGCAATAGCCCGTTTGGCTATTGCTGCAGGTACTACCTTGGGGTTGCCTGCAGGGGTAAAACCGCTAAAGCCGACATTGTCGTTGTGATGCACAAACTCCGCTGCTTCTTCCGCAGTGATAAATCTTAGAGCCATAGTACGTAATTATTATTGCTTAATTGGTTGTTGTTGAAATCGATTAACTTTGTTGCCTGCGAAAGTACTGAAACTCTTTCATATCGAGGGAAGAATATCGACAAATTCCGACAAGGGGCGATAGACAAGAGTATCAAAACATAAAAGGAGCGAGTCTCACGACTCACTCCTTCCCAAATTAACCAAAACCTTAACTATGAAAAATCTTACTTTTCCATCACAAACATAATGAACACGAAGTAGTTTTACAAACTTTTGTCGGTAATAATCGAGATAATACGACAATTTGATATAACATACAAGCATGATCGAACAAATCGGAGCGGACTCTAAATCCGCCGAGAACAAACAAGAGCGCAAGCTCTACATCGAGACCTATGGCTGCCAGATGAACGTAGCCGACAGTGAGGTGGTAGCATCCATAATGCAGATGGACGGCTACAGCCTCACGGACAACGTAGAAGAGGCAGATACGATCCTGGTCAATACCTGTTCGGTACGGGACAATGCCGAGCAGAAAGTGCTGAACCGACTGGCATATTACCATTCGCTACGAAAGAAAAGACGGGCCTCTTCCCGTCTCGTTATAGGAGTATTGGGCTGCATGGCCGAGCGCGTCAAGGAGGAGTTGATCCGCGAGCATCATGTGGATGTGGTGGCCGGCCCCGACTCGTACCTCGACCTGCCGAACCTCATCGGAGCAGCAGAACAGGGAGAGAAAGCCATCAACGTGGAGCTATCCACACAGGAAACGTATAAAGATGTAATGCCGCTCAAAATGGGTGGCGTACATATCAACGGATTCGTCTCCATCATGCGAGGCTGCAACAACTTCTGCAGCTACTGCATTGTACCCTACACACGAGGCCGGGAAAGAAGCCGTGAAATAGAGAGTATCCTCAACGAAATACGGGATCTGAAAGCCAAGAATTTCCGCGAGGTAACACTGCTGGGGCAAAATGTAAACTCCTACCGATACGAACAGAACGGGCGGATCATTCGCTTCCCCGATCTGCTCGCAGCAGTGGCCGAAGCTGTGCCCGACATGCGCATACGCTTCACCTCTCCTCACCCCAAGGATATGGACGACGAGGCCATCGCCGTCATGGCACGATACCGCAATATCTGCAATCATATACACCTGCCGGCACAGAGCGGAAGCGACAAGATGCTCCGCGTGATGAAGCGCGGCTATACGCGCCAATGGTATCTCGACAGGGTAGCAGCCATCCGCCGGGCCATACCGGACTGCGCCATCAGCAGCGACCTCTTCTGTGGCTTCCATTCGGAGACGGAGGAAGACTTCGAAGCCACTCTAAGCCTGATGGAAGAGGTGGGTTACGACTCTGCCTTCATGTTCAAGTATTCCGAACGGCCGGGTACTTATGCTGCTCGCCACCTCGCAGACGATGTGTCCGAAGAGGTAAAGCTATCCCGTCTGGATCGGATGATAGCCCTCCAGAATCGTCTGAGCGAGGAGAGCAACAAGAGGGATATAGGCAAGACCTTCGAAGTGCTGATAGAGGGCTTCAGCAAACGATCGCGCGAACAGCTATTCGGCCGCACTCAGCAAAACAAGGTGGTGATTTTCGACAAAAACGGTTACCGCGTGGGACAATACATCTATGTGCGAATCAAGGATGCTTCTTCGGCCACTCTCTTCGGCGAAGTGGTAGAGGCTCCGACTTCGGAAAAGGGCTGAGCAGTCGTATCGATCGGGCTGAAGCTCTTAGGCCAAAGCCCTACCCTATCCCGATTCATTCCGAAGAAGCCCATTTTTCGCACAGGACTCTCGATCTACTACAGCCAAGGAATCCTCCCGAGCTCCTTGGCTGTAATTTCCAATAGTAAGTACAACACACACTACAGACATTTCTTCGCTGTCCGACAGAAATGCCGTTCGACAAATGAATTACCTTTGTTGGGTAGTTATAAGAGAAAAAGGCAATGAATCCGCCCAAACGACTGCTTGTCATTCACCGCGCCCTTGCTCCTTACCGTATCGAACTGCTCAATACTCTGTCGGCAGCTTTCGACGCACATATCTACTTCGAATTTGCGTCACCTATAGAACAGCGATTCGATGCCGGTGAACTGGCCAAGCGTGTTCACTTTCAAAGCAGTGTACTTCCTCCCGCTCCGGAAATTCCGGGATTGAAAAACTTTCGTCCCTATGCCGCATCATTGGTTCGCAGTCTTCGTCCCGATGTCGTGCTCTGTAGCGAATTCAATCTCCTGACACTGACCCTCGCTGCTGCCTGTCGCCTGTTCAGTCCGAAAACCAAGCTGTATGTATTGTGCGATGACAATGAACAAATGGCAGAAGCAGAGCTGCGCTACGGTCGAGGTCTCAAGCACCGGATGCTCTCCTACGTGGACGGCGTTATTCTATGCGACAGCCGTGCCTGCGATCTCTATGCCTCTCGCTTCGCCACACTGGATAGGGAGCGATTCGTTTACTTCCCGATCCTACAGGACGAGAAAGTATTGCGCCCCCTCTATGAACAGGCCTTCGGTATAGGCAGAGATCTGAGGCATGATCTCGTCCCCGACAGTACTCGAATGATGCTGTATGTGGGACGCTTGTCAAAGGAGAAAAACCTGCCAGCACTGATCGATAGTCTTTCCACCCTACCCAACGACGTTCATCTCGTTATCGTCGGTGATGGTCCGATGCAGTCAATCCTGATGAATCAAGCGCAAGCTACAGGCTATCCGGAACGAATCGTATTTGCGGGGAAAAAGGAGGGAGCAGAGCTTTATGCCTACTATACGCAAGCCGATTGTTTCGTATTACCGAGTACGCGCGAATGTTTCGGTTCGGTCGTAAACGAAGCTCTGATAGCAGGCGTTCCTGTGGTTTGCAGCGATATTGCCGGGGCATCTTGCCTGATTACAGAAAGCAACGGACGTACTTTCTCCCCCATGCAGCCGAATGCTCTCTCTCAAGCGTGCAATGATCTGCTTGCAAGCATCACACCTTTCTGTGGCGACAGCATTCGGCCTTCTCTCATGCCGTTTACTTTCGAACAAGCTATAGCCCCGGTGCTATCCCTGCTTAGCCGATGAAAATCCTCTTGCTGAATACATCCGATGCACGAGGCGGAGCAGCTGTAGCTGCCATGCGCTTGATGGAAACTTTACAGGAGTCAGGAGCCGAAGTCAGGATGTTGGTATTGAACCGCGATACGATAAACCCCGATATAATGGCTTTACATAGCGGACGATGCGGCAAAACAGCCGACAGATACCGTTTTTTAGCCGAACGGCTTCATATTTACATGCATAACGGTCGGGATAGAAGCCGCCTCTTTCATGTCAGTACGGCTCTTACCGGCTATGATGTCAGTCGCCACCCGTGGGTACGCTGGGCGGATGTCATCCATCTGCACTGGATCAATCAGGGATTCCTTTCACTGAGAGGGCTGGAGCGTTTTGCTCGCTGTGGCAAACCCGTGGTATGGACGATGCACGATATGTGGCCTGTGACAGCAGTTTGTCACCATGCCCGAGAGTGCCTGCGATACCAAACCGAATGTGGTACTTGTCCGCAGATTTCCTCCCAAAAGGAGAAAGATTTGGCTCGCCTTGTATGGAATAGAAAATCCCGAGTAATGTCCCTACTCAGGCCTACACTTATCGGTTGTAGCCATTGGTTGGCTGATTTGGCACGGCAAAGCGCGCTGACGGATGGACTGCGAATCGAATCGATACCGAATCCCATCGACACGAATCTCTTTGCCCCGGGTTCACGTTCGGAAGCTCGCCGAATAATGGATTTGCCGACAGACAGAATATTGCTTCTCTTCGGAGCTGTACAGGCGGATGATCCTCGCAAGGGCATATACGAACTGTCGCAAGCAATGAAAAGACTTCGAGAGAGACAGCCGGACTTAAGCAAACGAATCGCTCTTGTCGTATTCGGCTCTCTCCGCGATGAGGTGAGAAGTCTTTTTCCCAATTATAAGCTTATTTCGATCGGTTATATCCGTGAACCAAGCCGAATGGCCGAACTGTACCGTGCTGCCGATCTCTTTGTAATTCCCTCTTTAGAGGAGAACCTCCCTAATACTATTATGGAGGCTCTCTCTGTCGGTACGCCCTGTGTGGCTTTCCGTGTCGGGGGTATACCGGAGATGATCGTATCGGGTAGTACCGGATATTTAGCCGCTTTTCGTGATCCGTCCGATTTGGCAGAAGGGATAACCAAGACCATTGCTCTACAAGAAACCTCCCCCGAAGCTGTTGCTTCAGCTTGTCGCTCCTTTGTTCTCAGTCACTACTCGCGTGAAGTAGTATCCTCTCGTATGCTGCAGCTCTACCGCGAACTGCTCTGACTTGTACGAAGAAGGAATAGGAAAACATCCAAAACGCAGAGTCTTTTCGGCAACTTTTCAGCAGAAAAATATGTAGCCATCTTTTTGGCACCAAAACAATACCTTTGTATCATAATCATTATAAGAACGAGCTCGTATGACCGGCATAAGAGAAGGAGAAAAGGAACTGTCGCTCCTTGGTTCCAAAACAGAATACCGCAACGACTATGCCCCCGAAGTCTTGGAGGCATTCACCAACAAACATCAGGAGAATGACTATTGGGTAAGGTTCAACTGTCCCGAGTTTACAAGCCTATGCCCTATCACAGGGCAACCGGACTTTGCCACTATCTACATCAACTATATTCCGGACGTTAAGATGGTAGAGAGTAAGAGCCTCAAACTCTACCTGTTCAGTTTCCGCAATCATGGTGCTTTTCATGAGGATTGTGTCAATATCATCATGAAGGATCTTATCGCCCTGATGCAACCTCGCTATATCGAGGTGTGGGGCGACTTCACTCCTCGCGGAGGTATCAGCATCGTGCCATTCTGCAACTATGGCGAGCCGGGAAGCCGATATGAGCTTCTGGCGGAAAAGAGAATGGAAACACACCGTTAAGCAGACAAGCCCCAACATGAAGATTCTGGCCATTATCAATCCCATATCGGGCATCGGATCGAAAAGCAACATACCGAGCCTTATAGCCGATGTATTCGCTCATGATCCTCACGAACTCTTTATCACCTATTCGCAACGTGCTGGCCATGCACGTGAATTGGCAGCACAAGCAGTGGAGAAGCATTACGACTGCGTCATTGCAGTAGGAGGCGATGGAACGGTGAACGAGATAGCCCAAAGCCTTCGCTACACCGATGTAGTGCTGGGTATCGTCCCGAAAGGATCAGGCAACGGGTTGGCACGTGCCCTCAAGCTGCCACTCACCGTCGGGAAAGCTCTCGAAGTGATCAGAGCCGGACATGTTCGCACCATCGACTGCTGTGAAGCGGATAGTCGCCCTTTCTTTTGCACCTGCGGATTGGGATTCGATGCCGAGGTTAGCAAGAAATTCGCCCAAGCGGGTAGTCGAGGCCCTATCACTTATGCGCGAACCATGATCGAGAGTTACCTCCAAAACGAACCGAAAGAATACAAACTGACGATAGACGGCAAATCCTTTGTGGAGAAAGCTTTCCTCGTCACTTGTGCCAATGCGCCCCAATATGGCAATAACGCCTATATCGCTCCTTCGGCCGACTTGGAGGATGGCAAGATGGATGTGGTTATTATCCGTCCGTTCAATCCATTGGAAGCACCACAATTGGCCTTACAACTCTTTACCAAGCGTATCAACAGCAACTCCAATCTGGACACCTACAAGGCGGAAAACCTGATTATCGAGCGAGAGACAGAGGGCGTGATGCACCTCGATGGCGATCCTGTCATGTTCGGCAAGCGTATCGAAATCCGCACTTACGGCCGATCACTCAAAGTATTCGCTCCCGAAACATACACTTGAAAGTTCCCCCTCTTGCTAAAAACCAAATAAAATCCCGTAACCGGAGTACTCGGTTACGGGATTTTTAGCACTTTCCCTTTTCTAATTAGTCGTCCCTTAAAATTCTTTTTAATCTCTGATATTCAGCAAATTAGTTTGCGAATATCTTTGCTAAATCTGCAAGTTTTCTTATCTTCATAG
>NZ_JQZY01000018.1:0-11388 GCF_000765965.1 Porphyromonas sp. COT-052 OH4946
CTTTTGCACCTGCTCAAAATAATAAGCGAAAAGCTAAGCGAGAGACCATCGATGAATGACTTCTCACTTGCAAATGCTTTTTAAGGGATGACTATATAGAATTAGGTGAAATGCTTTATCAGGTCTGCTTGCCATTCTGTTATGTCACTGTGAGCCTCTGACTGGGCAGAACTTGTGCTTATGACCTTTATATGTTTGTGGTAAGCTATGACTCTGTCTATAATGGAGAGAATAGCATTCTATTTTTTACGCATCAGGCCTGAAACAGGAGAAGCCAATAAAGTGGAGAGTCAGAAGAAATTTGCTTCTTCTCCTCATTTGGTATCTCCTTTTTCTCGCCCTTTTGGCTGTTGAACACAAACAAGAGTTCTACCATCTGTGGGAACGAGTTCTCGACATACAAATTTATGGTTTGCTAATTAGACGAAGCAGATGTGTAAAAAACTCTTCTTCTGAATGGGATTATTGATAAAGTTTAGTGTATTATTATAAATAACCACCTAACAAAAAACAACCATGATTTGCACCTGTCTCAAAGCAGGAGAAAACCATGACTGTACACTAAGCTGCTTGGGAATGCAGGCAGCTATGCTTGAGGGCGGATAGGACTACTTTTTTTGTACTTCGGGTTGGATGAAATCCATAAAGCACAAACCGGCCAAAGCCGTGCCGTATCGCTTCTCGATCGTGATACCCTCGGTGATGAAGTTCAGCTCTCCGAGGTAGTATTGGCTGTAGGTCTTCTGGTGCAGATCGTTGATAACGCGGATCAGACGGGATTCCAGCTCTTCGATACGGTAGCGTCCGCTGACCTCGCAGACGAGACCTCCGGCTTTCTCGTCGAAATTCTCATCCTTGTACATCCATGCATACACCACTCCGGCCGAAACGAATTCGTCCTGATAACCGTGCGATACGGCCATGATCGTTTTCAGCTCGGAGCCGAAAGGCGGCAGGTCTATTTCGTCCATTGTGACCAAATGAGCCGTCGCAGGCAGTACGGAGGAGTACGTCATGATATTGAAGTCCGAGATCCCGGCGTCGAACAGAGCCATATGATACGAACCGGCATGCAGTTCCAGATCAGACTCACCACTACCCTTGGTAATGAAAAAAGTGTTGGGGATGAGATTCCCTACAAGTTTGCTCATTTTTGTAATTGTCCTTGATATGTTGTTAGTACTTACACTGTTTCGTCCTGCAAAGATAGGATTATTTCGTCTATATCCGATGAAGGGTTATCGCTCTTTTCCCCTTGTAAATTTGCGGAAGTAAGTCCTGTTTTTTTATATGACATGGTGGTGATCCGATTTGTTCGATCTTGCTTTAAGAGCGAAGACTCGGAGATGTACTGAAAGCAGTGTGCTCCCCATGGAAGAATGTCATCCGAATTTCGTCGAAATTACGTGCCGAAAAAGTTTTCAACAACGAAGAAGAGTTTGGCATGATTCTAAATAAGCACTTAAAAAGAGCCGGATTTTCATATAAAAAAGAAGAGAAAACAGGCTCCTTGTGATCTGAATCTGCTTTTCCGGAGTTTGGATCACGATTTATATATAAATCATTTTCGATTTGTATATAAAACGATTTCAATTTATATATAAATAGTTTTCTATAAATATAGAAATCAAAAGTGATTTGTATATAAATCGTAGCCTCCGAAAGGTTGCTTTGAAGGTCGGAATAAAAGAGGCACCCACCCGAAGTTCGCGACCGAACTCGGATGGGTGCCTTGTATCGCAGGTGGACTGCGCCGTGATTATTCCACTTTATTTTTCATCGAGGTATACTTTTCTCCTATGTGCTGCAATCGTGTGATATAGGACAAGATAGGATAAGCCGAAAGGGCCGGTGCAGTGTGTGAGGAAGTCGGATACATGTCTAATATATTTTTGTCATTTATGTCCTGTAATTATATTCATACGATAGGGCTTTCGGATGCCATGTATTTTTGCCGATGTAAGCCTTATCGAATACAAAGGTAGAAAAAGAACCGAACAGTGGATAGGCTGATGTCGCTACAGCACTGACCAATGGTACTGTAGCGAAGGAATCCGAATGAAAATGAGCTACATATAAAAAAAACTGTAATTTTGCATCGTGATAGGCGGTCTCATCGTTGGTGGAATCCGCAATCACGTTGAGTAATAATTATTGTTTTTAAAACGAGAAAAGAGATGAAAAAAATTCTTGGTTTCGCCATGTTGAGCGTTGCATTGGTTGCTTGTGGCGGAAATAAAAATGAGCAGGATGCTGCTGCCGATAGCGCACGTATTGCTGATTCTATAGCACAGGTAGAGGCTGCGGCTGCTGCCGATGTAGAGCGCTTTGTAGGTACCTATACAGGCCTTATTCCTGCTGCCGATGCAGAGGGATTCGATGTTAAGTTGGTATTGAATGCAGACAAAACTTTTGCTCTGGAAGAAGTAGCCAAGGGTGGAAAAGAAGAAGGTTTCGGATCTACGAATAGCGGTGCTTTTACCATTAGTGGCGATACGGTATCTCTTGCAAGAGAAGGAGAGGTTTCTCCTCTTCGGCTTGTGTTGAATGCGACTGCCGATTCGTTGCAGTACGATGGAGTTCAGGATGAGAAGATGGCTCCTTTCTACGTATTGGCCAAGCAGAAATAATCAAGATTCCGACAGAAAGGCCGCTTTAGGCGGTCTGCCCTAATAATGAAAGGGTTGTGAATATGGTTTTATCCATCGTCACAACCCTTTTTCTTTACAGTAGGATTCTATCAAAGAGAAAAGATCCTACTCCAATCTTTCACTAAGAGGTCTAAGGTTTTTACGGCATTGGCAGGGCTTGTACTCGGCATGAGCAGACGACGAATGGAGAGAGTTTCGGGGAAATGCTTTCCGAACATTTTCTCTGCTTTTTGGCCGTTGAATGCGATTGTGTGCAGATGAGGATTTCGTTCGATCAGTGAGCCTATGTCATTGGGCACTTCGTCGCAGATCTGAATATCCGCACTTCCCTTGCGAATAGCCGAATGGGCTACATCCCACAGACCGATATGTGCCGAAAGCAACATCTCGGTTCGTCCTGCATAGTCATCGGGTAGGGACTTGCCCAGCAGTTTTGCCATCAAAGGCCAAAAGCGGTTGCGAGGATGAGCATAGTATTGTCCCCTGCGAATAGATTCGTCACCGGGCAGACTGCCCAATATCAGAATCTCTAAATGACCATCCTCGATGGGTGGGAAAGAATACTTTTGTCCGCAATCCATACCTAAGACAAGACTTTACTTCTTGTTGGTCATGATATTGAGCACGAGGGTATCGGTGGCGTTCATGCCATCCCGGCCTATGCTTGTGAGGTTGTCGATGCTTTGGTCTACATCGTCATCCACGATCCCCTCGTTGCTGGTCACTACCTTTTTCTCCATGGCCAGCAGTGCAGAGAACATGGCAGAACTGACTCCGCTGGACACTTTCATACTACAGCTCGGCTTGGCTCCATCGCAAAGCATGCCGGTGATATTGCCGATCATGTTTTTGATGGCAAATCCGATTTGCTCTTTAGTACCTCCCATCAGATAAGTGAGTCCGCAGCTCGATCCCGTTGCCGCTACGACACAGCCACACAGAGCCGACAGACGCCCCAGCTTCTGCTTGATGTAGATCACCATGAGATTGCTCAAGACCAAAGCCCTTACCGTTCTTTCGTGATCGGCTTGCTCGTCCTCGGCAAATGAAAGAACGGGCAATGTGGCCGTAATACCTTGATTGCCACTGCCGGAATTGCTCATGACTGTTACCGGAGCACCATCCATACGTGCATCGCATGCCGAGCTTGTATAAGTAAGCATGCGGGTAAGAGAGCTGTCACCAAGATAGCGGCGTCCCAGAGAACCTTGTATCATTCGTCCTACGGCATGGCCATAGTTTCCCTTCATGGAGACTTCGCTGGCATGTCGATTGAGGCGAGCAGCTTCCAAGATGAATTCGATCTCTTCCGTAGGTGTATTCATTGCAAAGTCGTATACCATCTCGAAGGATAGTGTGATGTCCTCCTCCGAATCCAATGATGCGCTGTCGTTCTTGTCAGTCGCATCATGCCGACTATCGATGACGGCTTGGCCATTGTGTGCAGCATAGATGATATTGGTATGGATCTTCTCGATTATCGTAGATGCCGATTCGGAACCGGCCGACATATTGATTTCGATGTACAATTTGTCTATATCACCCTGTTTGACAGCTACTTGTATAATCTTACTATCGACGATTTTCTTGGCTTCCTCCAGCTGTTCCGGTGCAATTCCATCAAGCACTTTGAGTTGTTTGGTCGGGTCTGCTACCACGATCCCAAGGGCTATGGCTATCGGCAGTCCGATCATTCCTGTTCCCGGGATACCTACGCCCATGGCATTCTTGAGCATATTGGGGCTGAGCAGTACCTCTACATGGTCCGGTCGTTGGTCCATGAGCGAAGCAGCTTGAGCAGCAGCAAGGGCAACGGCAACCGGCTCGGTACAACCTGTGGCCGGAACTACTTCTTTCTTAATGAGACTGATAATTCGTTGTTGGGTTGGTGTATCCATTTTGAAAGTGATATTGAAAAGGCTCTTTGGACTGGCTTATTCTTGATTGTTAATTCTTCTCCTCGGATTCGGCGTCTTTGTGATCCGATGTGTACAATATGGCACTGGTAGCACCCATCGTAATCACATCGCCGTCGTTCAGTCTGCACCATTCTTTTTTGTCCAGAAGACGTCCTCCGACAAAAGTGCCTACAAGACTATCATCGTCGGCAATCGAATAAAGAAATGATCCGTCTTTTTTCGGGGTTACTCGCAGTATGCAGTGGTGCCGTCCCATACTTGGATCGCTTGTCAGCACTGCAATGTCCACCACCGAGTCTTTGTTGCGACGTCCTATCCCGTTGTCTCCTTCTTTGAGTGCAAACTCTTGTCGGTATCCGAATACATTTTCCAATACGACGATGTATCCGTGGCTTCGGTCGAGCTCCTGCTCCAATTCTTGTTCCTCCTGCACTGTTTTGTGATTGCGTGAACTGTCGGATGTGCTTACCAGCCGAATGCGCAACTGATGACAACAATGCGGACAGAGCAACGACAAAGAACCGTTCGGAGATGTCTGAGAGAGAGTTTCACGGCTGATCGTGATAGGACCGTCACACTTCGGACAAAAGACTCTTTTCATTAAAAAGACGTTATTTTCTCGTGTGCAAAAGTAATCATTGTTTATGTACCCCAAAAAGAAGAGACTACGGCGCATAAAAACAAAAGTTAGGGTACTAAACTGAATAGCCTGTGATAGTGGTAATGTGAATAGTTTGTCCCTATAAACGAAAAGCCTCCGCTCATTTACCAGCGGAGGCTTCTCGTTATTGATCGTTTTTTCTTTATTGTATTCGTGGCTCTTGTATCTTTTTTCAGAAAGATATAGAGGCTGAAAGAGTGCTTATACCCTTCTCAATCTGGCCATTTTGAGAGCCGTAACGGCTGCTTCTGTGCCTTTGTTGCCATGTTTTCCTCCGGCACGCTCCTCGGCTTGAAGCATGGTTTCCGTGGTAAGCACGCCAAAGATGACAGGTACAAAGCCGTCAACATTCAATTGGGTGATTCCCTGGGTTACGCCTTGGCAGATGTAGTCGAAGTGCGGTGTGTCGCCTCTGACTACACAACCGATAGCAATTACCGCATCCACTTCATGCTGTTCTGCGAGGTATGCACTTGCATAGGTAAGTTCGAATGTGCCGGGAACGTGCTGTACGATAATATCCTCTTCTGTTACATCGTGCTTCAAAAGGGTAGCGATGGCCCCTTTCATCAGAGCTTCTGTGATATTGCGATTCCATTCAGCAACGGCAATTCCTATACGAAGTCCTTTGCCGCTGGGGACACTTTCGTAGTCGTAGTCGGATAGATTATGATAAGCTGTAGCCATATTTTGGTTTTGTCTAATGAGTTGTCCTGAAAAAAAGGCATCCATCCCAGCATGAGACAGATGCCCTTCTTATTTTGTTGTTTGATATTATTATTTCGCTCCTTTGGATTTTACGCGTATGATGTCTGCTTCTACTGTGTTGGCTTCCATCGAGGTGTAGTATTTGTCTTTTACCTGCGTGTAAGCAGCGAGAGCTTTGTCATATTGCTTGAGTTCTTCATATACGCGACCAGCTTTCACCAAACAGCCCGGAGTGATGGCATCGTTGGAAGCTGCGGCAGCGGCTTTCTCGAAATAGCCCACTGCTTCTTCGTACTTTTTGAGCTGTACGTAGCAGTCGCCGATCAGGCGAGTAATGGAAGGTGCTACCATATTTTCTTTGGCAGAGAATCCTTTCAAATGATCAATGGCTTGCTGATATTCTCCGAGGTTGTAGTAGCAAATGCCGGCATAGGCTTTTGCCAGATTGGAAGCATCCGAACCGGAGTATTTCTTTATTACTGCGAGCAGTCCCATTTCGTTAGTGCCATTTCCGTTTAAGGCTACGCTATCCAGTTCCTGAATGAATTTGTCTTCGGCAAGGTATGCCTTGGCAGCAGCTTCACGAGCTTTAGGTTCGCTGACGAAACGTTTGTAGGCAAAAAAACCTGCCACAATGATAAAAACGCCCAAAATAACCAAGCCGATCTTGGTCATGTTCTTTTCTACGAACTGTTCCGAGCGTGAAACCACTTCTCCTACGTGGTTTTCTGGTTGTTGATTTTCTTTTTTAGCCATATGATGGAATAGTTATTTATTTCTTTTCAGTCGCACAAAGGTACGCGTTTGACTGTGATATACAAATGTACGGTCTGAATAAATACGATATCTAATTGTTTGACGAAAACATTTCTTCCATTTCTCTGTATTCCGACGCTTACTTAATTAGGCTGTTGGACGACTCGAAAGAGAACTACTGCCAATCTACTAATCCGGTCTTCACGGCATACCGTATCAGTTCGGCTGCATTGGAGAATCCTAATTTGCGCAGAATGTTGCTACGATGTGTCTCTACGGTTCGGTAGCTGAGATGCATTTTCTCTGCAGTCTCTTTGGCCGAATAGCCATCGCATAGATACTGGACTACTTCTTTTTCGCGCTCAGTTAACTCGCAAGATTCCTGCGACTTCTTGCTCTTTTTCGCTGAGCGATCTGCCGAGCGAGATAGACAAATGTCCAGAATCATCTTGGAAACGCTCTTGCCATAGAAATGACTGCCGGTGGCTACGGTACGAATGGCATTTTCTATATCGTTGGTTTGAGCTGTTTTGCACATGTATCCTTCTACATCGATTTCCAACAGCTCGTTGACTGTTTTTTCTGACACTTCGGAAGACAGTATTATGATCTTAATAGAAGGGTATAGTTTCTTTACCTTCCGAGCAAGATCTACCCCATTGCCATCGGGAAGCCAAATATCCAGTATGATGAGTTCGGGAGCTTTCTCTTCTTTCAGAAAAGTTTCCATCTCTTCACAAGAACCGCACTCGCCTACAATCTCTGCCAAACCTTGTGTTTGGGAGATGGTGGCGCGCAAACCTATCCGATAGAGTTCGTGGTCATCCACGAGTAATATACTGATCATAGTTATATATGTTTAAGGCGAGGTGAGGACGAAGGAGAATATCGAACCCTTGCCTTGCTTGCTATCAATGCATAATTTGCTTTTGTTCCTTTCGAGCAGACCTTTGCAGATGATCAATCCCAATCCACTTCCTTTTTCGCCGTTGGTGCCTACGGTAATCTTATTGTTTTTGTCGGATTCGAGGATGTCGTTTATTTGTTTTTGACTCATGCCTATTCCCTGGTCTGAGATTGAAATTTTTACTCCTCCTTGAGTCTTTCTTTCTTCCACTCGGATCAGTATCATATGACCTCCTTTGGAGAATTTGATTGCGTTGCTAAGCAAGTTGCGAACGACCGTGTTGATCATTTGTAGGTCAGCACGTACAATACATCTTTGCGGTGCGTCCAACTGTAATTCGATGCCTTTATTATGAGCTGAAATGGAGTGAAGGCTGATTGCTTTCTCGATATTTTCAACAATGTTGAAGTTCACAAAAGTGGTCACGAGGTTGCTTAGTTGGATATTCGCCCAATCAAGCAGATTTTGCAAAAGAATGAGTTCGGAAACCACGCTGTCTCGAATAGAAGACAGCATGCTGCGAGTTGGGGCATCGTAATCGGATTGGGGGGTAAGCATAGCGTCGAGAGCCATTTTCTGTGCAATTACAGGACCTTTGATGTCGTGGGATATGATGGATAGAAGTCTGTCTTTGGTGTCATTCATCTCCCGGAGTCTCTTATTCTGTTTGTGTCTCCTCCTTATTAGAATAAAGAGGATAGAGATAATGCATGTCATCAGAATGCATATCAGGATGAAGGCGAATTGCAGTCTGCGCACAAGTCTGAGCTCTTGATTTTTTAATGCAATTTCGGATTCTTTCTCTTTGCTTTTGAAGCGAACTTCGAATTCAGATACTTTTTCTTTCATCTGCCTGGATGCGATCGAATCAGATAGTGCATTCGATCTTTTCAGGCATTCGTATGCCAAGGAGTATAATCCATGGTCGGCATATAAGAAGCTGGCTAAGTCAAGTATACACAGTCTGACCTGATCATATCCAGTTTGTTGTGCTAAATTCTCTGCGATTGTCAGTAATTCGTTTGCTTTTCCGTATAGGCTATGATATGCATAGTAGTAAGCTAAATGTGCGTGACATAGAGCTTGGATCTCCACGTTTTTTGTCTTGGAGGCTATCTCCAATGCTTCGATCAAGGGTTTGAAACTTTCTTCTATCTTATTCTGATCGATCATAATCGTGCCGATATTCATAAGGCTATTGCACATACTGGCACTATCTGCATTGGCACGCTCTATCTTAAGTGCTTTTTCATAATAGGAGCAAGCCGATTCGAAATCTTTTTTTTTCTGGTATATATTGGCTATGTTGTTATAGGCGATGGGGATACCTGTTTCGTTTTTCATGGTTTGCGCTATTTCCAGAGCGCGTTGATAGAAAGTCAGAGCATCATCCCACTTTTCCTGAAAGAAGAATATGATACCCATTTGCATATAGGTACGACCGGCGATTGTATCGTTAGGGTTGCCTTTAAGCAGATCTATTGTTTCCTCAAGGGCTGTTATTGCACTGCTATAGCGACCGGCATAAGTGGACATACTGGCATACTCCAGAAGAAGCTCCGGAATATCTTGAACCAAACCTGCATCTCGGGCGAACTTAATAGCCAATGAGTATGCATCGGCAGCTGTTCCGACATTGTGGTCTTTTTTGAGCTGTTCGCCCAACTTTTCATATCTCTTTTTCTTCTCTGCTGCAGATAGAGTGAGGTCAGAAGCGGTTTTGAAAAGAGAATCTACATTAATCTCTCTCGCGGAGAGTGGAAAAGCGGCGGGGAGAATAAGTATCAGAATAATCAGTTGGATACGTATATTCATAATATGCGTTATATTTCGTCGGCAAAAATAATATTTTTTGATAACTGAGCTCTATAATATAAAGCTTGTTTCCTTGTGGCCTATCTGTCCGTTTCTGCTTTCAAGGCCTTTGCTTAGAGCAAAAGTAGTCTTCCGAAGTCCGAAAAACTTTTTAGTTCTTGTCTTTTTGTGTTTTTGACTATTTAATAGGGTGTAGTTGTATAAATTGGATAATTATATGGGACAAAACTATATTTCAGTCATCCGTTATCAGAAGGACTGACGAAAGAGGGAGCATACTCGTTTAGGGTTGGCTTATTACTGCTGCAGTTGTTTTCAGAGCTTCTCATCTGACTTTTGAGTTTGAACAAGCTGGTTCATTTACTGCTTTTTCTGCAAATCCTTATTTTTGTCAACATTATGACCGAGAACAAGACATATACCGAGGCGATGACACGCCTTGAAGAGATAGTCCGTATTATCGAACACGACAGCCCCGATGTGGATGAGCTGACCAAACTGGCAGAGGAGGCTATTGCGCTGATTGGTTTCTGCCGAGAGAAACTCACCGTAGCTGATAAGCAGATCGAAGAACTCATGGCCAAGCTTTCATGAAAGAAAAACGCTATGCTCTGATCGTAGCCGGCGGGCAGGGACTGCGTATGGGGGCCGATTTGCCTAAGCAATTTCTGCTTTTGGCCGGACGGCCGGTATTGATGCACACGTTGATTCGCTTTGTCCCTCATGTCGATACTATAGTACTGGTATTGCCTGCTGATCATCATACTTATTGGCAAGATCTGTGCCGGAGGTATGACTTTGCTATCTCTCATCAAGTAGTTGCAGGTGGGGGCACTCGTTTTGCCTCTGTTCGGAATGGATTGGAGGTTGTGCCCAATGGTGTTTTGGTTGCAGTGCATGATGGAGTACGTCCTTTGGTCAGTGGCGAGACTATTGATGCTTGTTTCTGTGCGGCCGCAGCGGGAGGGGCTGCTGCTCCTTGTAGAGCTCTGCTCGAATCGCTTCGCTATTATGCCACTGATGGAAATTATGCTGTGGACAGGAGTCGCTACGTCACGGTACAAACTCCGCAAATTTTTCGTAGTGAGTGGTTAAAAGAGGCCTATCGGGAGCCATACGAAGAACGCTTTACGGATGATTGTTCGGTGTATGAACATCATTTTGATCGTCCCGTGGCATTGATTGAGGGCAATCCTGAGAATATCAAATTGACCACTCCTCTCGATCTTTCCCTTGCGGAACTGTTATTGACATCCTAATGCCTGATACGGGATCAAAGTTCCCGGAAACAATTTCCCCCTAATAATTACTTCCTGCATTTGACGCAACTTCAGACACTGATGTCGTCGTTGTCGCATGCGGTGCATGCGATATGAAAAACCTGGAGCAACATTATTGATTCGATAGGCTAACTCCCAAGAAAACACGGGCCCAAAATACTCCGATTTTGGCTCGTCATTTCTGAAAATATGACGTGAGAATTTTTTCGTTCCGGCGCGAGATTTTTTCCCTTCCGGAGCCAAAAGAAAAAAGTTTACGCGCCATGTTGACGTGTACTGAAAAAAGTTGACAGTTGGCGGGATCGTTCTACAATTGGTTTACCGGTTCTTTCTATAATTCTACTTTAGGTTGACAGCCCTTACCCTTAGGTCTAATTTCGGTTGACACGAGCAANGTCAGTAGGGAGAGATAGGCAAACCCATCTTGGTAAGCCACGTAGGTGATGTCTGCTACGAGGAGTTCCCCCGGCCTTTGAGGCACAAACTTAGGCTCCGTATTGAGCAGGTCTTCATACTTGTAGAGCCTATGCCGAGAGTTGGTTGTCCGAGGGCGCACAGACCGTTTGCGTAGCATCATACCATGGCGTCTGAGCAGGGCGCAAAAGCGATCGCGGCCAAGCGTGAACTTGGGGCCGAAGTATTGCCGACAAAGCACCATGAGCTCTCGGAAGCCGGCTTGGGGTAGGTGCTC
>NZ_JQZY01000019.1:0-38334 GCF_000765965.1 Porphyromonas sp. COT-052 OH4946
AGCTCTTTTGTATCTGCTCAAAATAATAAGCGAAAAGCTAAGCGAGAGACCATCGATGAATGACTTCTCTCTTGCAAATGCTTTTTAAGGGATGACTATATACATCCTCTCCTTATGCGAGGAGCCTCCTCTCCCAATAATCGCTATCCGTCAATTAGTCTTTGGCAGGAAGAGCTACGCGACGCTCTTTGATACGGGCTTTCTTACCTGTCAGGCCACGCAGGTAATACAGCTTGGCACGACGTACCTTACCATACTTCTCAACGGTGATATTTTCAATGAAGGGGCTTTCGATGGGGAAAATACGCTCTACACCGATACCGTCTGAGATTTTGCGAACAGTGAAGCGCTTCTTGTCGCCATGGCCGCTAATGCGTATTACCACACCGCGGTACTTCTGGATACGCTCCTTGTTACCTTCCTTGATACGATATTCAACAGTGATGGTGTCACCGCTGTTAAACTTGGGATGTTCTTTTCCTGATTTGAACTCTTCGTTAACGATTTTAATAAAGTCCATTTGTATTGCTTTTTGGATTAGCTAAGTACTAAACGCAATATACACAGGTCGCACGTTATTTCCTGTCAGAGATTACGCAAAGCGACTGCAAAGTAACAAAAAAGCTTCCAATCGGCAAAACTCGCGCCAAAAACAGCACGAATTTACCCCATTGTGACACGGAACTAACGAAGATAAAAAGACAGACTCCCTCAGCTATCAGGATACGCGCCCCACGGACTGTACATATTTGTTCTGACGGAGGCGATGGCAAATTTTGAGCAGGTCGTCGGAGTTGTGCACGAGCAGATGGATTTGTCCTTCGAAAATACCATCCTTGGCCGTGAGCTGTATGTGCTTGATGCCGACGTTGAAGTCTTCCGAAATAATCTGTGTTACGGCAGTAAGGATGCCGGTGGAGTCGATGCCTTTAAGAGCCAGTTTGGCTTCGAACGAGGTGTGACTGTGCAGGCTCCATTCGGTGGAAAGAATGCGATTGCCGAAGCTGCTCTTCAGACGCATGGCGATCGGGCACGATCGCTTGTGCACCACGACGGTATCGTCATCGTTGATAAATCCAAAAGCATCATCACCCGGAATAGGTTTGCAGCATTCAGCGATCTGATAGTTGCGGGAGAATTCGTCCTCCTGCAGGATATAAGTCTTTTTGGTGTTGAAAGCTTTCTTATCCTCTTTCTCTGCCGGCTTGCCGGATGGAGAGGAGGTTTTGTTGCTTTTGCCCGCTTTCAGTGCCGAACGGATAGCCCTCATCAGGAAGTTGCCGCTATGCTCTCCCTGAAGCAGTTTCTTGAAGCTTTCGGGCAGAGATACCGTACCTGTACCGACAGCGTAGAAGAATGTTTCTCGATTGAGGAAACCGAAATAGGCTGCGATCCTATCCAAAAGTTCGGCAGAGACCATGGATTCGGATGTTCGGATAACGCTGACTACCTTTTCTTCCCCTCGATTGACCATCTCACGTCTTTTGCGTCGGAGGAAGGAATCCACTTTTGATTTGGCACGCGCTGTAGTTACATAGCGCAACCACTCTTCGGTGGGCTGCTGACTCTTACTCGAAAGTACTTCCACCTGATCGCCGCTATTGAGTACATAGCTGAGTGGAACAAGTTTGTGGTTCACCTTGGCACCGATACAATGATCTCCCAAATCGGAGTGAAGCGAATAAGCAAAGTCCAAAGCCGTAGCTCCCTGCGGCAGACGTTTGATCTCGCCTTTTGGCGTGAACACCATTACCTCGTTGGAGAATAGATTCAATTTGATCGTATCGAGAAAGTCCAGAGCATTCGGGTTCGGATTTTCCAGTATTTCCTGTATGGTACTGAGCCATTTCTCCAGTTCCGAATCTTCCTCCACGTTGTCGCCCTTGTATTTCCAGTGGGCAGCGAATCCTTTCTCTGCAATGTCATCCATCCTTCGGCTACGGATCTGGACTTCCACCCACTCGCCATCCGGACCCATGACCGTCAGGTGGAGTGCTTGGTATCCGTTGCTTTTGGGATTGCTGACCCAGTCGCGAATACGGTCGGGACGATTGCGATATATATCCGTGATGGCCGAATAGATCTCCCAGCAGCGGTTTTTGTCGGGGACGGTAGCTGAAGATTCGAATATGATTCGCACCGCGAAAAGGTCGTAAATCTCTTCGAAAGGAACCCCTTTCTTTTCCATTTTCTTCCAAATGGAATAGACGGATTTGACCCTCGCCTTCATCTCATAGGACATGTCCATGCCGGCAAACCGTTGTTTGAGCGGGGCCGCAAAATGTTCGAATAGCTCTAAACGATGCTGCTCGGTGATGCGGATTTTCTCCTTGATGGCTTCATATTCCTGTGGATGCTCGTATTTGAAACTCAAATCTTCCAGCTCGCTCTTGATCGCGAAGAGCCCCAAACGATGCGCCAAGGGAGCATAGACGTACTGCGTCTCGCCTGCAATCTTCATTTGCTTGGCCGGAAGCATGGAGTCCAGTGTACGCATATTATGCAAACGATCGGCAATCTTGATGAGGATAACGCGGATGTCATCATTCATCGTCAGAATCAGCTTGCGGAAATTCTCGGCCTGTGCGGAGCTATTGCTAAAGACTTCACCGGATATTTTGGTCAGGCCGTCGACGATCTGTGCCACCTTCTCTCCGAACATGTCGCGCATATCATCCACGGTGTACTCCGTATCCTCCACCACGTCGTGCAACAGGGCACAACAGATGGACGTGGATCCCAACCCTATCTCCTGACATACAATCCGCGCCACGGCAATAGGATGGAGGATATAAGGCTCCCCGCTACGTCGCTTGGCACCGGCATGAGCATCCTTGGCCAAGTGGAAAGCCTTGTCGATCTTTTCCACTTTGCGACGATGGTTGGAGTTCAAATAGTCTTGAATCAACAAAGAGTATTCCCGCTGTACGAGGGCTTCTTCTTCGCTGATCGAGACCTTGTTTTCCGTTTCTATATCGGGATTCTTTGCACTCACGTTTGGCTCCATAATCTATTTTCAATCTACAATGTGGTCTTATTATACAAATGTAAAAAAAAGACCGTGCCGAAAATGATATTCCGGCACAGTCTCTTTATTGTATATGTGTTGATCGAATTAGATTGTCTCTTTCGGATCAGTGTATCTGTTTGATGATCTCCATACCGCGTTGGATGGCTTGCTCGTTCATCGGGATGAGTTTGTGGTGACGTTCGGGCAGTGTCTTCTTCAGACCCTTGATCACACTTTCGATCTTAACCATCGGAGCAACCTTGAGAACACCGCCGAGGACAATCATGTTGAATGCCTTTTGGTTACCCATGCGGAGCGACTCTTGTGTAGCATCCACTTCATAGATTTGAATATCGTCGCGCTTATTCTTGAGTACGATGCTGTCCGGATCGTAAACCAAGATACCGCCTTTCTTAACGCGCGGCTCGAACTTATCGAGCGAAGGCTGGTTCAGTACGATCACAATGTCGTATTCATTGAGAACCGGCGAGCTTACCTGTTCGTCGCTCACGATCACCGTCACATTCGATGTACCCCCACGCTGTTCGGGTCCGTATGAAGGCATCCAAGATACCTCTTTGTCTTCCATCAAACCGGAGTAAGCAAGGATCTTACCCATTGAGAGGACACCTTGTCCTCCGAAACCTGCAATTACAATTTCGTAAGTCATGATACTTTTCTTTTGTTTGAATGGGAGGTTAGTCGATATTCTTAAGATCTCCCAGAGGATACTGTTTAGCCATGTTCTCCATCATCCAGTCATTGGATGCTGCAGGGCTCATCTTCCAGCCAGTGTTGCATGTAGAAACAACTTCGACAATAGAAGTACCCTTTCTGTTCATAGAGTTTTCGAATGCCTTCTGGATCATCTTCTTCGTCTTGCGAACAGCTGCTGCGTTGTGCACGGTCTGGCGCGTTACGAGACAAGTACCATCGAGCAAAGCAAGCATATCGGCAATCTTCAGCGGATAGCCGTTCAGCTCTACGTTTCTTCCTTGAGGGCAAGTAGCCGTAGCCATACCTTCAAGGGTAGTCGGGGCCATCTGACCTCCGGTCATACCGTAGATACCGTTGTTGATGAATATAATGGCGATGTTTTCTCCTCGGTTGGCTGCATGGATGGTCTCGGCTGTTCCGATGGCGGCCAAGTCACCATCGCCCTGATATGTAAATACCAGCTTAGACGGATTCAGACGCTTTACTGCCGTAGCCAGAGCCGGTGCGCGGCCGTGGGCAGCCTCTTGCCAGTCAATATCGATGTAGCGATAGGCGAATACTGAGCATCCTACGGGAGCGATGCCGATAGTTTCTTCCGTCAAACCCATTTCTTCGATTACCTCTGCGATGAGTTTGTGTACGACTCCGTGGCTACAACCCGGACAATAGTGCATATCCGTGTCGTTCATCAAAGTCGGCTTAGCGTAAACCAGGTTTTCCGGTTTGATAATATCGTTGATTTCCATTGTGATAACTGTGTTATTAGCGTTTGAATGAACTGATGAAATATCCCGTCACCCTGACTGCTACAGCTGCAAACCCCGGTATCAGATACAGCCACCTCTGCTCTGTCTGTCTGTAAAACAGGAACATGGCCACCGTAAGTACCAGCAGGAGATAGAAGGCTATCGTCAGTATGCCGTTGACTTTCTTGAGATCCATTCTCGGACTATATTCTCTACTTATTTGATTACTTTCTCTTTGAGTGCTTGCAGAATCTCATCAGGAGAGAAGAGCATACCGCCCATACGACCATAGTGCTCTACGGGAACCTTGCCGTTTACGGCCAAACGAACATCTTCTACCATCTGACCGGCATTCAGCTCTGCCACAAGGAAGCCTTTGGCACGATCGGCCAGCTTGGCGATCTCTTTGGTCGGGAACGGCCACAAGGTAATCGGACGCAAGATACCTGCCTTGATACCCTGCTCGCGTGCGAGCTGTACCGTTTTGTTGCAGATACGTGCAGAAGATCCGAATGCAACGAGGATATAGTCGGCATCTTCCGTCTGATACTCTTCGTAGCGAACTTCATTGGCTTCGATCTCTGCATATTTCTTTTGGAAGCGGAGATTGTTCTGCTCCATAACCGCCGAATCAAGCTCGAGAGAGGTAATGATATTCGGCTGACGACCTCCCTTGCGACCGAGAGTTGCCCACGGGCATTGCTCGCGGATTTCGTCTTCGGTACGACGCTTTTTGAACGGAGGCAATATCACCTTTTCCATCATCTGACCGATGATACCGTCGGAAAGGATGAGTGCAGGATTGCGGTACTTGAATGCCAGCTCCAGTCCGAGGCCAACGAAGTCGACCATCTCCTGTACGGAGTTGGGTGCCAATGTGATCAGACGATAGTCACCGTGTCCGCCACCCTTGACAGATTGGAAATAGTCGGCCTGTCCGGGTTGGATCGTTCCCAAGCCGGGGCCTCCACGCATAACATTTACAATCAAGCAGGGCAATTCGGCACCGGCACAATAGCTCACTCCTTCTTGCTTGAGACTCATACCCGGGCTGGAGGAAGAGGTCATCACCATCTTGCCGCAACTGGCACCGCCATAAACCATGTTGATGGCAGCGACTTCGCTCTCTGCCTGCAAGACAACCATACCGGTCGTATCCCATGGATGCTCCTCCATGAGCGTTTCCATAACTTCAGACTGCGGAGTGATAGGATAGCCGAAGTAGCCATCCACACCGTTACGTATTGCTGAGTGTGCAAGGGCTTCATTGCCCTTCATCAGCCTTATTTCTTCTGTCATATTTTTTCTCTGTTTTTTTTGTTACAATTTCACTTTGTACACCGTGATACATGCATCCGGGCATACCGTTGCACAGCTGGTGCAGCCGATACAGCTTTCGGGATCTTTCATATAAGAGTAATGATAGCCTTTGTCATTGACTTCATTCGGGTGTAGCTCCAGCACTTTTGTCGGGCAAGCCACTACACATAGATTGCAACCTTTGCAACGCTGGGTATTAACGACCACAGCTCCTCTGATTTTTGCCATTATAGTTATCTTTTTAATAAGGACTTCGAATACCTAAAAGTGAGTAATCTTGACGCCCCAAAGATAGGTATTCTTTCCCTCCTGATACCTATAAAGGCGGTTTTTTCGATCGTTCACGTCCTTTTTGTGCCGGGAAAATGTTCTTTAGCATGTTTTGACCTCGTGCCGTTGTGACGAAGTCGATCCGACACAAGATTCTTTCAGGTCGAAGTAGCCCATATTATCCCTGTCAATCAGGGCAATACGGTGCGATCCCCCAGACGACGCGCCAACTCGCTTTTCATTTCGTTCATGCTGCGCAGTTCGTTCATTATTTCTAATTGCAACTCGATGTCGCCGGCTTTTTGAGCTTGTACGATTTCTTTCTGCAAAGCACGGATTTGTACCTGAATAAAAACATTTTTGATGGTGAGAAGTTCGCGTTCCACTCGCATCTGAAGGTCTTCTTCCGCATTGCTCTCCTCCCCTTTTCCATAGTGAATACGGCTCAAAGCATAGCGATCGGTCAGTAGCTCGACCGCAATATGACTGATCTGTGCATTGGGGTGATCTCTGAAGTACTTGGCTGCTACAAAACCACTGTCGAACGATTGTTCGGCAGCCTCATCGAGAATCTGTCTGAACACGTCGGTGCCAATATCTACTCCATCCGCATTCAAGTCCGATTTGATGTAATAAGCCAAGGTGACCTCCGATGGAGTCTGCTTTTCCGCTCCTTCTTCATGCCTGTATATGAGGAGTTTTCTTTCGCCATGGCGAATGATCAGACGGAGCAGTTCCTCTTCATATTTGGCCGGATAGCAGGGTTGCCCCACCTCTGCCGAACGAGTATCGGCTGGAGTTTCGGTACTATGGTCTTCCGCGCCTACGGGGTTGTCCGAATCGTTTTTCCTCTCAGAAGTAATCGCCGGCTGTTGGATGGTGGGTTGTGGGGCGGAGTACGTACTCCCGCGGAACCTCATCTTCTGGACTTCGCGAGCCAATAGCCGCTCATCCATACTGAGGGTTTGCCCTGTTTCTTGGACATAGACACGGCGTGTGATGTCGTCGGGGATCAGAGCAATACTGCCGATAATGTCGGTAATGAGCTGTGCTCTTCGGATGGGGTCACGCTCCATGTCGCTCAAGTAGAGCTGTGTCTTGAAGCGGATAAAATCCGTTTCATGCTGCTCGATATACTCCTCGAACTCCGCTACGGTATGATTGCGGGCAAAACTGTCAGGGTCTTCTCCATCAGGCAGGAGAACCACTTTCACGTGCATGCCTTGCTCCAGTAGCAGGTTGATACCACGCAGAGCTGCCTTGATCCCGGCTGCATCACCATCGTATAGAACTGTGATATTCGAGGTAAAGCGGTGTATCTGGTTGATCTGCTGCTGTGTCAGAGCCGTTCCGGAGGAAGCCACCACATTTTCGATGCCGGACTGATGCATCGAAATGACATCCGTATAACCCTCGACAAGGAAGCACTTGTCTCGGCGAGCAATCTCTTTCTTGGCCAGGAATAGCCCATACAGCTCTTTGCTCTTCGAGTAGATGATGCTTTCGGGAGAATTGACATACTTGGCGGCCTTGTCTTTCTTCCCTAAAATTCTTCCTCCGAAGGCTACGATCTTGCCGCTTACGGTCTGTACGGGGAAAATGACTCGTCCACGGAAACGGTCGTGTAAGGCCTTGTTGTCTTCGTATCGGATGGAAAGCCCTGTATCGACCAAGTATTCGGGCTTGAACCCTTTTCGTATAGCTTCGTCACTGAGAGCCGACCTCTCTTCGGGTGCATAGCCGAGCTGGAACTTCTGTACGGTCTCCGGACGAATACCTCTTTGGCGGAAGTAAGTCATCCCGACGGTCCGGCCTTCGACGGTATTGAGAAGGTTGTTCTTGAAGAAGTCGTTGGCAAACTCATTGAGGATAAACATGCTTTCTCTATCGCTCTTGAGTTTCTTCTCCTCATCGGTCAGCTCCCGTTCGTGAATCTCGATCCCGTATTTACGCGCCAGATAACGCAGGGCATCGCTATAGCTGAGCTGTTCGATTTTCATGATGAAATGAACAGGCGAACCTCCTTCGCCACAGGCGAAGCATTTGCAGAGGTTCTTTGCCGGCGATACGGAGAACGAAGGATTGCGATCGCTATGGAAAGGACACAAGCCGAGGTAGTTCACGCCACGCTTGCGGAGCGAAACAAAGTCGCTTACGACCTCTACGATATTGGCCGCATCGAGTATCCTCTCTCGAGTCAGATCGTCAATCATCTCATCCTATATATTCTATATTATATATAGTGTCGCAGATGCGTCATTCCATACCCAGCGAACGGAGATAGGATATGGCCTTGTCCATATCCTCCGGCGTATCGATTCCTATCGTGCTCTGCTGTGTTTGCAGCACTCGAATCCGGTAGCCGTATTCCAGCCAACGAAGCTGTTCGAGGCTTTCGGCTTGCTCTGCCGAGCCTTGGGGCAGCGAGGTGATCTCGCGGAGGACGGCCGGGCGAAAGGCATAGATCCCGATATGCTTGTAGTAAGTATGCCGGCGGCACCAAGTGTCAGGCTCTACCCCCCTGAGATATGGGATAACGGAGCGGCTGAAATAAAGGGCATAGCCTCCATGATCCAATACGATCTTCGGGCTGTTCGGATTGTCCAATCGCTCGAAGCTCGTGTCAGGCGAGAAAACTTCTGCCAACGTAGCTATATCGGTTTCCGGTTTGTCGAAAGCCGAAATCAGCAGGTCGATCTGTTCCTCCCGGACAAAAGGTTCATCGCCTTGCAGATTCAGGACGATCTTTTCTCCCCGACCTACTTTGTCGAATGCCTCCCGACAGCGTTCCGTACCGCTACTGCACTCGGGGGACGTCATCACCACCTCTCCTCCGAAATCCTCCACGGCCTGACGGATACGCTCGTCATCGGTGGCTACGACGGCTCGGGGGACGACACCGGCTATTCGCTCATATACCCGTTGGATCATCGGCTTGCCGAGCATATCGGCCAGTGGTTTGCCCGGGAATCGGCTGGAAGCGTATCGAGCTGGGATGATGGCTATTACCTCTGTATTCATTCTCCTTTGATAAAGCGGAGATAGGCTTCGCAGTTGGCCGGCAGCATTTCCGGCAGGCGAGGATTGTAGGAGTCGTAGCAGGCATGGTAGCCGGTGAATCGAGCACGCAGGAAAGCAGCTATTCCGTCGAATACATTCAGGTAGCTTCGCAGCGTATGGCACTGCTGTGCTCCTTCGGCAAAAGCCGATTCGGGCGATCCACAGGAGACTGCCGCGCAGATTTCTTTACCCTCCATCTTGTCCCCACCGGCGCCGTAAGCCCAGCCGTCGGTGAAGACCTCATCCATCCACTTCTTCAGCAGATAGGGGGCTGCATACCAATAGAGGGGGAATTGGAAGACGATGCGGTCATGAGCCTCCAGCAGGGCCTGCTCATGTGCTATATCGATTTGTCCGTTCGGATACTGTTCGTAGAGGTGGTGGATAGTGGCTGCACCCTCGATGGCTTTGGCCCAAGCCTTGTTGATAACGGATTTGGTCAAATCGGGGTGAACGACTATTACGAGCGTTTTTTTCATTTTTTGAAAAGGGTATTATAGTAGTATGACGAATCCCCAAAGGAGAAGTCTCGAACTGTAAAGAGGTCTCATTTTGGGACTTCAAAGAAACGATTTATAAGCCAAAAAAGCAAGGTTTTCCCCGCTGTGTGTTGTCTGAAAAGTATGGTATTAGCTTTGTGGTCGACAAAGAACCATCAGTCGCTCCGAAGTGTCTATGAAGGTGTCCGAAATCCATCTTATCGGATGCATGAGGGCCTTCGCTTCTCTATGAAAAATACGCGCCAAAAAACTTTTCAACACCGAAGAAGTGTTTAGAATCATTCCAAATAAGCACCAGAAAGGAAGAGGTTTTCGAGATGAAAGAGATGGTTAAGCGAGTCTTGGGAAGGCGTAACCTGCTTTCTATAAGGTGGAATTGCCATTTATATATAAACTATTTTCGATTTGTATATAGATCGTTTCCTATTTATATATAAATCGTTTCTAATTAATATATAGTTCGAAAGTCATTTGTATATAAATCAGAGTGTCCAAAAAGCTTTTGTAGAAGGCTATAAACAAAGAGGCACCCGCCAAGTTTATAAGAAACTTCGCGGGTGCCTTATCTTTCGAGTCCCCGAATGAGGGGCTGCTCTTGTTTATTTGCCTGAGGCTATTTCTCCTCTATTCAGATGCTCCGAGGTCGAATATAGCCGTTGAGGTGAGAATACTGACCGGAGTCGGCCTGTAGTCGGTTGTTTCTGTGTTTATAATTTATTGTCATTTAGTCGTTTGTTAAAGCATTTTCATTCTTTCGAAAGCTCTTCGGTAGCGAGATTCAGCTTCCCATCACAGCCTCTATCGGGGAGCAAATATAGCGAAAAGTCTAAACCACAAGGAATCGTAATTGCTGCTCTCCAGGGCAATCGTATTTGAACTGTTAACACACTTATAAACCTAACGATTGCTACGTCCGGTTATCAAAACAAGTACGCATTAATGTACTAGAGTCCCAAATTATAGAAGAAAGAGGCCAAGGATACNCCTAACGATTGCTACGTCCGGTTATCAAAACAAGTACGCATTAATGTACTAGAGTCCCAAATTATAGAAGAAAGAGGCCAAGGATACAGTATAAACTTTGAAATGCGATGGCCCGGCTGCTCTCGCAAACTGGTAATAGCGTCAGAAAATCAGCTTAATTTGGGTGATTTTCTGAAATCAACATGATTCGGGTGTTTATTTGTTCGGAGCCGTCAATATAAAGGTGGAGCGGTTTTTGTAGTTAATACAGTGTACATTTGTGTCGATAAAGGGTGAATAACCCTTTTCGACTGCATCAACATGCTGGTAATGAATGAAATAAAAAAGTGAAAGCAATATAATGAACAAGCAAAAAAACAATCGCGAACAAACGCCTCAGCCCGAACAGGATATCGAAAGGGACGAACAACTGACAAACAGTCACGAAAATGACCTCGGCAATACCTCTGCAACCGAAGAAGAGGACAAGGTGGCAGACCCGGTGGAGGAACTCACGGCTCAGCTGGCTGCCCTTAACGACACCCATTTGCGTTTGATGGCAGAGTATGACAACTACCGCAAACGGACACTCAAGGAAAAGAGCGAGCTTATCCGCAATGGCGGAGAAAAGGTACTCGTGGATCTGCTGCCCGTGATCGACGACTTCGAGCGCGCTCTCAACAATTTGGGCGACATGTCGGAGCCTGCCGCTATCAAAGAAGGAGTGGAGCTGATCTACAGCAAGTTCATGGACTATCTGCAGAAGCAGGGAGTCAAGAAGATAGAAACCGCAGACCTGCCATTCGATGCCGACCTATGCGATGCCGTAGCCATGATCCCGGCACCCTCGGCCGAGCAGAAAGGTAAGGTAATAGACTGTGTGAAGACGGGCTATACGCTCAACGACAAAGTGATACGTCACGCTCATGTGGTGGTGGGAGAATAAATCCCCCATCGACGAATCGGAGCAGAACGAACAAGGATAAGAGATGGCAGAAAAAAGAGACTATTACGAAGTCCTCGGTGTGTCGAAGAATGCCACCGATGATGAACTGAAAAAAGCATATCGCAAGAAGGCTATCCAATACCATCCGGACAAGAATCCGGGAGACAAGGAGGCCGAAGAGCACTTCAAAGAGGTAGCCGAAGCTTACGACGTCCTGAGCGATCCGCAGAAGCGCAGTCGATACGACCAGTTCGGACATGCCGGATTGGGTGGAGCTGCCGGTGGAGGTTTCGGCGGAGGCGGTATGTCCATGGAGGATATTTTCAGCCGCTTCGGTGATCTGTTCGGCGGATTCGGTGGTTTTGGTGGATTCTCCGATATGGGCGGCGGCAGTCGCAGACGCGTTCGCAGAGGGTCTGACCTGCGTGTACGAGTGAAGCTTTCTTTGGCCGATATAAGTAAAGGTGTGGAGAAGAAAGTGAAGGTGAAGAAGCAGGTAGTATGCAGCAAATGTCGTGGCGATGGCACGGAAGATGCTAATGGCAAGACTACCTGCCAGACCTGTCATGGATCCGGCGTGGTTACGCGCGTGAGCAACACTTTCCTCGGAGCCATGCAGACCCAGAGTACCTGTCCCACTTGCCACGGAGAGGGGGAGATCATCACGAAGCCATGCTCGAAGTGTAAGGGTGAAGGTGTGGAGATCGGCGAAGAGGTGATCTCATTCCATATTCCTGCGGGTGTAGCCGAGGGGATGCAAATGTCCGTGAACGGCAAGGGAAATGCCGCGCCCCGAGGAGGCGTGAATGGCGACCTGATAGTCGTGATCGCCGAGGAGCCGGATCCGAATCTGATCCGCAATGGCAATGATCTGATATACAATCTGCTTATATCCGTTCCGTTGGCTATAAAAGGAGGCAGTGTGGAAGTGCCGACGATAGACGGACGAGCCAAGATCCGCATCGAGGCGGGGACACAACCGGGCAAGATGCTGCGCTTGCGCAACAAGGGGTTGCCCAGCGTAAACGGCTACGGTACGGGAGACCAACTGGTGAATGTCAATGTCTATATCCCCGAATCGATCGATGCCAAAGATGAGCAGGCTATCGCAGCGATGGAAAACTCGGACAGCTTCAAGCCTACCGATGCCGCTCGTAAGGACATAGACAAGAAATACAGGGAGATGTTGGATTGAAAGACAACACCGCTGTATGGCACTTGACCTGACAAAGGCTGCCGGCATCCGGTAGCGATGCAGTTTGACAAACGAAGTTTTTTGAGCGATGAACAACGAATTTTTGCAGATAGAAGAGGATATTGTTCGCATGTTGCGTACAGTATACGACCCCGAAATACCGGTCAATGTGTACGATCTGGGGTTGATATATAATGTGGATGTAGGAGCCGACGGGTTTGTTACCGTCACCATGACGCTGACGGCACCGAATTGTCCTGCAGCGGACTTCATCATAGAGGATGTTCGCATGAAGGTGGAAAGCGTGAAGGGCGTCAAGGGGGTAAAGATAGACCTGACCTTCGAACCCGAATGGAGTAAGGACATGATGAGCGAGGAAGCCATGCTGGAGCTTGGATTCCTCTAAAAACTTCGGCTCCGAATCGAATTCCCCCATGCGTTCCAAGATCTACTTTACCAGCGATGCCCATCTCGGTTCGCGCCATCATGCCGATCCCATGGCTGTGGAGAGGCGTTTGGCTGCTTGGTTGGAGCGTATTCGCCATGAGGCCAAGGCTATCTACTTCATGGGTGATATGTTCGACTATTGGTTCGAGTATCGGTATGTGGTGCCTCGTGGCTTCACACGTTTCCTCGGGAAAGTAGCCGAATTGAGCGATGAGGGGGTGGAGATACATTTCTTTGCCGGCAATCACGACGTATGGCTGACGGATTATTTGACCCAGGAGCTGGGTGCTCATGTCCATATGCATGGCATTACGGTGGAGTTGTCCGGCAAGCTCTTTCGCTTGGCGCATGGAGATGAGGAGTATCGGTCTGTGAAGCGTTCGTACGACTGCATGTACCGGCTCTTCCGCAATCCGTTGGCACGCCTCCTTTATGCAGCCGTGCATCCTCGCTGGACGGTCGGTTTGGCCTATGGCATTTCACTGAAAAGCAGACGTAGCGGAGAGAAGCGAAAGACACTCGGCAATATCCCCCACGCCTACAGCAATGACTACTTCGATATAGAAAACGAATGGCTGATTCGCTTTGTCAAAGAGCATAGTACCCGACATCCCGAAGTGGATTTCTATATTTTCGGCCATCGGCATATGCTGGTCGATATGGCATTGCGCGACGAGAAGCGTGTCCTGATCCTTGGCGATTGGATTCGGTACAACTCCTATGCCGTTTGGGATGGTACGACGCTTGTGCTCGAATCCATGGAGGGCATGGAATAAGCCTTCGGTATCAAGGTCGGGACCGGCTGCTTGATAAAACACGACATCACGCCCGTTCAGGGCATAAACGAAAATAGCACTATGGGAAAGATAACAATCACGGTAGGCGATATTACTCGCTTCGAAGGGGATGCCATTGTCAATGCGGCGAATCATACCCTTTTGGGTGGTGGGGGAGTGGACGGAGCCATTCACCGAGCAGCCGGTCCCGAACTGCTGGAGGAGTGTCGCACTCTCAACGGTTGTCCTACGGGAGAAAGCAAAATAACGGGAGGATACAATCTGCCGGCGCGATACGTTATTCATACCGTAGGCCCTGTGTGGCATGGCGGACAACAAGGAGAGCCGGATCTATTGGCTTCCTGCTACCGTACATCGCTGTCCATAGCCTTGGACAAGGGGTTGAAAACCATTGCCTTCCCCTGCATCAGTACCGGCGTTTACCGTTATCCTAAGCATCAGGCTGCTCGCATTGCTTTGGCCACTATCGAGGAGATTATTGCAGATCGCCCCATCGACGTCACTATCGTGTGCTTCTCGGAAGCGGATAAGGAGTTTTATATCGCACAGGACTGACGCGTAGCTCCTTGACATTCTCGCAAGATCTCCATCGAAAAGCCTTGCGGTATACTCTGCCTTCTTCTCTCTTCTCTTTTCAGCCCGCTCTCATCCCCAAGGGATCTCTCCTGAGACCCCTTAGGGATCCCCTCCATGACCCCTAAGGGGTCTCTCCCGACACTCCTCAGGGATCCCATAGGAGACTCCTTAGGGGGCTCAGGAGGGACTCCTAAGGGATCGTCCCGATACTTCTTGATGTCTTGGGAGAAGGCTTCCCAAAGAGACTTTTCCTATCCTCCTCTCTGCACGCTTGCCCTGAATCTGTGCTGTCAGCGTCCCGTTTTTTTTTACATTTGTGCCTAATAAGCTAACTCTTGAGGCGAATGGGAAAATTGTTACAGGATAAATTGGCTCAATATACCGAGCCGCAAAAGGCACAAGCCGCAGGTATTTACCCTTATTTCAGAAAAATCGAAAGCGATCAGGATACCGAGGTCGTTATTGACGGTCGTAAAGTCTTGATGTTCGGCTCCAATGCTTATCTGGGTCTGACAAACCACCCGAAAGTCAAGGAGGCAGCTATCGAAGCTACGAAGAAGTACGGTACGGGCTGTGCCGGCTCTCGCTTCCTCAATGGGACGCTCGATATTCACCTCGAACTGGAAAAACGGCTGGCCGAGTTCGTCGGCAAGGAGGATGCCATCAGCTTCTCTACCGGCTTTCAGGTAAATTTGGGCGTTGTCTCCTGCATCACCGGCCGCGAGGATTATATCATCTGGGACGAGTTGGATCATGCTTCGATCATCGAGGGTATTCGCCTTTCGTTCAGCACGAAGCTGAAGTACAAGCATAATGATATGGGCTCTCTGGAGAAGCGACTCCAGCAGTGCGATCCGGACAAGATCAAACTGATTGTGGTAGATGGTGTCTTCAGTATGGAGGGCGATGTCTGCAATTTGCCCGAAATCGTTCGCCTCGCCAAGCGATACAACGCCAATGTGATGGTCGATGAAGCTCACGGTATCGGTGTGATGGGCGACCATGGACGCGGCGTCTGCAATCACTTCGGTCTGACCGACGAAGTGGACTTGATCATGGGTACTTTCAGCAAATCTTTCGCTTCGCTCGGAGGATTCATTGCAGGCGATAAGAGCGTTATCAACTACCTGCGCCACCACGCCCGATCCTATATTTTCAGTGCCAGCTGTACGCCGGCCTCTACGGCAGCGGCGGCAGCTACTCTGGACATTATGCTTAGCGAACCGGAGCGTTTGGCCCGATTGTGGGAGCTGACGCACTACTCATTGAACGCGTTCCGCTCTCTCGGCTTTGAAATAGGCCACACATCGACACCTATTATCCCGCTTTTTATCCGCAACAACGAGAAGACATTCCAAATAACCCGAGACGCTTTCGAAGAAGGGGTATTTGTCAATCCCGTGGTCTCTCCGGCGGTAGCTCCGTCCGACACCCTTATTCGCTTTTCGCTCATGGCTACGCATACGAAAGAGCAACTCGACTTTGCCATCGAAAAGCTGCATAAGGTATTCAAGCAGAATGGTGTCCTGTAAGTGTAATGAATGATAACTGCGTGTTGCGACACGCCCTTTTGGAGGAGGGATGGTAATGAATACGACGATAATAGGAGTAGCCGGCGGAAGTGCTTCCGGCAAGAGTACATTGGTGAAAAAGCTCTGTGAGGCTTTCGTGGAGGAAGATGTACTTGTGCTCTGTCATGACTACTATTACAAGGCCAATGACCACCTTTCCCTTGAGGAAAGAAAGAAGCTGAACTACGACCACCCCAATGCTTTCGACACGGACATGTTCGTCCGAGATATTCTCTCCCTGAAAGCAGGCAAAACGATAGAGCGCCCTGTATATTCTTTCGTAGAGCACAATCGTCTGAAAGAAAAAGTAACCGTCCGTCCTGCCAAAGTAATCGTGCTGGATGGAATCCTGATATTCGAAAACAAAGAGCTGCGGGATCTGATGAATGTGAAAGTATTCGTCGATACCGATGCGGATATTCGTTTGGCGCGCCGCCTTGTACGCGATGTCCAAGAACGGGGACGCAATATGGATTCGGTATTGGCACAGTACTTCAGTACGGTGCGGCCTATGCACGAGGATTTTGTGGAGCCATCCAAGCGGTATGCCGATCTGATCATTCCCGAAGGTGGATTCAATTCGGTGGCACTCTCCCTCCTTGTCGAAAAAATCCGATCAGTGATCCGCAAGGAAGAATAACAGCCGATCCTCCGATCTTTCTCCCAAAAACCAAAATCTTAATGCGATTAAAACCGAGGCTTTCTTTCCAAAACAGCATTCCTCTATTGTGGTGGATAGCTGCCATCGTATCTGCCATTACGAAAGCGGCTCCGCACAGGCACAATAATTATACCATATTCCGCTCCTCTTTCTATCATTTCTCCCGACATCAGTCGCTCTATTCGGCCTATCCGGCAGAGCATCACGATGTCTTTCTCTACGGCCCTGTCTTCCCTATCCTTTTTGCTCCTTTTGCCCTTTTGCCTTCCTTCATAGGGATGCTGCTGTGGCTGTGCTTTTCGGTTGCCGGATGTCTTTGGGCTGTCAGCCAATTACCCACGAGCGAAAAGAAAAAGGCTGCCATCCTGTGGATTGCTTTCCTTGACCTGTACACGGCGTTGTGTATGCAGCAGTTCAACATCCTCATAGGAGCATGTATTCTGCTCAGCTTTGCTTTTGTGGAAAAGAAAAAGGAATGGGCAGCAACGCTTTTCATCGTTTTAGGGACTCTGACCAAACTGTATGGTATCGTCGGATTGGCTTTCTTCCCCTTTGTGAAAAGAAAAGGCCGCTATTTGGCTTGGCTTTTTGCATGGTTCGGTCTGATCGGTATCCTGCCGATGCTCTTTGGAGGAGGCTCCTATGCTCTTGAACAATGTGTGGATTGGTTTGCCAGCCTTGGCACGAAGAATGGGGAGAATCTGTTTTCCCTGTATCAAAATGTCTCCCTGCTCGGAATGGTTAGGAAAATGACCGGCAGTGCCGGCTATTCCGACTTGCTGTTGTTAGTACCCGGACTTATCCTGTTCGCTCTTCCTTTCCTCCGATTCAGTCAGTACAAGGCTCCACTCTTCCGAATGAGTATTTTGGCTTCGACCCTGCTTTTCACCGTTTTGTTCAGTACCGGTAGCGAATCGAGTACTTATATCATAGCCTTGTTGGGCGTCGGCATTTGGTTCGTGCATCGTCCCAAAGGGAAACCCGATCGGCTGGATATTACACTCTTAGTCGGAACACTACTCCTCTCCTCTTTGTCTCCTACCGATCTGTTCCCGGCAGCTCTTCGCAAGAATATCGTGCTTCCATACGCCTTGAAGGCTCTATTCCCGACCTTGGTTTGGATACGGTTGAGTATAGAGTTGCTTTGCACGCAGTATCTTCCTACCCAAGCGGACACATCCTCCTCTTTGGCTTATGATCAGAATTGATGTGGTACTGCCGGCATATCGTCCCGGTCAGGGATGGGAGCGAGAGACTATATCTCGCTTGACAGCCTTGTCCGATAGTATGCCGGACGTGACTTTCCGCATATTCATCGTACCCGATGGGAGCAATGAAGGCCATTCTGACGAGGTACGCTCGCATTGGGCTGCATCGCGATGGAAAGTTGTCTATTGCGACTACGCCAAGAATAGAGGAAAGGGCTTTGCCGTCCGCTATGGCGTGGCGCAAACCGATGCACCTTTCGTGCTCTATACGGATTATGATCTGCCGTTTACTCCGGACTCATATAAACAGGTGATAGAAGCCCTTCTGGAAGGTGCAGACGTTGTTATATCCCGTAGAGAGCCGGAATCTTATGGGAAAAGGATTCGCTTTAAGAGGAAAATGCTTTCTGACTTTTCGCATTTTGTAAACAAATTCTTCTTCCTCCCAACGACGGATACGCAGGGAGGACTCAAAGGATTCTCCTCAACGGGACGTTCAGTTTTCCTCCAAACACGGATAGATAGTTTCCTGTTCGATACCGAATTTATCTGTCTGGCGAAGAGAAAAAAAGTGCGTATAGCAGTCGTCAGCGGTTCCATTCGTCCCGACATCTCTCTGTCGGTAATGAAAGCCAAGACGATCCTTCGTGAAGTCTATAAAATCCCCAAACTGATCAGAGCAAGATGGTTCTCTTGAGTTTCGATATTGAGGAGTTCGATGTGCCGATTGAGCAGGGATATAAAGACTTTCCCTTGGAAGAACAGTTGCGCATCAGTCGCCAAGGGACAGAGGCCATCCTCCATATACTGAAGAAAAAAGGCGTTCGGGCCACCTTCTTCAGTACCGTCACTTTCTGGGAGTCATTGCCGGAGGATCTGCGAAAGAGGATCTACTCGGAAGGGCACGAATTGGCCTCTCATGGAGTGTTTCACTCCTCTTTCACCCAAGAGCACCTTGCCGAGTCTCGTCAGAAGCTCGCTTCTCTGTGGGGTGGTACCGATGTCTGCGGTTTTCGGATGCCACGCATGATGCCTGTTGGCGATGCGGAAATAGCCCAAGCCGGGTACTTGTACAATTCTTCGCTCAATCCGACTTGTATCCCCGGCCGCTACAATCATCTCTCTGCTCCGAGGTTACCCTATTTCGACAAGTATGGAGTCTTGCAGATGCCGAGTTCGGTAACGCCTCTATTGCATTTCCCTCTCTTCTGGCTTTCCCTCCACCATCTTCCCCTCAGCCTGTACATCAGGATGGTTCGCCACACTGTTCGGCGTGATAGTTATCTCAATCTTTATTTTCACCCGTGGGAGTTCGCAGAGATCGGCTGTTTACCCGGCTGCAAACTGAGCTATACGGTTACTCATAACAGTGGCGAAAAAATGTGCCACAGACTGGAGGCTGTGATCGATACTCTTCTTGCCGATGGTTGTTCTTTCGGCACTTTCTCCGATTACTACCGTTCTCAAAAGCAAGGCTGATTCGCTCAAAAGCGAGGCTTGAGTACTGTGAGTCAAGGACGAGATTGACTCCTTATTTTTTTCCTGCCGACTCTCCATTCTTTCTTCTGCCGTATCCTGAAAAAGCGGAACCGAAATCGGACAAATTGCGGAACGTGATTTCGAGGATTTACGCGCGAGATTGTTTTCGTTCTGGCGCGTAAAAAATTTACTTCCCGAACCAAAACGAAAAAATTGTCGCGCCACGTTTTTCAGAACGCCAAATAGCTATTTTCTCGAACGTAACGTATACGGTAGGGGAGCAGTAGTTTGCTTGGCTTGTTGGGCTTATGAATTAGTCCGGAAGATATGCGTTGGATTATATAGAACAGGGTGAAAAGAAATACCGGCCGATTGGGGTGTAGCTCGCGGTGAGGGAAAAAGCGAATGCCCTGATCAGCCTTTGGCGGCTCGTTCGGCGATAGCTGTCTCTTCTATGATACTTCGAGCCATTTCCACACCCTGTGAGATACGATGTGCCATACCTATGCCCCCACGCATATTACCCCCTAAATGTAAGCCCGGCCAGCGCATTTCCATTCGGCGGATGATGTCCAGCCGAAGTTCCGTATCGGCGTAGTACTGCGGTATGGCATGGCGGTGGCGTGAGATGTGCAGCATATCCGGCTTGCAGGTGTGAGGTATGTGCAGCATATCGCGTAGCTCTTCCATTGCAATCGTGCTGATCTCCTCATCGGAAAGGTCTATGAGCGAAGCACTCCGCACCCCGCCCATGAATATGGAATAGAGCGCGCCCCCCTCGGGTGCTCTGCCACGGAAACAGTCCGAAGGGAACAAGATGCCGAGGATGCGACGATTTTCCCTTGAAGGGATCAGGCAACCAAAAGCCGGCAGGTGTGTGGCAACATTCCGGCGGAAGCCTACGGCAACCTCTATCATGGGGGCATAATAGAGCTGCTCGAACACGGCTGATTCATCCGTCGGGAAGTGGTCGAATAGCGTGGGAATGTGGCGCGCTGCCACCGTGCTCACCAAGTGGCGGCAAGGAATGGTGTGCTCCTCTCCCGAAGCATCCGTATAGGTAAGGCCGAAGGTGTGTGCTCCCGGGTGATTGATGTATCGGATTTGCGTTTCTGTGAGGATGTGTTCGCGTCCGATATAGTCCGTCAAAGTTTCGATCAAGACACCCAGCCCTCCTTGCACGGAAAAGATCTTGCGGGAGGCTTTGCGGTCGCGTTCGCTTCGTGGCTCTTTGGCTTTTCGGATGGCACCGAGCACGAAGCTGCCATATTGCTGCTCCAGATCGTACAATTTGGGCAGGGCAAAGCGAGTAACCAGTTGGTCGGGATCTCCGGCATAGATGCCACCGAGAAAAGGATCGACTGCGTAGTCCACAAAACTTTTGCCCAGACGGCGACGAGCCAAGGATCCGACCGTTTCATTGGGCTGTCCGCCCCTCCGGCGAAAGGGTTCGCCGAGGATGCGCCATTTGTCCCATAGGGAAAACAAGGGTGTACTGACAGCCTCGGCAAAGTTCCGTGGGAGGGGATGCAGTCTGTCGCCTTTCCATATCAGGCGGTTGGCGGCTGCGGGCGTGGCTATCTCAGGTTCCAATCCGAGCAACTCGAATAGCTCGGCTACTTCCGGTGAGGAGATCGTGCCGGTATTCGGCCCTGTTTCGAAGACAAACCCGTCCTTTCGGAGGGTGCGTATCTGTCCGCCGATATGAGCTGACTGCTCCAAAACCAGAACAGGCCTGCCGGCAGCTCTGAGGAAAGCTGCTGTGGTCAGGCCGGTGAGTCCGGCTCCTATGATGACGGTCAGATGTTCATCCATGGCTCAGGCCTCCCCACCTTCGAAGGCAAGGGCATAGAAACGCATTTGCTTGAGCATCGAGACGAGGCCGTTCGAGCGCGTCGGTGAGAGATGATCTTGCAACCCTACTTCGCGAATGAAGTAGAGGTCGGACGAAATGATGTCCTTCGGTTTCTGATCGTTCAGTATCCGTAGCAGTAGGGCGACTATCCCTTTGACGATGAGGGCATCGCTATCGGCGCGGTAGTGTACCTTACCGTCTTGCAGGGAGGCTGCTATCCATACGCGACTCTGGCAACCTTCGATAATGTTCTCCGGCACCTTGTCCGCAGCGTCCAGTTCGGGTAGGGCACCGCCCATATCGATTAGCAGTTGATAACGGTCCATCCAGTCATCGAAGGCGGAGAACTCCTCGATGATCTGATCTTGTATTTCGTTTATACTTGGCATGGGGTAAGCTAATGAGTGAGTAGTCAGTGTGAAGCGGCTTTCGCCTGTTCGTCCAAATATCGAATGACTGTTTCGCCCACGGCATCGAGTACATTTTTGTCGATGATCTGCATATTGTCCCTCTGGGTATGCCAGTGGTCGCCGAAGCCATGTTCGTTTTTGGACGAGTAATTGATAATATCGATGCAGGGAATCCCCAAATTCTTGATCACAGGTACATGGTCGTCCGTCAAGGCCCCTCCATCGGCTTGGATGAAGTAGCTGCCGTATCCCAATTCGGCTGCCGTCTGCCATACGGCAGAGATCAACCCCGGGGCATAGCTCTTGGAGAAGTACTCCCAATAGAACGTAGCTCCTTCGGCACCAACCATATCCAGCAGGATGCCGGCTTCGGCTTTGTAACCTGCTACGTGCGGATTGCGACTCCAATACTGTGATCCGAGACACCACGATTCGTCATCGCCATAGCTGCCGTAGTCCTCTGTGTCGAAGAATACGATGTCGATGCCCATGCCCGAATCCTTCTGTTGTCCCAGATAGCGTGTTATTTCCAGCAATACGCCTACTCCGCTGCCGCCATCGTCCGCACCATCGAAAGTCTCTGTGTGCATAGCCGGATTGGCATCCTGATCGGAGGCCGGCCGGGTATCCCAGTGAGCCATCAGCAATATGCGTCTCGTGGCTTCGGGGTGGTATGAGGCTATGATATTGCGCATGGGCAGCATGGTGCCATCGTGTGCCTTGATGTCGGCTGTCTGCTCTTGCACCGTGGCTCCAAAGCTGCGGAGCGTAGCCACGAGCCAATCGCCACAGGCTCGATGCGGAGCTGTGCCGGGGATGCGAGGGCCGAAGTCCACCTGACGCTGCACGAAGGTGTAAGCCGAGTCGGCCGAGAAGAGATCGGCTTGCACCGTTTCGGCCTGTTCAGCCCGATCGTCTTGGGTGTCGCTTGTATTATTGCCGTTGCAGGCAGATAGTGTAGCGGCCAGTAAAATGGCTGCTCCTGTTGTTATCAGTCTTTTCATATCGTTCTTTCCCTGATAGTGCAGGGCAAAGGTGGGGAATTTTGACGAATTGCCGTTCGTAAATTATGAATAGGCACACAATTTTTATATCTTTATGACGCATCGTCAAACCAATCCTAAAAAAATGAAAGGTTTATGAGAGCCAAGTACTTAATTCTATCCGCGGTCTTGGGTGTCGGGGCTGCAATCTCCCCTTTGTGTGCTCAGCAATCTGCCACCGAAGAGCATCGTACGGCACCGGCTCCGAGATCGGGGCAAATCCCACTTGTTTCCGTGGGCAATAAATGGAACGTGGTTCACAAAACCGGTGCAGCCGGTATGCCCGATATTATGCATGAGAAAAGAACCTATGAATACAAGGCCGTGGAGACGGTTGTAATCGATGACAAAGCATATGTACGTATAGATGTGCTCCCGACGAATGCCGAAGATCCTGTATTACCCTCGATCTCTATGCGAGAAGAACCGGAGACGGGAAAGGTGTTCCGCGTCTTTGGAAGCAGCGGCGAGTACGAGGTGTTCGATTATAACCGACCCGTTGGGCAAGTCTTCAAGGACTACACGTTCCAACTCATACCGGAGGTGTCATTTATCATTGCCAAAATCGAGCAGCAAGAGTTTGCAGGGAAACAAAGACGTTTCTATTACATCAACGGTTTCTATGATGGAGAAGATCCTTATGCGTCTAACATACACTACGTATGGATCGAGGGTATAGGCGACACACAGGGCTTTGACCCCTATCCTCTGGGGATGGACGGAGGTATCCCGAACGAATTGATCTGTTTCGAGGATAGCGAAGGCAACAGCTACGTCAAGTATCCCGAGCAGGGGTGCGTGATCCATCAAGTACCGGCTGCTATGCAGGAGGCTCTTCAGCAGGATAGCCCGTATCAGATTACATGCGAAGGCGACGTCGTTCGCATCCTTTGCCCGAGCGGATCGCAGTCCAATACGATACGGATCCATTCTCTGTCCGGAGCATTGCTGCGAGAAGTTGTCTCAACCGCGAGAGAAGTGACGATTCGGTTGCCACGCACGCAGCTTGGAGGGGAGGCTGTAATGGTGAGCGTGAATGACCGATTTGCACGGAAAGTCAGACCGCAATAAGCTGTCGGCTATATCCTTTGGGATAGAGGAGGGGTGCATCGGAGAAGAATCCGGTGTACCCTTTTTTCGTTTCTTGATTCGCCATTAGCACTGCCGATAGTTCTATTCGGTAGGAATGGACTACTTTTGGTACAGAAACTATGGTAGAATGATTCAGTATGTCCCTCCCCTTATTCTATGCTCCCGATATAGAGCAGTCCGACAGGCTGCCTGACGACGAAGCCGGCCATATCTTGCGCGTCCTGCGTATGCAGGCAGGCGATCGTCTCCGTCTGACCGATGGGCGAGGTTCGTTCTTCGATGCGGTCATAGAAACTGCCGATCGCAAGAGCTGTTATGTAAGCGTGTGCGGACAGGAGTCGTGGCAAAAACCTTGGCGAGGCAGAATTACCATAGCTATTGCCCCCACCAAACAGAGCGAGCGGATGGAGTGGATGCTGGAGAAGTTAGTAGAAATAGGGGTGGACGAAGTGGTCTTTATCGAATCCGAACATTCCGAGCGTAGACGTATCAAAGCGGAACGCTTGGAGCGCATCGCAATTAGTGCGATGAAGCAGTCGCTCAAAGCCTCCTTTCCCGTGATTCGAGTCAATATCCCGATACAAACCGTAATAGCCGATACTTCGAATACGGCCGTTCGCCTTATCGCTTATGTGGACGAAGCCGTTCGAGCCGAAATAGCTAAAGGCCGAGGCTATCCGTCGGATTTCTACCGCGCAGGACAGGATGTGCTGATTCTGATAGGGCCGGAAGGAGACTTCTCTCCGTCTGAAGTGGAGTCTGCCTTGCTTGCCGGATTTGCACCCGTTTCTCTTGGAGAGAGTCGCCTGCGAACGGAAACGGCCGGTCTCGTTGCTTGCCAGTGGATACATACACTGCAAGCCTGTTCCCGCCCTGCTTCCAGATTGGAGAATGATGTTATTGTATAACCCCTAACGACATTGATACAATTATGAAGAAGACAAGACAAACGATTCTCTTTTGGCTCTTTCTCCTCATCGGTTACTGTGTCTCTGCACAGGAAGTCGGCAAACGCAATGTCATCCTGTGGGAAATTTCCGGAAACGGGCTGACCGAACCGAGCTATTTACTCGGTACCTGTCATATAGTGCCTTATACTTATACGGATAGTATCTCCGGCTATAAGGATACATACGCGTCTGTCCGTCAGGTAGTCATCGAGCATGACGTTCGTCCCGAATCCCTGACAGCCTTGATGCCGCGCCTGCAAGCAAACATGATGCTGCCGAGCGATACCACTTATGCCATGCTTTATTCTCCTGAAGAGCTACAGGAATTGAACCAATTCCTCAAATCCGCCGGTATGGGTTCTGTGGATCAGATACCCCTCCGCCCCTCTATCCTCTCATTCTTTATCAGTCTCGGATTAGAATCTATGCGTCTCCAAGGGCAGGAGCCGATGGATGTAGGCGTTGTCGTTCATGGACTCGCTGACGGAAAAGAGGCGGTATTTTTCGAAACGCAGGATGAGGCTTGGGATGCTATGCAATATCTCCTCTTTTCCAAAGGCCTGAAAGAGCAAGCACAAGACTTGCTTAAGACAATTCGAGATATGCAAAAGAAGCAGAATCCTTTAGTAAAACTTGTCAGTGACTATAAGGCTCAGCAGATAGAAAGCGTGTTCGAAGGTCAATATATGACACCTCAGGATATGGAGCGTTTGGTCTATAAGCGCAATGCACGATGGATGGAAAAGATACCGGCTCTACTGTCTGCAAAGCCCACTCTCATAGCTGTAGGAGCCGGCCACCTCATCGGCGCAAAAGGACTGGTACAGGAACTTCGCACCCGTGGCTACAAACTCCGCCCCTTTTCACTTTGATAACAACAACGACATAAGAAAATGAAACTCCGCAAATCACGCATTACACGCGTCATCACTTTTCTGATATTGCTCATCTTCGTGGCCGGTATAGTCGCCTATTTCCTGTTGCCTAAGCCGGAACAACGTCAGATCGTCCTGATGGGAGGTGCATTGCTTGTGCTGAATTTGCTGCTGATGCAGTTCTTTTTCGGCAAAAACATGTAGGCTTTTCCCTCCTGATCTTATCAGTCCTAAGACTAAAATACACTCAGAGAAAGTGCTTTCTGTTGGGGCAATAGAAAGCACTTGCCTTGCTGTAAATAAAGAAACGCCGCCAATAATCCCGAAGGAATATTGACGGCGTTGTCGGGATGAGAAGACTCGAACTTCCGACCTCCACGTCCCGAACGTGGCGCGCTACCAACTGTGCTACATCCCGATAGCGGACGCAAATATAGCAATTATTCTTATTCAGTAGCGTTTTTTCTCTCTTTTTGTCAGGGCAGTTTCATCAAAAAACGAGTACTCCGTTCGCATGACTTTTATGCGGTAATACCAATTTAGTTCGGAAGTCTTTTCAGAAGAGGTCATCAAACGATTTGTATATAAAACATTTCCGATTTGTATACAGATAGTTTTCGATTTATTTATAGTTCGCAGCCTTCGGAGGGTCTCTTCACGAGGTGATAAAACAGAGCTGTCCGTCAAATCTTGGAAAAAGGAAAGGGGTGTGCTACGATCGCAGTGAGCGCGATTTTTGCACACCCCTGTTCAGTCTAAGATCGAATCAGGAAATATGAATTTTGAATCGGATGCGGATTATTTGACGGAAATTCTTTCTGCGTAGGTCTTACCATCTATTTCGATCCTTACGACATATACATTGTTCTGAGCCGTAAAGACTACTTTATTCGTTCCCGAAGCCAATTGCCGTCCCTTCATGTCGTAGATGGTGGCTTTGCCTGAGCAAGATACCGTGATCGTGTTTTCTGTCACCGTCAGCGTATAAGGCTTTTGCACCGCTATCATTTGAGCACTTTGGGGTACGAATTTGGTGCAGGCCTTCGGCGATACACCGCTGGTATATTTTACTTCTACGCAGTATTCATGCTGCTTGTTAGCCATATTCGCATCCGTGTATGTAGTAGTGGTAGTGGTCAGGCCTTCTGCAATCTTTGCTGCATCACGGTACACTGTGTAGGAGAAGTCGGTTTCGTCTGAAACAGGGGCTTTCCACTGGAGTAGCACGTCAGTCCCATTGTCTGCTACGCTCGCTTGCAAATTCATGACAGGGTTGTGCTGCGCCCCGTTGCCCATGAACAAAATTTCGTCGATGTGAAGGAAGTTTTGATTGGTACACTGGTAATGTCTGAAAGCCACTCGTTGCGTGCCGGCCGGAAGATTCACCATTCGTTCGAAGAATGGCCCTTGTGCTCTTGTCCCGGTGAGCGTCTCTTCAAAGGCAACAATATAATCCTCTTGCCCTTCCAGCTGAGCCATGATAGCATAGTGCTCATTAGGATATAGGGTGTTTACAGCTACGTAATACTTCACAGAGGTCGCACCGGTCACTATGGGAGAAATCAGCCAGTTGTCCGGTTTCAAAGGCTGTCCGCCACTCCAAGAAAAGGATGCCATCATACCATTGCCATGCTGAGTGTTCTGGAAAGATGTAGGAACCCCGTGGAGCCAACACCATCCATCGCCATCGGCATCCTTGATAGTCCATGTGGAGGGGATTCCTTCATCGAAACCTTCAAGATAAGGAAGTGTTACACCTTGTGCCACTGCTTTTTGTCCTGAACAGAATAAGGTGAATAAAACGGCAAATAAAAATAAGTAGTTTAATTTTTTCATTCTTTGTCGAAATAGTTTAGTTGTTAGAAAAAACTGATGCGATCTGTGACTCTTACTTAAGACGCTAAAAGTATGCAATTATACCTGATGGTCAAAATTTACAATAGTGTTGTACTTGATATTGGAGTGTATATTACTACGGAGAATGATCACAGTTGTATTACGAAATATTCTTTTTACTATATTGCAAGCCAAGTACTTGAACGCATGGATTCCTTTGTTTGCTATGTGCTGATACAGCTTGTGCTTATCTTTTTTGGGAAGGACGTCTGCAGTAGATACCTTTGGCATACAGCCAAGGGTGAAAAATGTTCCCGCCAGCACATTAATGTAATCGCCCATTCTGCTGCTTCCCTACTTTTTTTCCATTCTTGCCGAATGCGTTATAGTTTGCCGAGAACACAATGAAAATTAATGTAATAGTTATGAAAAGAATCTTATTGTCGATTTTTTCCGTATTCTTTACCATAACGGTTTTTGCGCAAGATAGAACCGAATGTGAAAGAATTGTCGGTGTTGTTTTTGATGCCGTTAGCAAACAGAACATGGAGCAAATAAGGCCATATCTGGCGGAAAACTTTAAAATTGCAGGTCAATCTTCACCCGTAGCAGAAACGGTATTGGCGCAGTTGGTTAGTAATTTGGGAAACATCGAGAGTTTCATACTGACAGAAGTAACAGGAAACGTTGACTTGACTTTTAATTACGATGTTGAATATGAGAAACACGGAAAGAAACAGGCGTTGTTCGAGTTTGATCAAAACAATAGGATAAAAAGAATGGAACTACTAAAAATCGTGGTAAAAACAGCCAAGGTAGATCCTTCCAAAATAGAATACAATCTGAGTAATGTGATAGAAATTCCATTTACAAGAATGGGAAATTTGATTGTTGTCAAGGCATCTGTCAATGGAGAAGAGCAAGATTTCATATTGGATAGTGGATCTGGATTTACCATCATTAATTCGAAATATATCGAGAAAGACACAGTCGATACAGAAAAGGAGGAAACTGTTTTAAGTACTGCTAAAGGAGTTCACGACGAGAGTTTATCAGGAACAAATATTGTCAATACGAGCATTGACTTTTATGGAATCCGTGTCAATCGGAAAGATATGCTTACGAATGACATATCACACTTGGAGAGCGAAGGTAGGCAGATTTACGGACTGATCGGCCATGATTTCTTGAGTAAATACGATGTACTGTATGATTATGCCAGGAATGTTGTCATACTAATCAATCCGGATTATTTCGAAACATACAGAAAAGAAAAACTATCTAAACACCTTATTGAAACTCTTCCGCTTGAATGGAGAGGCCACATCCCCATTATGCAGATCAGGATAGGAGATGATTATTATAAATTGGGTATTGATTGTGGTGCGGGAGCAAATCTCTTGGATATAACCCTTTTCGCTAAAGTGAAAGATAATTTGGAGGGAATAACGACAAAAAGTTTAGGTGGAGCTTCTAAAAACAAGAAAGATGTCACTCATGCTCAATTGAAAGAATTCTATGCCGGAACAACCTTGTTCAAAAAATCACAAACTGTTTTTAGTGATATCTCTCATTTAAACAAGGATAAAGATCTGAAAATTAATGGGCTTATTGGGTACGAGTTTCTGTCGAAACAGCTGACTTTGGTAAGCTATCAACGCAAGGAATTATTGCTAATAAAATGATGTAGTGTGTGACATTGCCTGTCCCTTAAGCAACCTTGTCTTTCGACATTGAAATGGCTTTTGATTTGAGCTGTTTGTCTTGCTGAATATTATTTAGAATTTGAAAGAAGTATGGGATATCCTCAAGCCGAGTGGTAAGTCCATCATTTTAATTTAATCTCTCAAAATGCTTCTATGATATCCGGATGATTTTTCGTATAGTTATGGGCCTGTTATAATGAAGAGATTAATCCATGTAGCTCTCTGATATGGGGATTTGTAAAGAGGATAACACATTTGTCTGCAGTGTCGTTATTGTTATCTTTGCCTCATCTCACCTAATAGATAGGACTAAAAAAGAAGGGGGTAAAATCATGACAAATCATGTATTCCGGATAAAAGGTTTTTATATCCTGCTGATGGCTTGTGTGCTGATGTCTGCCATGTCGATGGCTGCTCAGACGCGTAGCAGGACAAAGGTGCACGTGGTGCAAGCCAAAGAGACCGTCTATGGACTGGCGCGTCAGTATGGTCTCTCGGAGGAAGATATTTATGCGCTCAATCCATCGGCCAAACAGGGGCTTAGAGAAGGACAGACCTTGCTTATTCCGGCCAAGCCGATCAAGTCCAATAGCAGAGTTTCAGCAGCTGCTCTCCCGAGTGAACATATTATCCAGCCACAGGAAACGCTCTACTCTGTCAGCAGGCAATATGAGTTGAGCGAAGACGATCTGATGAGGGCCAATCCGGGTATATCAGCCTCTAACTTCCCCGCCGGTAGGAAGCTGCGTATTCCCAAGGCTGACTCTACCTCTATGGCCTCCAGTCCCATGTCGGTACAGTCCGAAACTATAGAAGTCGGTCTGATGCTCCCGCTGTCGGGCAATACACAGCGATATGTGGAGTTTTACGAAGGTATGCTGATGGGGCTCAATCGTCTGAAGAAACGGGGCGTTTCGGTGACCTTGCGCGTTTATGATGTATCCAATGCTTCTGATGCAGAGGATGTAATCCATAGTGGCGAACTCAATAACTGTCACCTCCTTATCGGGGGCACTTCCAACGACCAGATAGCTGCTATTTCACGCTATGCAGACCTGCGCGGTATCAACTACGTGGTTCCGTTCAGCTCCGGTAAAATAGCCGGCAGGGCTTCGGCCAACCTCTTCCAGATCAATCCTCCCCAAGAATACCTCTATCCGCAGGTTGCCAAGCTCTTTATGCAGCGATATGCCGATAGAACCGTTGTGTTCGTCACCGGTTCGGGATCGGTTGAGCCTTGTGCCGCCTTCATTATGTCCGAGATGGACAAGGCAGGCAAATCCTATACGAAGATTTCTTCCGATACAGAACAGGGCGAATTGGTCAAGCTGCTTCGTTCCGACTCCCGTATCGTGATAATGCCCTGCATGGCGAGAGAGAGCATCCTTCGTCGTATACTTTATTTGGCGGATGGCAATGGCAAGGCGGAACAGTTAACTTTCTTTGGCTACCCCGAGTGGCAGTCCTTCGACAGAGATATGCAAGGGCGAATGAGGAAATACGGCTCTTCATTCTACTCTTCCTTCTATTTCAATCCAGCAAACCTCGAAAGCGAACAATTCCTTTCGCAATATTATGCCTGGTACGATCATAAGGTGTCTGGTGGCTTCCCCAAGTACAGCGTTCTGGGCTACGATATTACCAGCTATTTTATCGGGGGCTTAGCCTCCTATGGCCGTTCACTTAGGAACAACCTCCCCATGCTCCCCTCCACGGGATTGCAGACAGACTTCCAATTCCGTGAGATAAAAGGCGATGGCGGCTTTGTGAATCTCAACCTCTTCATCGTTACCCTGAGAGCCGATGGAGGGGTGGATCGTGTGGCCATATCTCAATAGTTGCTCTTTCATGACGAGTGGACGAATGTTCGACTGTCTATGCAACTCTATCTGAAGAAAATCATGTTTCTGAGAATAAGTATCAGTCTTTTCATTTTCCTATCTCTGGTCAATTTGGTCGAAGCCCAAACGGCCAAGCGGTCATTGCGTGTGCAGGTCGGACTCGCGGGAGGCGTATCCGCCAACAAGGTACTCTTCAACCCCTCAGTGGGCCAAAAGATGTTGTTGGCGCCATCGGGTGGTCTCATTGTTCGGGTAAACGAGGAAAGTACAGGAGCCTTGAAAGCCGGCTTCCAGATGGAAGTGGATTATGTCCGGCTGGGTTGGGAAGAAAAATTCGAGGGAAAACCTGACAATGCCTATCGCCGCACGTTCGATTGTGTGACGATACCCCTGCTCACACATGTCAAAATTCGGCAAAGAGGTCTCTATGCCTTTCTCAATTTGGGGCCTCAGTTTGGATTCATCGTATCAGAGAAACCCGTCAAGCAAGGCTCGGACTTCACCGAACTACAGCTGCGACGTTATGCGCAAGGCCTACACGGTCGTTTCGAGTGGGGACTGGCCGGTGGACCTGGTTTCGGATTCGATGCCAGTCGTCTGGGAACTTTTGAGATGGAAGGGCGTTTGTACTATGGCTTCCACGATCTCCTCAACAACCGCCAGCAGGATCCTCATGGCAAATCGTCGAACCTGACTCTGAGCATAAAGCTCAACTATCTCTTCCGTCTTTAAACCGTCGATTCTGCTAAGGGGGCGTGATGGCCTTTTTGTGTGGCAATTCGTTTCTTGTTTTTTCCCAAACGGGGCGGGGCTATTCTTTGGCCTTCTCGCTTTTTTCTTAAAAATCTATTAATCTATTTGTGCCTTTATCATTACGCCTTATGCTTGATCAGATTGTTTAGTTTTTTGTCTGCCTTCCCTGCGGAATCGGCTTACTCTATCTGCTATAATAGTTGGCTATGTGCTGCGATACTTGGGTGTATTTTTCTTTTTATACTTATCTAAGAGAGCTTTACGTACTTCTTCCTTATCTTGTCGATGAGTTTTTTTTCTACCTTTGCGAGAAACGTAGATGACGGTAAAAGAATGGATTCCAAAAAAGTTCTTTACATATCCCAAGAAATTTTCCCCTACTTGCCGGAAACGGACATATCGGTCGTTTCGCGCAAATTGCCTCAGGCCATTCAGGAGCGAGGCAACGAGGTGCGCATTTTTATGCCCCGTTATGGTATCATCAATGAGCGTCGCAACCAGTTGCACGAGGTGATACGCCTGTCCGGTATCAATATGATCATCAACGACAACGACCATCCGCTGATCATCAAAGTGGCTTCCATCCAGTCGGCACGCATGCAGGTTTATTTCATCGACAATGATGATTTCTTCAAGCGCAAGACGATGTACGACATCAAGCCTAAGCAGGAGAATGACAACGATGAGCGAGCCATCTTTTTTGTGCGTGGAGCACTCGAAGCGATCAAGAAACTGCGTTGGATCCCCGATGTCATCCATTGTCATGGCTGGTTCACGGCGTTGGCTGCCTTGTATCTGAAGAAGATGTATGTGGACGACCCCTGCCTGCAAAAAGCAAAAGTGGTCTACTCCATCTACGATGATGCCGGACAGGGAGTGATCCCGGAGACCCTCTTCGGTAAGCTCGGATTCGACAAGATCACGGCCGATGACCTGTCCGTAATGGAGCAGTCATCCGACTATTTGGCTCTGAGCCGTCTGGCCATCCGATATGCCGACGGTGTCATTCAGGGATCGGAGACCATAGCACCGGAGCTGACCGACTATATATCTTCTTTGGAGGGGAAGGCTTTCCTCCCATACCAAGGGAAAGAGAACTATGAAGAGGCTTTCGACAACTTCTATAGCGATCTTTTGACGGCCAACTGATTTGTCTCATTCTGCCTGACCGCGCCGTAAAAACAATATGCAGGCAGCGATTAGCGTTAATTATCTGCCTTTCCACGCAAACCCCCCAACGATTCACCATTATTATGAAGAGATACCTTCTTCTTGTTTTTTCGTTAATGGCTTTCCTCACGGCAGCCTGCGATGATGATCTGTCTCCGATCGGAGGTTCTATCCAGCCACCTTCGGATCCGGTTTCGGCCAGAGTGGATACGCTCGAATTTTCTGTCAAGACGATACCGATGGGCGATATATACAACCGAACGAACTATACCCTGCTGGGAGATCTGACGGATCCCGAATACGGCGACTTGAAGGCTGACTACATCATGCAGTTCAAGAGTCCGAGGAATTTCAAATTCAAGTATCCGCCCAAAGATGGGAAGATCGACTCCGTGAAGCTTAGTATCAACTATGATAGTTGGGTGGGGGATTCAACAGCCCTCATGAAGGTTTCGATCTATAAAATCAACAAAGCCATTCCTCCCTCGTACTATTCTACGGAGGAATTAGCTTCCTTGCTGGACGAAACCCAGATCATCGCTTCGCAGACATTCAAGGCGGGCAATGACTCAGCATTCCACCGCGTAAGAATACCCCTGCCCAATGAGATCGGCCAAAAGATATACGACCTCTCGGTAAACAATCCAAGTGTTTTCGATACGCAGGAGAGCTTCTATAATAATGTGTTGGGCGGTCTGTATGTGACTACTACGACGGGTACGGGAGTTGTGGTGAGCGTGTACAATACACAGATGGCCATCTATTATAACTACAAGGTTACGGCCGATTCCACCAAGACGGTTACAGAGACATTCGTAAATACGAGCGAATCCTATCAGGTCAATCATATCAAGAACTCCCAAATATCCCACCTGTTGCAGGAGAATGACTCTCTTTCTTGTGTGAAGAGTCCGGCAGGGGTGATGACGCAACTGACGATCAGCAAAGAGCAGTTTACGGATGCTTTCACGAGCAATCTGTCTTCCTCTTTGGCTTGGCAGATCGGTGAAGCACAGTTCAATATCAGTGCCTCGAAGCCTTCTGAGGGCTTGATGCTGAGTCCGCCCTCTTACCTGTTGCTCTTGCCACAGGATTCGGTGAAGAACTTCTTCGAGCAAGAACAAACCGAACTGATGCAGCCCCGCACTGCATTCCTCTCGACCATATACAACATTAAGAAACGGGAGTATCGGTTTAGCAATATCAGCCGCCTGTTGATGGAGCATATTAAGAACAATACGGAGAAGACCCCCGAGGGTAAGCCTTATATCAATAAGGATCTTGTTCTCGTACTGCTGCCTGTGAAGCGTCAGACTGCAGGAGCCGGTGGCTCAATGTACACCTCTCAGCTGAATAATTTCATGTTCCCGTCAGGCGTGAAACTACTACTTGGAAAAAAAGATAAAACAGCGCGTATAGGAGTCTACAGTATGACCTATACTGATAACTGATATGTGCTATACGCTCCGGAATAAGCCTTTCGATTCGGGATTCGGTGCCGTCGAAGGGCTTTTTCTTTTCAGTCTTCCGTAACAACTACAATCACACACTCATCATGAAGCAATTGAAATACCGTCTGATCCTGATGAATTTCCTGCAGTTTTTCATTTGGGGAGCTTGGCTGATTTCCCTTGGAGGATATATGGCGAGCGTACTGCATTATTCCGGTTTGGAAATAGGTGCCATATACGGTACGATGGGCATTGCCTCTCTTTTCATGCCGGGTTTGCTGGGTATTCTGGCGGACAAGTACGTGGCTGCTCAAAAACTCTTGGGTGTGTGCCATCTGATCGGAGCCATATTGCTGGTTTATGCTTCCACGCTGAGTAGTTACTCTGTTTTTTATCCTGTTATGCTCCTGCTCTGCATGAGCTATATGCCTACTCTCGCTCTCACCAATACGATAGCCTATACTGCTATGGAGAAAGCCGGTATGGATATAGTGCGGGAATTCCCTCCTATACGCGTATGGGGTACTGTCGGCTTCATTTTGGCCATGTGGACTGTCGATATATGCGGATGGGTAATGAGCAGTATGCAATTCTATGTCAGTGCTGTGGCTTCCCTTGCATTGGGATTGTATGCTTTTACCCTGCCTCACTGCCCTCCGGCAAAAGAAAGCAAGAAGAAGGGGGTGCTTGCCGTTTTGGGGCTGGATGCTTTTGTCCTTTTCCGCCAACGTCGTATGGCAGTCTTCTTCCTCTTTGCCATGCTATTGGGAGCAGCCCTTCAGGTCACCAATACATTCGGCAATCCGTTTTTGTCCGATTTCGCAGATACTTATAGCGAGAGCTTTGCCGTGCAGCATCCCAATGTGTTGCTTTCTTTGTCACAGATTTCCGAGACTCTTTTCATTTTGGCCATTCCGTTTTTCATGGGACGTTTCGGGATCAAACGGGTGATGCTTATGAGTATGTTGGCTTGGGTGTTGCGTTTCGCTTTCTTTGGTCTTGGCAATCCGGGTAGCGGCTTCATTTTCCTGGTTCTGTCAATGATCGTATATGGTATGGCCTTCGATTTCTTCAATATCAGCGGTTCCATGTTTGTCGATCGAGAGACTACGCCCTCGATTCGAGCAGCTGCTCAAGGCCTTTTTATGATCATGACCAATGGTATCGGAGCCATCATCGGCGGATTTGCCAGCGGTTGGGTGGTGGATCGCTTTACGGATGCCGGTCATACGGCTTGGAGCACGGTATGGTATATTTTTGCGGCTTATGCATTGCTCATTACCATCCTCTTTGCCATCTTTTTCAAGCCGGAAAGCAGCAGTCCCGTCTCTCGATCTTAGGGGCCCCGGCTGTTCTCTGGCGAAGGGCGGAGCATCGGCAGAGAAGGTGAGAGATTCGGTATATATCGAAACGAATAGACTATCGAAACAAGTGGATCGGATCTTTTTGTTCCTCGCTTCTTCTCTTGCGATTAAGATGTGAATCTTAGGCGATATTCCATTGTCATTTTTATCCTCATATACACAGTTTTTGTGAGGTGAAGAGCTGTTATCCGAGACTGTACTGTTGCAACCAATCTATCAGAGGGTATATAGAACTGTATACGAGGTCTAAATACCTGCTCTGCTTCTCATCCTATTGAAGAAGGATTCAAAGGCTATCGATTCTTTCCGAGAATTGATATAGCGTAGAGGGGGCTATATCTTCCCTTCTATCATAGAATGTAAGCTTTTCAACCTTTCTGTATAATTGCCTCGAATCTCTTTGGATTCAATGGAAAACATAAAATCCTCAAAAAAGATGGCGTAAAACTTTGCCTCAGCGATGGGTCTGTCTTTCGGCTAATTTCTAAAGAATAAAACTGTGTTTTGTGTCTTTTTAGCAAAAAATATTTGGCAGGTTAAGATTAAAAACATACCTTTCGGGCGATAGTGGTAGAGCACTATCTCGCGAAATATTAATCTTTAATACTTTCAAAAGGTATGAGAAAATTGAATTCTTTATTTTCGCTTGCCGTCCTGCTATCCCTGTTGTGTTGGGGACAGACGGCTACTGCACAGAGAGGGCCGAAGACGGCTCCATCTGTGACGCACCAGACGGTGCAGAAAGGTATTCGAACATCCACAGCCAAGGATCTCCGAGATCCGATTCCTGCCGGCATGGCACGAATTATCTTGGAAGCTCACGATGTGTGGCAAGACGGCACAGGCTATCAAATGCTTTGGGATGACGATCACGATCAGTACGGCGCATCGATTCCCGAAGATGGTTTTTGGTTTGCTACCGAGACAATTCCTGATGGCCTTTTCGATCCTTTCGAGTATAAAGTTCCGGTCAATGCCGATGCTTCGTTTACTCCTACGAATTTCGTGCTTGATGGAACGGCATCAGCCGATATTCCTGCCGGCACTTATGACTATGTAATCATCAACCCGAATCCCGGCTTAATATATATTGTAGGGCAGGGTGTTTCCAAAGGCAATGATTATGTAGTAGAGGCCGGTAAGACTTATCATTTCACTGTCCAACGACAAGGTTCCGGCGATGCTGCGTCCGTTGTGGTGACCGGAGAAGGTGACAATGAATTCGCTCCCGTGCAGAATCTCCAATGGTCTGTATCAGGGCAGACGGTAACCCTCACTTGGCAAGCCCCCGCATCCGACAAACGAGCTTATGTGTTGAACGAAAGCTTCGATACAGAAACGCTTCCAAATGGTTGGACAATGATCGATGCTGATGGTGATGGTCGCAATTGGCTATCTACAATAAACGTTTACAACACCGCTACTCATACAGGTAATGGTGCTATGTTTAGTAGATCATGGGAAAGCAGCACAGGCGCAAAACCCAACTTGAGTCCGGACAACTATCTGGTAACTCCTAAGATTACTGTTCCCCAAGACGGTGAGCTTACGTATTGGATTTCATCGCAAATTCCTTGGGAAAATGAGCACTATGGAGTGTTCTTGTCCACAACCGGAAACGAGGCTGCAAACTTTACAGTCAAGCTCTTCGAAGAAACTCTTGGAAGTGGCAAATCTGTTCCTGCAAATGTCCTGAAGAGCGAAGGTGCAAAGGCTCCAGCTCCCTATCAGGAGAGGACCATTGATCTCTCTGCCTATGCAGGACAGGATGTTTATTTGGCGTTCCGTCATTTTGATTGTACAGGTATATTCCGTCTTTATCTTGATGACGTAGTAGTCTCTGGCGGAGGTGTTTCCGATGACTATACCTACACGGTATATCGTGACAATGTTGTTATCGCGCAGAATCTCACGGCAACGACATTCAAACAGGAAAATGTAGCTCCCGGCCAGTATAACTACTGTGTCGAAGTTAAGTACGAAACCGGTGTATCTCCGAAGGAGTGTAAAGACGTTACTGTACCGGGTTCAGGTGAATTTGCTCCTGTACAGAATCTGACGGGTAGTGCAGCGGGTCAGAAGGTAACGCTCAAGTGGGATGCTCCCAACGGAACGAATCCTAATCCTGACCCTAATCCTGACCCTAATCCTAGTCTTTCCGAATCGTTTGAAAATGGTATACCATCAAGCTGGAAGACTATCGATGCCGACGGCGACGGCAACAACTGGACGACTACACCTCCTCCCGGAGGGTCTTCTTTCTCCGGTCACGAAGGTGGTTCTTGTGTNTGTGTCTCTTCGGCTTCCTATATTAACTATCAGGGAGCTCAGACACCTGACAACTATCTGATAACACCGGAGCTTTCTCTGCCAAGCGGAGGGACGCTTACTTTCTGGGTATGTGCACAGGATGCCAATTATGCGTCAGAGCACTATGCCGTTTACGCGTCTTCCACGGGTAATGATGCAGCGAACTTCACGAACGCTTTGTTGGAAGAGACGCTGACGGCTAAGTCTGTAGT
>NZ_JQZY01000002.1:0-107500 GCF_000765965.1 Porphyromonas sp. COT-052 OH4946
GAGATTTTTTCAACTCCCGCACCAAAACAAAATTTTTCTCAGACCACGTTTTACAGCCCCAAATACACCGAATTTTTCAAACCAAAATGGATATGACAGAGCTAAGCACCAAAAGTGAAGACATCATCATTAGAGGGGATAGACTTACGTCTGAAAAAAGGGTTTTCTAGAGCAATCCTAAAAAAGCAGTATCGACAACTTGACGTTGGCCGTCCAATTGTTTCTCCACCCCACACGCAAGTGTGCAACAGAGATACCAAGTGACAAATTGTCGTGAAGAAAATAATCGCCCCCCAACTCTCCCAACCAACCAAAACGTTTTACGGAAACATCAGACTCTTGTGGATAGGACACTGTATTAAATTCCATTCCGTAACCAATGCCTACCTGAGCATAGCACGAATAAAAATCGCCTTGGAGAAATTCATACCCTAACCCCACTGCCGGCAAAATACTATGGCGCCTGAAGCGCGCGTCAGGAGTATTACCAAGCTCATCGAAATAGCCGGAAGGGGATAAAGAAGAAGTGAATCCATAATTGACTGTAGCCAAAGAATATATTCGATCGGAGAAGTAGTAGCGCAGGACTACTCCGGTATTCCATCCTTTCTTCATATCCTCACTTGTGTTGTTGAAGTACTCGCGTCCGGCATGGACGCCCACCCACCAACTGTTGTTTTGCGCTATAAGCGTCATCCAAGAAGAAACGATCAGCAAAACGATCACAACGACACGAAATGTTCTCATCTGCATCTTATTGATTTGTCTTCGGAAAAAATTTATTCATGAATTGTCGCCTAATGCGAACTGCTTCAAAAAATGAAAGCGAACAGTCTCCCCTTCCATAAGGCAAGACTGTTCGCTGCATATACCATATTAACATACAACGAAGCCACCGCTATAGGGCACAGTAGCTTCGTTGTATTTAGCACGAAATGCGAATTACTTGAGGTCTAAAGCAGAACCCGCTTTGAAGCGAACTACCTTACGAGCAGGGATAGAAATAGACTTTTTCGTCTTAGGATTGATGCCTTTGCGTGCAGCACGCTCGCTTACAGAGAAAGTACCGAATCCGATAAGAGCAATTTTCTCTCCGGCGGCCATCTGCTCTTTTACAACATCTGCAAATGCATTTACTGCTCTCTGGGCATCAGCCTTGGTGAGGTTGGCCTTTTCAGCTACAGCTGCAATAAAATCTGTCTTGTTCATCTTTTCACGATTAGTTAGTTAGACAAAAAATTTAGTTAGATCATATCACCGCCCCGTAAGTTTATCTTCTTTGTCACAAACAACGACGAGATTCTCTCTCAGAGCTATGGGTAAATGAACAAGCCAAAAGTAACGATTTTTTTTTCCGCGCAATGATTTCAAGAGGAATTTAGCCTTTTCTGGTGCATTTTAGAGAAAAAAAATTGCTATTAGTGGGAATGATTGCAATAGTGCCCTAAATTTTTCGAGACTGATACCAGCGAATCAAAATGGGTGCTGGCAATATAGAAATCTTTTTCCGTTTGGTTATTAGACAAAAAGCATTACCTTTGTGCCACAATTGATCGCGGAGTGGAGCAGTGGTAGCTCGTTGGGCTCATAACCCAAAGGTCGTAAGTTCGAGTCTTGCCTCCGCAACTAGAGAGAAAGAGGCTGTCCATAGACGTAATGTCCGGACAGTCTCTTGTTTTTTGTACGCCAAGGCCAAGAAAGAAAGAGAGACATGAGGCCTGATTCAACACTGCGGAACTTTGCTTGATCCGACAGGGAGCATTTTCCGGACTTATATCCTTTTTTTAAAAACTATCCCATGATAGCATCTTACTAAACAAAAAAGAGAGACTGCCATCCCAAGGGAAGCAGTCTCTCCAATGAATGATAAATCGAATTTGCCGGAAAAACTTATCCGAAGTCGTCGAAAAAGAGCATATTGCGCGGTACACCAAGGTTTTCCAGCATACCTTTCACCGCATTGGCCATCGGACCCGGGCCGCACATATAGTACTCGATATCCTCCGGAGCATCGTGATCCTTCAGATAGTTGTCATAGATTACTTGGTGGATAAAGCCTACATAGCCTGTCCAATTATCCTCCGGCTGCGGATCGGAAAGAGCGATATGGAATTTGAAATTCGGAAATTCTCTCTCGATCTCGCGGAAGTCTTCTTCGTAGAAAATCTCGTTTTTGGAACGAGCACCGTACCAATAAGAAACTTTACGACCGGTCTTCAGTGTGCGGAATAGATGCAGAATCTGTGCACGCAGAGGAGCCATACCGGCACCACCGCCAATATAAAGCATCTCGGCATCCGTATCCTGAATATGGAAGTCTCCATACGGGCCACTCATCATCACCTTATCTCCGGGTTTCAGTGAGAAAATATATGAAGAGGAAATACCGGGCTTGATACCGGACTTCCACTTATTGGCAGCCCTGTCGAATGGAGGAGTAGCGATACGAACGTTGAGCGTAATGATATTGCCTTCAGCCGGATAGTTGGCCATTGAATAAGCTCGAACGGTTTCTTCTTCGTTTTTACAGGTCAATGACCATGCATCCATCTTGTCCCAGTCGCCACGGAAGCGATCCTGAATATCGTAGTCGGCATAGCGAATATTGTATTTCGGGATCTTGATCTGGGCATAGCTACCGCTCTTGAAGTTCATGGTCTCGCCTTCGGGGAGCTTCACCACAAACTCTTTGATAAAAGTGGAGACATTCTTATTCGAGAGCACTTCGCACTCCCATTCTTTGACACCGAAGACTTCTTCGGGAATAACGATGCTAAGATCCTCCTTCACTTTCGTCTGGCATGATAGTCGCCAATGATCCTTCTGTTCTTTGCGAGAGAAGAATCCCTTTTCCGTCGGGAGAATCTCGCCACCGCCTTCGACGACACGACAGCGACACTGACCGCAGCTTCCGCCACCGCCACAAGCCGAAGAAAGGAATACTCCCTGATTTTGAAGCGTATTCAACAAAGTACCGCCAAGAGGGACTTCCATCTTGCGTTCATCGTTCACGGTGATCGTCACATTGCCGGAAGGAACCAATTTGCTCTTGGCATAAAGCAGGGCGACAACCAGAATCAGCGTGAGCAGCAGGAATACGACTGCACTGGTAATAATTACTGTACTCATATTTCTACTTCGTTCTTTTTAGAGTTTCACGCCGGAGAAGCTCAGGAAAGCAATACCCATGAGACCGGTGATAATAAAGGTGATACCCAACCCTCTCAATGGTTTGGGAACATTCGAATATGCCAGTTTTTCTCGTATGGCAGCCATACCGACGATGGCCAGCATCCAGCCGATACCGGAGCCGAATCCATAGACGGTAGCCATCCCGACATTGATAAATTCGCGCTGCTGCATGAAGAGCGATCCACCGAGGATAGCGCAGTTCACAGCTATCAAGGGAAGGAAGATACCCAGCGATGCATAGAGGGAGGGGCTGAACTTCTCGACCACCATCTCTATGAGCTGTGTAAACGATGCAATTACCGCAATAAAGATGATCAGCGAGAGGAAGCTCAGATCCACCTCGGCATATTGGGGTCCGAGCCAAGAAAGTGCGCCGGCCTTGAAAATATAGTTCTGTAGCAGATAGTTGATAGGCAGGGTGCAGACCAGAATGAACGTAACTGCAGCTCCGAGTCCGATAGAGGTCTTCACATTCTTGGAAACGGCCAAGAAAGAGCACATCCCCAAGTAGTAGGCGAAAACCATGTTGTCCACGAATATCGAGCGGACAAACGTACTTATGTAATCCATAATTGATACTGTCTTAATTGATTGTCAGGCGTGTCTACTTAGTTCTCTTGCAAATCCTTGTTGCGGGCACGGTGTACCCAGATGACAACCGCCACGGTGATCAGAGCCATCGGAGGCAGAATCATCAGACCGTTATTGACATAGCCCAGTTCATAGAAACTCTTGGGAATGATTTGCATGTTCAGCAACGTACCGGAACCGAGCAGTTCGCGGAAGAAAGCGATGATAACCAAAACCCATCCGTATCCCAGTCCATTCCCAACGCCATCGAGGAAAGACTCCCAAGGACGATTGGCCAAGGCAAAAGCCTCCAGACGTCCCATCAGAATACAGTTCGTAATGATCAGACCAACGAAAACGGACAACTGCTTATTCACATCATAAGCAAATGCTTTCAGCACCTGACTCACGATAGTCACCAAGGCAGCAACCACTACGAGCTGAACAATGATACGGATACGCCCGGGGATCGTATTGCGCAAGAGTGAAATAATAACGTTGGCAAATGCCATTACAGCAGTAACGGACAGGGCCATGACGATAGCCGGCTGTAGCTTGGCCGTTACGGCCAATGCAGAACAGACACCGAGCATCTGCACGATAACGGGATTGTTGCTGCTTAGCGGCCCGAGAAGAATTTCCTTATTCTTTTTATTCCAAAGTGACATAGCCCTTATTTTTTTACATTGTTCATTAGGTATAGTGCATAAGGACGAAGGGAGGATATGAGCATCTCATTCACTCCATCGCTCGTAAGCGTACCGCCGGAAATACCATCCACATAGTCCTTTCCTTCGGCCTTCTGGCCTTTCTTGACTACGGCAACAGATCTGAATTCGCCCTCTTTGAAGATTTCTTTGCCGATAAACTGGCCGGAAAACTCCGTACGAGTGATTTCGGCTCCCAATCCCGGCGTTTCACCTTCGTGACTGAAGTCCGCACCGAATATCGTGTTGCAATCATCATTCAGCGCAATGTACCCCCAGATCGGCCCCCAGAGACCGGCACCGTTCATCGGGACAATATATTTCGTCCGGCCTTCCACCTCAGCAATATAGAGGGGGAGAGAGACGCTTGGATCGTTGGCAGCCAGCTTGAAAGCATTGCGTGTATTGAGTGTGAAAGCTTCGTTTTGGGCTAATTGCTCGCCCTCGAAAGTCTTAGCCACTGTACCATCCTGATTGATGAGCAGCTCTTGCTTGATCACATCCGTGTATCGAGCTATCACTTTGCCCTTATCCTCTGTCCCGGCATTCACCGAGCGGAGGATCTGCTGCATCTTGTCTATCTTCTCATTGTCACGCTGTCTGTCGCCCAATGACTGAGAGACGTAAGCCAGCAAAACCGCCACGACAATAACCATCACCGAGGCATAGAGAACGGTATATGAGTTTTTATCTCTATTCATGTCTTTATCGAAATGTTTAGCGGTTAGGATTTCTTGAGCATACGTGCTTTGCGCGCCTTGATGTTGCTATCCACCACGAAATAGTCGATAAGCGGGGCAAATACGTTCATGAGCAGGATCGCAAGCATCATACCCTCAGGGTACCCCGGATTGAGCACGCGGATGAATACGGCCATCAGACCGACGAAGAAGCCGAAGATCCACTTGCCCTTCTCCGTGCGGGCAGAGGTGACGGGGTCGGTAGCCATAAAGACCAATCCGAAGGCAAAACCGCCATAGACAATGTGCATCAGGGGCGTGATCTGCATAGCAGCTGTCGTGCCGATGGCATTGAATACGAGAGCCATCGCAGAGGCTCCCACCAAACCGCTCAGCATGATCTTCCAACTGGCAATCCCTGTCCATATCAGGAGGATGGCTCCGATCAGGATAGCCAAAGTAGAGGTTTCGCCTATGGAACCGGGGATAAAACCGAGGAAAGCATCCATCAGGGAAGAGGGATTGCCCACCACATTATGAATTTCCGGCATATTGGCACCGGCGGTAGCTATCTGACCTAAAGGTGTAGCACCGGAGAACCCATCCGCCACCGGACCTGCGCCGAGGCCGAAGGTGTCAGCCGTGCGGACAAAAACCTGATCGCCGCTCATAGCTGCCGGATAGGCGAAGAAGAGGAAGGCGCGCGTCACGAGAGCCACGTTGAATATGTTGCGCCCCGTACCACCGAACACTTCTTTGGCAAAAACCACGGCAAAGGCCGTTGCCACTGCTATCATCCACAGCGGAGTATCCACCGGCACGATCATCGGGATAAGCAGACCCGACACCAAGAAACCCTCTTGGATCTCTTCTTTTCTATACTGAGCTATAGTAAACTCTATCCCCAGACCAACGGCATAGGAGACGATGAGCTTAGGCAGTACGGCGAGAAGTCCGAAGAGGAAAGCAGGCCAGAATACTACAGGAGCATCGATGGCCATATAGTGTTGTACCCCCACATTATACATACCGAAGAGCAGGGCAGGCAGGAGAGCCATACACACGACGATCATCGTGCGCTTGCTGTCGATGGCATCGTGTACGTGCACACCATGCTGCGATGTCCTGTTCGGCACAAAGAGAAAGGTCTCGAAGCCGTCGAAGACGGAGTGCAGGCCGTGGAGCTTGCCGCCTTCTTCAAAATGGGGCTTCAGTTTGTTCAGTTGATTCCTTAACGCTTTCAATGTCTTATGCTTTAGAGTGTGAGGGATTCGTCAATTCATTTCCTTATAGAGCATATCCAAGCCCTCGCGCACGATGCGCTGGAGTTCGATCTTGGAGGTATCCACAAATTCGCAAGTGGCAAAGTCCTCCGGAGCTACTTCATATATACCCAAGTCCTCCATCTTGTCGATGTCGAATGCTATAATAGCCTTAAGCAAATACTCCGGATAGATATCCATGGGGAAAACACGATCGTACTCGTTGCTCATGATCATAGCGCGCTCGCCACCTTTGACACGCGCATCGAGCACATACTCCTTGTTTTTGCCCTGTAGCCATGAGAAATAAGCTCTACTCATGCTGTACTGATCCAGACGGGGGGCAGCCCAGCCGAAGAGCTCGTCCACATCGTCTCCTTCAGGGATGACCGTGATCTGGTCACATTGGGCAGAGAGGAAGGGGCTTTTCTCGCAGAGCTTCTTTCCGGTGAGCACATTGCCGTCGATCACACGCTCGTGAGATTCTTTTATTGTCAGTCGGCCAGGGAAGGAAGCAAAAACATTGCAACCCGGCATAATGCGGACGTATCCGTGAGCAGCAGCGTCTGAACCGGTCATGGCAATCATTCTGGTAAAGTCGACTTTGCCCGTAAGCAGAAAGCGTCCGATCACGATCAGGTCGGTGGCTTTGAGCGTCCACACCGTTTCGCCCCGATTGATCGGTTTGGTATGGTTAATGAGCACGCCCACGTTTCCTGCCGGATGAGGGCCGTGCACTTCTACGATCTCTGCATTGCGCAAGCTCAGAGACGAGCCCGGCTTCAGCCCCACATAGACCTTGCCGGCCGTAAGCTTGGCCAAGGCGTCGATAGCAGTCTGCAGAGCACGCTCTTCCCCGCGGGCGATGAAGTCGAAGTCCGGAGCCAATGGAGCAGAAAAGTTGGCAGTAATATAAATGTCGCGCGGAGCGATGTCCGGTGTAGCCACTATGTCGTAAGGACGCTGCTTGATGAAGCCCCACATACCACTTGAGAGGAGGAGGCTTTTGATTTGTTCGGCAGAGAGGGATGCCGGATCTCCGACGGAGAATGATTCGTATTCGTTCAGTCCGTCCGGTTTTACCTCGATGCTCAACACCTTGCGCTTGGCACCGCGATTTACCGCGACTACTTCGCCGCTCACCGGACTGGTAAACTTCATGTCCGGGTATGCCTTGTGGTGCATCAGTGCTGAGCCGGCACGCACCTTATCCCCGGGACGAGCCGTCACCTTGGGGATAACACCTTGAAAATCATCGGGTACAACCGCGTAAGTCGGGCTTTTGGCCGGTTCCGGCAGCATTTCCGGCAGCGGTTTGCCTTTCAGATTAAGTGCAAGGCCTTTTTTTATTTTTATAACTTTTGCCATGACACAGAATTATTATTCCAATTTGTGTCGCAAAAGTAGCTTTTTCCCCTATATATACCTATAAGTATGGAGGCATTTGAGGAAAAATTTCCACATAGTTTTTTCCGACCTTTTGCACCCATATTCCACAGGTCTTTGTCGAAAGAAAGTTTTTCACGCTGTTTGACAACTGCAAAAAGCCACAAATCAGCACTTTAGAAACAGCACCGGGCACTTCCTCCCGGTGCAAATCATCCTCTCGGAAGCGAAAAGCTCCTTGCCGGCCCCCCGGGGGAGAATCTCCTCCGAATCTTGCCCAAACTGCACCTCAAAATGACTGCCCGGCAAAGGGTGTATTGGGCTGTTATCAACCGAAAGCCGTTTTAAGGAGTAAGGAGTGTAAACCGACAACGGATTTTAGAGAAAACACTGTAATTGATCACGAAGCAGACCCCTCTTCTGTACACGGCACACAGGTCACAGCAATAAAAATAAATGACGTTCCCGGCCGGAAAAAGTTTTTTCTGCAGTAGGGAAAAGTTGAAAAATCAGGGTGCAATTCTTTATTCAAAGGTTTCGGATACATAAATGAAGCTTTCAAATATATAAACAAAGACTTCGTTTATATATACGAAGTCTTTGTTTAGAGATTTTCCGGCCGGATAATTTATTTTTGTCTGTTGTCGGAGAAACTTTTCCCGGCCTGAAAAAAAACAATCTGACGGCGAGGAGTAAATCGATATAGTCCTCTGAAAAAATGAGAGGGGGAGCAATAATTTTTTTCAAAGGCCTCCAAAAGCAAAATTTTCTCGCTCCACGTTTTTCAGAACTGCGCCGCACAATCTTTTGGCACGACAAATAAAACTCTCGGAGCCATCGGTCTTTTTATCTCCGCAAGGGTGGTAAAGTCCGACCGATCACAATAATGCCCTAAACCTTTTTCGGCTTAGGGCACGATTGGATAGAGCTATGTTTTCTGAGAGTTTCTAAGAGCTTATTTCAGGCGGAATATGACTGGTTGGGTTACCCTCGCACGGACTTTCTTGTCCTTTTGCTTGCCGGGACTCCACTTCGGCATAGCTGAAATCACTCTTACGGCTTCTGCGTCCAATTCGGGTGCTACGCTTTTTTCCACTTGTATGTTAGTCAGTCTGCCGTCTTTTTCGACAATAAACGAGACCACAACTCGACCTTGGATGCTGTTCTTTGCAGATTGTTCCGGATATTTTAAGTTCTTACTCAGAAAGTGCATCAGTTCGGACATTCCCCCGGGGAAAGATGGTGGAGTATCTAGCTCGGAACACACAGGATCCTCGTCCTGCTGCAGGGTCATGTCAGGAGCATCAGACAAGGGGGCGGGATCGCTCGCAACGGCAGCGACCACTTCCCGGACTTCGGATACGGCATTGCCTGCCCACAGCCATTTACCGCTCAGCAGCATAAGGGCAGCCAACGGGAGTGCGACAAGATACCTGGCTCCGGCCGCACGATTGGATTTCGTTTTGTTCATCATTCTAATTCTTTCTTTTAAGTCGTTTATGTTGTAAGAACTACACAGAGGTCCGGCCGCGACCTCCATCGTAAATCCCAACAATTCATATTGGTATTCGCGTCTGCTCGCACCACTGAGGAGCACAGCCCGATCGGCCAAAAACTCCAAATTGCGCTGCATATCGCGCTTCAAAGCCCAAGCAAACGGATTGAACCAAAACAGCATACATGCCACTTCGGCGATCAAAAGATCGACAAAATGCGTTGCTCGGGTATGTTCTTGTTCGTGGATGAGAATATTCCGCACAGAAGGGTATGACCGCAGATCGGTCGGAAGATAAATACGTCCCCGGAAGCTGAACGGCGTCCTGACGCGAGGCGCAAAGTAAACCGGTACACCCTCTATCTCTGCCCGTTCGGCACCGCGAATAAGACACAGGAGGGAACCGAGGCGGATACCGAAACGAATCAGCAGTACACCTATGCCAAGTAACCAAGCCAAGAACAGGCCCCGAAGGAGAGGCGAGACGGCAGGAATAGCATCCGTCCCCGCCGTTCTGACCAAAGCCTCGGGCAATACAATCTCGATGGAACGGAGTATCTCCATCCCGACCGACCTGTTTTGGACAAATAAGCCCGGCCAAGAGGGAAGGAAATAGCCCAGGAAAGGCAAGATGGCTACCGAGACGAATCCTCCCAAGTAGTAAGCACGACGAAGACGACAGTGCGTATTGCCATGGATCATCAGCCTCTCGAATATCCAGAAGAGAGCCAGTCCGAGAGAAGCCACTACCATATATAAGACAAGGGTGTATGACATAGTGCGTTCTAATAGTTTGAATGAACCGAGGCCCTACTCGCTTTCCTCTCCTTTTTCGATCATATCGATCACTTCGCGCAGATCCTTCACGGAAATATCGCTACCGGCGGCAAAAAACTGCACCAGATGCTTATAGCTGCCCGTGAAGTAGTTGTCCACCATGCGGTGCATGGTTCGCGTAGCATACTCTTCGCGAGAGATGCAGATACGATATTGGTAGGTTTTCCCGTCACGAAACGGTTTGATATAGTGCTTGCGCTCCAGATTTTTGAATACCGATGCAAGGGTCGTGTAAGGAGGCTTAGGCTCCGGCACTTCGGCCAGTACCTGACGGACGTTGCACGTCCCCAATTGCCAGATGATATTCATCGTATCTTCCTCTATAGCGGTCAGTCGTTCGATCTCCTTCGGCATACTTTTCTTTTGCTAATACATTGTTACACCGCAAACATACGAATAATTCGTAAGTGCGCAAGCCTTTTCTACGAAAATTTCGCAGATATATTTATCGAGCAAGGAAAAGCATGGCTATCGTGACGAGAGCCAAAAGAGAAAGGGCCTTGGCCGTACGGACAAGAAGTGCGTTCAGCGCCGCACCCTCCTCTCGGAGAAGACGGCGGTAATTGGTCATGAAAAAAGAAAGATAGAGCAGCAGAAGCAGCAAACCGCCGGCCGAGAAGAAAGGATAAAGCACCATCATGGAAAGCAGACCGCAGGCGAGATAGAGCTTGGGGCCGAGGTCGCGTCCTTTCTTCACAAGGATAGTACGCTTGCCGCTCTTGCGGTCTTCTTCATAGTCCCGATAGTTGTTCACGATGAGGATATTGACTCCGGCAAATCCCATCGCTGCGCCCAAATGCCAAAGATCGGCGGGGAAATTTCCGGCCTGGACGTAATAGGTGAAGAGGACCGGGATCAGACCGAAAAAAATAAAGACTGCCACTTCGCCCAATCCATGATAGGCCAAAGGATAAGGACCCGCGCTATACGACAAAGCCCCGATGGCTACAACAACTCCCACGAGCAGCAGCCACCAGTTGCTAATGGCACAAAGCAGAAAACCGCTAAGGCCGAGCAGAAAAAGAAAAGAGAAAAGAGCTGCGAGAACCTGCCGCTCCGACAACCAACCTTTGGAGATCCCCCGATCGAAGCCTACACGCTGATCGGTATCCGCACCCTTCTTATAGTCGAACCAGTCGTTGGCTATATTGCTGACCGTTTGGGCAGACATGGCTACTATCAAGGCCAAAACAGCCTGCATCCAGCGAAAATTGCCATCGGCTATGGCATAAGCTATGGCTACAACGACGGGGCTGACAGATGCCGGCAGCGTATGGGGGCGAAGCAGTGCAAGCCAAGCCCTGAGGCGAGAGGGGGATTCGTTATTGCTCATCTGAGAAAAGACAGCCCGGTAGCGGACGCATATTATAGGAAGAAGCCATCACGGCTCCATATGCTCCGGCCGAACGAATAGCCAGATAATCGCCGCGCTTGAGTTCGGGCATGAGCAATTCGCGCTCGAATATGTCGCTGGATTCGCAGATGGGACCGACTACGTCGTATTTTTCTGTCAGAGCCGTTGAGGGATAAGTCGCACACATCGCCCATTCTCCGGGTTGCACCAACCGGATTTGGTGATGCGCCTCATACAAAGCCGGACGAACGAGGTCGGTCATACCGGCATCCACTATGGCAAACTTCTTGGTCTTTCCTTCCTTGATGTAGAGCACTTGAGTGATCAGACTGCCGCATTGTGCGACCACCGAACGCCCGGGTTCGATATGCAGCCGGGCCTCACCGGTCTCTATCATCCGTCGATACCGCTCGATATAAGCGGCAAAATCAGGTATAGGCTCGGCCTCCGGCTCGTCATAATTGATACCAAGCCCGCCTCCCATATCTATGATGTCAGGGGAGTAGCCGGCCGTACGGAAAGAAGCAAGGATGCGATTGGTCTTTTCGCATAGCTCCTCAAAAACCTCGGCCGACCGTATCTGCGATCCGATATGGAAGTGCAATCCTCTCCATGCCAATGATCCGGACTGTAAAATGTGGGGCATCAGTGCGAGTGCATCTTCGGGCAAAAGACCGAATTTATTTTCTGCCAATCCTGTCGTTATATGGCTGTGCGTATGCGCATCGACCTCCGGATTGAGCCGAAGCAATATGGGCGCGATGCTATTCTTCGATGCAGCCAATCGTTCGATGTTCAGCAACTCAGGAGCACTCTCCACGACAAAAGCACCTATCCGCGCCTCCAAAGCGAGCAAGATCTCTTCATCACTTTTGCCTACCCCGGCAAAGAAAATATCGGAAGTGGGAAAGCCTGCCTCGATAGCCGCTTCGATCTCTCCCCCGCTCACACAGTCCGCCCCGAAGCCGGCTGCGACAATCGTCTGTAAAATGCGCGGGTGATTGTTCGCCTTGAGCGCATAGTGAACGACAACGTCATGGCTTACTGCACTCCGGGAAAGCGCAGCGAGCGTCTTGTCCAAGAGCGTCAGATCATAAAAATAGAAAGGTGTTTTCATTGAAAAGCAGGAAGTGGCAGGGGAAGCCTCAGGCTTTTGTCGCACGTGAATTGAAGAGCTTGTTGCTCAATGCTATCAGTGCTTTTTTCTTGTCTTCCGCCTTGACGAGTACCGAGACGTTGTAATTGCTCCCACCGTATGAAATCATCCGAACCGGCACTCCTTTGAGCGCATTGATGATACGAGCCTCGAAGCCCACATTGTCCCACTCCATATCGCCAACGATGCAGATGATGACCATATCCTTATCGACCGTCACATCTCCGATGTCGGACAAGGCACGAACAATATCGGGCAGATTCTTGTCATTGTCGATGGTCAGGGAAACGCCCACTTCGCTCGTAGCGACCATATCCACAGGCTCCTGGTAGAACTCGAATATCTCGAAGAGCTTGCGCATAAAGTGCCATGAAAGGAGTTTGTTGCTGCTCTTCACCTTGATAGCCGTGATGCCATCCTTGGCTGCAACGGCCTTGATGCAATCCTTTTCGGTATCCAGCGAAATCAGCGTACCGGGCGCATCGGGATCCATCGTATTGAGCAGACGTACCGGAATATTCTTCTCCTTGGCCGGCTTGATACAGGTGGGATGGAGGATTTTGGCTCCGAAGTGGGCCAATTCCGCAGCTTCTTCAAAATGGAGACGGCGAACGGGTGCCGTAACGTCCACGACACGGGGGTCGTTGTTGTGCATGCCGTCTATATCCGTCCATATCTGAATCTCATCGGCATTTACTGCCGCTCCGATCAGAGAAGCCGTGTAGTCGCTGCCGCCACGTTGGAGATTGTCGATCTCCCCGAAAGCATTCCGGCAAATGTAACCCTCCGTCAGGAACAGCATATCCTCATCCGGATGAGCCTCTATCATCGGCAAGAGATGCTTCCGGATATAGTCTTTGTCCGGCTCTGCATTCTTGTCGGTGCGCATATAATCCAAAGCCGGCAGCATGGCTACCACTGCGCCCATCTCCTGCAAATAGATCTGCATCATGGCCGTGCTCATCAGCTCGCCGAGGATCAGCACACGCTTTTCCTCGAAGAGGGTGAAGCCCTCCACGTCGCACATATGATCCAGGGAGTCGAGGATGGAGTCGACGGCCTTCATGGCTGTGCTCAGGGTGTCGGGACGCTTGTATAGCGCATTTATTTCGCGATGATATTTCTCTCGCAGCACCTGCACCACCTCTTTGGCCTGTGCCACATTGCGTTTGACGAGGTGCGAAGCTATTTCGACAAGCGAGTTGGTCGTTCCGGCCATTGCCGAAAGGACTATAATCTTTCTGCCTTTTACCGAAGTAATCAGTCGGGCAACACTGCGGATACGCTCAGCATCTCCTACAGACGTACCGCCAAATTTGAGAACTTTCAATTCCTGATCTTATCGTGCTAATCTATTTCCGTATTTTTTCTTGAAGTAGCAGCATCTGCCCCCAGCTCCACCAAAGAGGAGGCATCTCCATTCTTGCGGACGGCCAAAGTCCTTGCCGGCAGATCCGACAGCAGACTGCTATTATGCGTGCTCATGAGTACTGCAGTGCCCTGCTTGCTGATTTCATAGAGCAGACAGGCGATCTGCAATCCGGTCTCCGAATCGAGATTGCCCGTAGGTTCGTCGGCCAGGATCAAAGCAGGCTTCGCCAGCAATGCCCTGGCGATACCTACGCGCTGCTGCTCGCCTCCGGAGAGCTCGTGCGGTCGCTTATAAGCCTTTCGGGTCATTCCCACACGGGTCAGAACCTCTTCGATACGCTGCTCGCGGTCGGCTCGGTTCTTCCAATCCGTAGCCCGCAAAACGAAATCCAGATTCTCCGCAACGGTGCGTCCGTTCAGCAATTGGAAATCCTGAAACACAATACCCAATTTTCTGCGCAAATAGGGCAGGTGCTTCCGTTTCAGCTTCACCAGATCGTAATCTATGACGCGGGCATAACCGGCGGAGATAGGTACCTCGGCATACAAAGCCTTCAGCAAAGTGCTCTTTCCCGAACCGACAGAGCCGATCAGATAGACGAAGTCGCCGGCAGAAAGGGACAGATTCAAATTCTGAAAGATGACGTTTTCCTCCTGACAGAGCGTCACATCTCTCATCTCCACTACAAGAGCTTTATCGGCCATACTAATTTCCAATCGTTTTTATAGGCTATTTCTTAGCAAAGTTAAGAATAAACTGTGGAGGATAGTCCCGCCGAGCGACTCGGATTCGGTTTACGCGCCATAATTTTCCTGATTGGTGCGCTGAAAAACGTGGCGCGAGATTTTTTTGGTTCTGGTTCGGGAAGTAAAAATTTCTCGCGCCAAAACGAAAAACTTCTCGCGCGAGATTTGCAGGATTTTGGCGCGTAAATCCTGAGGTTTTCGGCGCCTAAACTCCCATTCAAGAAAGTTAAAAAAATTGATTTCGAGCTCTGTTTAGTCCCCCCTTTCCTGCCAATCCGACAGAGGCGGATACCCGCTGCTCTTGAAAAAAGAGAGGTGGAAACGCTTGTGCAACTGAAAAAAGATACTACCTTTGCATCGCAATCGCGGAAGTAGCTCAGTTGGTAGAGCATAACCTTGCCAAGGTTAGGGTCGCGGGTTCGAGTCCCGTCTTCCGCTCCAAGAGGCAGTAGGCATGCGGCCTATGGCAGTCTCCTCATCCTGAAAAAGGGTGCATCTTTCCAAGAAAGATCGGTCGATAAACAGACGCCCGGGTGGCGGAATTGGTAGACGCGCTCGTTTCAGGTGCGAGTGTTCAAAAGACGTGCAGGTTCGATTCCTGTCCCGGGCACCGACTATCGAGGGAAAGACAAACAAAAAAACAATTTGCGCGGGTGGTGGAATTGGTAGACACGCTACTTTGAGGGGGTAGTGCCGGTTACGGTGTGTGAGTTCAAATCTCATCTCGCGTACTTCAAGAAGAGGATGTTCATTCGGTTGAGCGTCCTCTTTTTTTGTTTGAAGAAAGAGCCAATCGGCGTCAAACCGCACGAAATAGGTATCTTTAGTCTTTGTAAAATAAAAAACAGGCAGAATGAAGCAGCAGGAAAGCGAGCATCCCACAAGTGGCGAAGCCATCATCATCAAAGGGGCGCGCGTCAATAATCTGAAGAATATATCGCTGGCTATCCCGCGAGGCAAATTGGTCGTGGTGACCGGTTTGTCCGGTTCGGGCAAGAGTTCTCTTGCTTTCGACACGCTCTATGCGGAAGGTCAGAGACGCTACGTGGAGAGCCTGTCTGCCTATGCGCGCCAGTTTCTGGGTAGGATGCGCAAGCCTGAGTGCGATCTGATCGCCGGCGTCCCCCCTGCCATCGCCATCGAGCAGCGCGTGGTGAGTCGCAATCCGAGGAGTACCGTAGCCACATCGACCGAGATATACGAATACCTGCGTCTGCTTTTTGCTCGTGTGGGCAAGACCATCTCCCCGACAAGCGGAGAGGAGGTGAAGAAGCACACGGTGGCCGACCTGGTCGCTTACGTTTCCGATAGACCCGTCGGCTCCAAATTGTATCTTCTGGTAGGGCTGCAAGCTCCTCAAGGGCGCAGTCTGCGTGAGCACTTGCAGATCCAACAGCAGCAGGGCTATACGCGCGTTTTCGTAGCCGGGGAGATGAAGCGGATCGAGGACATTTTATCGACCGAAACCGATTGCCCCGATACGACCTCCTGCTTCCTGCTGATCGACAGGCTCGCGGTGGCAGAGAATAAGGCGGACTATGAGTCGCGTCTTGCGGATTCGGCCGAGACAGCTTTTTTCGAAGGAAACGGGGCATGTCTGCTGCGGATCGAAAGTCCGGATGGAACGGTGGAGGAACGGATGTTCAGCAATGTATTCGAAGCTGACGGACGCACCTTTCAAGAGCCGAGTCCGGAGATGTTCAGCTTCAACAATCCTATCGGGGCATGCCCTACTTGCGAAGGCTTCGGGAAGGTAATGGGGATCGACGAAGATCTGGTGGTGCCGAACAAGTCGCTCTCCGTCTATGAAGAATGTGTGGCTTGCTGGATAGGACCCAAGTCACAGATGTGGAAGGACTATTTCATCCAAAAGAGTGCCCCCCTGGGCTTTCCCGTACACAAGCCCTATAAAGAGCTTTCTGAAGCAGAGCGAGAGATGCTCTGGCGCGGTGTACCCACGGGAGAACCGGACTACCCGAGTGTCGGCATCGACGACTATTTCTCCATGCTGCAGCGAGAGATGCACAAGATTCAGAACCGCGTCCGACTGGCACACTTTCGTGGCAAGGCCACCTGTCCCGATTGCCGTGGGATGCGACTCAAGCCGGATGCTCTGTGCGTGAGGATCGGCGGACGGAACATATCGGAACTGACGGCTCTGACCGTGGAGGAGGCTTCGGCATTTTTCGAGGGGCTACAGCTATCGGAAGACGATCTACATATAAGCAGACGGCTGCTGGAGGAGATAGGCAAGCGGCTACGCTTCCTGCTCGAAGTGGGATTGGGGTATCTGACGCTTGACCGCCTGTCCAATACGCTCTCGGGTGGAGAGAGCCAGCGCATCAGTCTGGCTACGCAGCTCGGCAGCAGCTTGGTGGGTTCGCTCTACGTGCTGGACGAGCCGAGTATCGGTCTGCATCAGCGAGATACGCATCGGCTTATCGGTGTGCTGAAGCGACTGCGCGATCTGGGCAATACCGTTGTGGTCGTGGAGCATGACGAGGAGACAATCCGGTCAGCCGATTATATCATCGACATAGGGCCGAAGGCCGGCCGTCAGGGTGGCGAAGTGGTCTATGCCGGCGAATATGACCGCATAGACATGGATACTCCGGGCTACACAGCGGCTTATCTGACAGGACGGGAGAAGATCGAAGTGCCACGGCTGCGTCGTCCGTGGAGTTCCTATATAGAAGTGCGAGAGGCCTCGAAGCACAACCTGAAAGGAGTGAATGTGCGCTTTCCGCTGCACGTACTCACGGTGGTGACCGGTGTGAGCGGATCGGGAAAGAGTACCTTGGTGCGCGATCTTTTCTACGAAGGAGTGAAAAGAATCCTCGAAGGAGGCAATACACAGGGACTAGCCTGTGAGGGCATCATCGGAGACCTCAAGTCTATCCGAGACATTCAGTACGTGGATCAGAACAATTTCGGCCGCAGTACTCGCTCCAACCCCGTCACATACATTGGGGCCTACGACGATATTCGCAAGCTCTACAGCGCATTGCCGCTGTCCAAGCAGATGGGCTACCAGCCCTATTTCTTCAGCTTCAATAAGGAAGGTGGCCGCTGTGAGGCCTGCAAAGGAGAGGGCAGTATCGTGGTGGAAATGCAGTTCATGGCCGATATAGTATTGGAGTGCGAAGAGTGTCATGGCAAACGTTTCCGCAAGGAGATTCTCGATGTGGAGTACTCCGGTGCTAATATCTACGACTTGCTGGAGATGACGGTCAATCAGGCCGTTGAATTTTTCACCGATCATCCGAAAGCCGGCTATACGGACAAGATAGTGGAGAAGCTCGAATGTCTTCGAGAGGTCGGACTGGGGTATCTCAAACTGGGACAGAGCAGCAGTACACTCTCCGGTGGGGAAAACCAGCGCGTCAAGCTGGCTGCATATCTGGGACAAGCCAAACCCGACCCCACGCTTTTCATCTTCGACGAACCGACTACGGGCTTACATATCCATGATATTCGTACCTTGCTGCACGCACTGAACGCGCTTATCGACAAAGGGCATTCGGTCGTGGTGGTAGAGCACAATATGGAGATGATCAAGAGTGCCGACTGTATCATCGACTTAGGCCCTGAGGGGGGAGGAGCCGGTGGGTATTTGGTGGCTTCGGGCACACCCGAAGAGGTGATGCGCTGTCCTACTTCCTATACGGGAATATGGCTCAAAGAGGTATTGGCGAGCGAACAAAACACTTAGCGTACCAATTATAATAATGAATACAATATGATAGGATCAGTATTAGCTTCAATTTTTATCGGCGCTTTGGCCGGTTATATAGCAAGTAAATTACGGAGAGGAAAGTCATTAGGCTTATTTCTCAATATTCTTATCGGTTTGATCGGCGGTGTCCTGGGCGGATACCTGCTGAATTTAATAGGTGTATATAACGGTGGATCATTCTTGGCCAGACTTGCCACGTCTACACTCGGGGCCATCGTTCTATTGCTGCTGGCCGACCTCTTCAGCAAAAAGCGTTGAGCGTCATCGGCTATCTGTTTAGCGATTGGGGGGGTGCAGCGCCCATTGCTTATATCATTTGGGTGTCTAATTATAAAAATGAATTGAAATGTTAGGATCAATCTTAGGCTCGATTATTATCGGTGGTTTAGCAGGTTTTATAGCAAGTAAGTTACGAAAAGGCCGGTCGTTGGGCTTATTGCTCAACATCATTGTCGGCCTGGTCGGTGCTGTTTTGGGTGGTTTTGTGTTGAGTATTTTAGGCTTTTCGGACGGTGGATCTTTTTTGGCAAGGCTTGCCACGTCTACGCTCGGAGCCATCATACTGCTGGCGATCGTAGACTTCTTCGGCGGAAAGCGGTAGGAGGGGATCATTCCCAAGGGCAAATACAATCGAGGAAAAGGCTGCGCACGGCAATCCTGTGAGCCACATTGCGCCTGTGCTCAGCCTTTTCAGCTTGGAAGCTATTGCCTAATTCCTTATATTTGAACTCACAATAAACATTAATTCCTTACAGACGAAAAACAGTTATGGCTAACAGGATAAAAGTTCTTCTGACAGGTGCCGGCAGTGCGCTGGGAAGAGAGATCTTGGCTCAACTCCTCACAATGCGCAAGGTCTTCGAAATTTCCGTTTTGGACATCAAGCGCGGGCATACGATGGCTTTCTTCGAAAAGTACAAGAAGGAGATTCATATTTTCTATGGAGACTGTTCGATACAGGACAATTCTGTAGAGGCTTGTAAGGGACAGGATTTTGTGATTCATTGCCAAAGTCTGGAGAAGGCCAATGCCGACAAGCGTCTTCGCTTGGCCGAGGACGTCAATACGATGGGTACGCGCTACATCATAGAGAATCTGGAACGGTTCTCCCCCGGCGCTTATCTGCTATATATTTCTACGGTAGGGGTATATGGCGACAGACTGAAAGCACCTATGATCAGTGCGGACAATATGACCTGCCCCTCCATGGGCGACTACGATGCTCTGACCAAGCTGCAGGCCGAAAAGCTGGTGCAGGAATCCAGCCTCGAATGGACTATCTACCGCCCGGGCATCATCCTCGGACACGACTCGTCCCTGCTGAACAGCTCGGTATTCTGTATGCCGCTGGCTACGCGTTTCGAGACGGTCCATATCCGCGACCTGGCCTCTGCTTGCGTCAAAGCCTACGAGCATAAGGCTTCCCTCTGGGGACGCACATACAATGTGGGAGGGGGCGAAACCTGCCGCATCGTTTACTCCGACTATATCCGTCGCCTGTTCAAGTTGCTCAGCCTGGGCTACCCGGAGTTTCCGGACAGAGCCTTCGCTACGCGCAATCGCTTCGGGGGGTACTTCGCCGATGGAGATGCACTGGAAGCGATCCTGCACTTCCGCAGTCATACGTTAGACGACTACTTTAAGGAGTTGGCATCCCAACAGCCTATTCTGAAAAAGCTGGCTAACAAGATATTCGGCGGTATGCAGCGAAAGAGTCTGGAGGGCAAAAGTGCTCCGCTTCGGGCGATAAAAGAGAACGACAAAGCCAAAAAGAAGTACTACTTCTAATAGCTGGCCCTCTTTCCCTCATACGACATAGAGGCGGTGTATCAAGATTGCTTACGCGACAGCAATCTTGTCGCATCGCTTTCTGTTTTCAATAAAGTGCCGAGCCTAAACTTCCGTGTGCCTACGATTCTTTACAGCCATACTTTCAGGGGATGGGAGTTAGTCTCTTTATTTTCAGTAATTTTGTCGCTCGAAAAATATAATCAGGGGGAAAACAACTACTCCGCGCCCTCTCGTTCGGAGATTCCCCGACACGAATCAAGCATATAATAATGATTACAGTCAATGACCTGAGTGTCCAGTTCGGCAAGCGAATACTTTTCCAAGACGTAAACCTCACTTTCACCCCCGGTAACTGCTATGGTATCATCGGTGCCAACGGCGCGGGCAAATCCACTATGCTGCGCGTGATCAGCAAGCAGCTCGATCCTACACGCGGGACGGTAACCTTAGGACCGGGCGAGCGTCTTTCAGTGCTGAGTCAGGATCACTTTGCTTTCGATGAGAATACAGTGATGGATACCGTGCTGATGGGGCACTCCGTCCTCTGGGCTATCATGGAGGAGAAGAATGCGCTCTACGCCAAACCGGACTTCAGCGACGAAGACGGCACACGCGTGGCGGAGCTGGAGGACAAATTCGCCGAAATGGAAGGCTGGAATGCCGAGAGCGATGCAGCCATGTTGCTGAGCGGACTTGGCATCAAAGAGGATCTGCACTATATGCTGATGAAGGATCTGAGCGGAAAGCAAAAGGTGCGTGTATTACTGGCGCGCGCCCTATACGGTAAGCCCGACAACCTTCTGCTCGACGAGCCGACGAACGACCTCGACCTCGAGACCGTTTCTTGGTTGGAAAACTATCTGAGCAACTTCGAAAACACTGTGCTCGTCGTAAGCCACGACCGCCACTTCCTCGATTCGGTCTGCACCCATACGGTGGACATCGACTTCGGCAAGGTGCAACAGTTCAGCGGCAACTACAGCTTCTGGTACGAATCCAGCCAGCTCGCTCTGCGCCAGCAACAGCAGCAAAACAAGAAGGCAGAAGAGAAGCGTAAGGAGTTGGAAGAGTTTATCCGCCGCTTCAGTGCCAATGTGGCTAAGAGTAAGCAAACGACGAGTCGCAAGAAGATGCTCGAAAAGCTCAACGTCGAAGAGATTACTCCCTCTTCCCGTCGCTATCCGGGTATTCTCTTTACACCCGGTCGCGAACCCGGCAATAAGATTCTGGAAGTAAAGGGGCTGACGAAGAGTATCGAGGGACAACTTCTTTTCCGTGATCTGAATTTCAATGTCGAAAAGGACGACAAGATTGTCTTTATCAGCCGAGATCCTCGTGCGATGACTGCCCTGTTCAGCATTATCAACGGAGAGATGACGCCCGATGAAGGCACTTACGAATGGGGGCAAACCATTACCACAGCTTATTTGCCGTTGGACAACTCGAGCTATTTCAATACGGATCTGAATCTCGTGGAGTGGTTGTCCCAGTTTGCCAAGGACACGAACGAAGTTTATCTCAAAGGTTTCCTGGGCCGTATGCTATTCAGCGGAGAGGAGATTCTCAAAAAGGCATCCGTTCTTTCCGGAGGGGAAAAGATGCGTTGCATGATCTCCAAGATGATGATGCTGGATGCCAATACACTCGTTTTGGACACGCCTACCAACCACCTCGACCTCGAATCCATTCAGGCATTCAACAATACGCTCAAGACTTATCGCGGCAATGTTCTCTTCGCCAGCCATGACCATGAGTTTATCCAGACGGTAGCCAACCGTATCATCGAGCTGACACCGAATGGAATCATAGACAAGATCATGGACTACGATGACTACATCACCGATCCGATCGTAGCAGAGATGCGCCAGAAGCTATACGGCCAATAAGTCTCGCTCGGTCACGACGAGACGTACAAGCAAACGAGAGGGGAGACAAACCCGAGAAGCATAATGGCTGCAACAGCCTGCTTTGCTTCGGGTTTGTCTCCCCTCTCGCTTTATCTATCGTTGTTTCTTCGGATCAGCTCGCGGTTCGACTCACCAACTCTCTGTACATCCGCTTATACACCGGCAGATCCACACGGAGAGCTTCGGCCTCACGTACGACATAGCCGGTCAGCGTCTCCACCTCCGTGGATCCGCCCCGCAAGAAATCGCTGTGCATAGACGAAGTGCTTTCGGGAGGCATCTTGCGCTGTTTGTCCAGTAGCTGTTGGACTACATCGTCCGGGACTTGCCCGTATTTGGCACGGAAAAGCTCGGCCACCTCTTCCAATAAAGACAGCAGCTCAGGCTCGTGCTGGGTCAAAACAGAGCCGATAGGCTTATCGAAGTAGGCCGTAGCGGTAGCCGTTACGGAGATCATCATGAATTTCTTCATAATGTACCAATCGATGTCGGTCGGATTATATGCACGAATACCCGCGGCAGTAAGCAGTTCGGCAAGGCGCACCTCATCGTCCGTCTGCTCGGGAAGTCCCGAACCGAAATAGAAAAGTTCGCGATCAGCCTCCAGCGTGATTAAACCGGGAGCACTCTTGCGAGCAGAAATATAGACACATCCTTTCCATACGACCGTATCGGGCAGATAGGTACGCATGCGTTCGGCTATGTCTGCACCGTTGAGCAAGGGCAGGATCTTCGTGTTCGGCCCGATCATCGGACGGATTTCTGCTACTCCCTTCTCCATGTCATAGTCCTTGGTACAAAAGAGGATATAATCGACCGTGCCGACTTCGGCAGGATTATCCGTGACGCAGGTAGGACGAGCAAGGAAATCTCGTGAGGGAGTGACCACTCGCAGACCCCCTGCCGCACGGATGGCATCCAAATGCGCTCCGCGCGCTATCCATGAAACTTCGAGGAGGCCGTCCGTCGCAGCTGCATGGAGGGCAAGCATGGCTCCGTAGTAGCCACCTACCCCACCGAGTCCGAATACAGCGATTTTGATTGGTTGTTGGTTCATTTGCTTCTTTAGTTTATTGAGTATTTGCGACCGGAACTGTTTGCAGCTGTCTGCCGCCATCGGTATGACCGGTAAACTCCGGCGCATAGGCACTGCTCACGGTAGCGATACCCGAGGCATAAGCTCCCGAACGAACCACAACGGTGGAGTATTGGAGCTTGTAGGATCCTCTTACCAGACGGTCGAAATAGAAACGCGTGCTGCTATCCTTTATTTCCCTGTAGTAGAACGTTCCGGCTGCATAATCATAACCGGAAAGTTGGCCGATAGGTTCCACCGCAGCCGCTCGCTTATCCGTCAGGACGATAAAATCCATATCGCGATCAAGCGTAATGGTCAGTTGCGTCACGAGCCGTTTGCCAACTTCCAGCCGATCGTCCTCTTGCAGAGGAATGAGTGTTAACTTGCCATCTATCACCTGCTCGGAGAAAAGCTGCTTCTCCACCGACAGGCCATTACCCGTAGCCACGAGATCCGCTGCCGGCGCATCGTATTCTGCCAGGAAAGAAGTCCATGCAAAGCCTTTGCCCGAACGAGCAAGTTCTGCACTTAGTTTGCCTTGCGGAAGATCTTCCACCGCAGCTATCCTACTTTCGCCTGCACCGGCAAATGTGCCCGACAAGGCAGGTATAGGAGCTTGGACAGACACAGTAGCCTCTTCCATTTGTTCTTTTCCTGCACCTAACAAGAGAGCATATACCGCATCGGAAGAAGCCGGCAGACTCGGCCAAAGCTGAGTTCTTTTCTGATTGAGGAGCCACATCTGCAAGCCTTCGATACGAGAGCTGTCCTCAGGTGTACCGATACGAGCGAAGGCTTCGATCGCCTCCGTCTGCATACCATAGCGACGGTCGCACCAGTAATAACCGCCCGAAGGCAGTGCGAAGTGCGCGCCCTGATCCGGTGTGCGGATGATATGCTCACGGATAGAACGGAGGAAATCATCGGCCAGTGCCTTACGCCCTACACCGTGGAGTACGATGGCAGCTCGCGGCATATCCAAAATGGAAATATGCGGAAGGGATCGGCCGAGTATATCGAGGAAATACTTGCGGGCAGCATGACCGCGAGAGCCGGGGTTGCGACTGTCGAGCGTAAGCAGATAGAGATAGTTGAGTGCTCGTTCCGGCAGTATTTTGTACTTACTCTTGGATTTCTTTTCGTATTCCTTCATTCTATCCATCAGTCGTGAGGCAGCATCATCGAGAGCATTCCACCCCATACGCTTCACCGCCTGAAATACCTTATGCTCCGGTGCAGCGGTAAGAGCGGAGAGACGTACCAGCATCGTCATCACATAGTCCGTCAGATAATCGTTGGATGACATCTCAGGATGCCAAGCCCACGAACCGTCAGACTTTTGCAGCCTTTTCAGTTTGTCAGTCAGCATCTGCTCCGTCCATGTCAGACGATCCGAAGCCACGAGAGCCTGCAAACGCTGACGATTGTTCTGTTCGGCCAGCATCTCCGCACGCCAAGGCAATTCGTCCGAGGACAAGGGCGATTTTTGTAAAGCGAGTGTATCCAAAGGCTGCGCCAAGTAGTGCCGCAAACTCTCACCCAAAGCAGGAGCATGCAGCAAGCGACCCGAAACGAGGGCAGCAGCAATACTATTGGCATAAAGAGCCGAAGCCACCGAAACGGCATCTTCCTCTTGTACATCAGTCATCACGGGCAAGGCCTGTACGGCCACCCAAAGCGGATTGCTCACCACCTGAAGAGCCATTGTACCCATAGCCGGTCTGCCGTTGCGATGGGGGAATAGACTATCCAGATCCACCGTTTGGGACTGTCCGCCGTAGAGAATCAGCGGTATGGTCTCCACCACTCGCTCCGTAGCCGGCAGTTGCACGATCGAGTGTTGCTCTCCATCGCTGAAGTCTTGGCTTTCGGCTAAGAAACGTACACCCAGAGCATCATATCCGGAGACAGGATCGAGCGGGAACGACACCGTAACCGTACCACCGGCTTCCACCGAGAACGGAAGCCTCTCGCCGCCCAATAGCTTGTCGGTAGCAGGGTCGAACAGTTCCATGCGGACGAAGCCCTGCTGCATCGTCTCGCTCTGGTTCCGAATAGAAGCCGAGGCAGTACCCTTGTCTCCCATTCTCAGGAATCGTGGCAAATTGGGTGTAAGCATAAAGTCTTTCCGCACCTCCACGCTTTCGTCTTTCATGCCCAACCGCATATCCTTCGTATGTGCAAAGAGGAGCAAGTGCCAGCGCGTCAGTGTCTCCGGCAGCGTGAAAGACCAGGAGACTTCACCCCGTTCGTCCGTCAGCAATGCCGGTTCGAAGAATGCAGTCTCAGCGAAATTGGTACGCAGCGAGGGCTGTTCAATCCGAGGTTCCTGCGATTTAGGTTTTGCTTCATTTGCGGCATCTGCCCGAGCAGCTTCCACCGCCATCGGGAAAGCATCGACCGATTTGGCTCGCGAAACTCCATATCCCAATATCACCGGTTCATCATAATAATCCGAAGACACATATCTATAACCGGTAGCAGACCAGAGACAGAGTTGGGGAATTTTGAAAACAGGGTGTTTGAAACCGACTTGCACGTAAGAATCCTCCACAGATCCCGACACCCGATACCCGCTATTCGGGAAAGACAACCTAATCAAAGAAGCCGGAGAGTCGGCAAAAGAAAAGAATCGGGAGGAGAAAACAGAACTGTGCACGATTTTATCAAGAGCAGCATCGTACATCCAAGCAGCCATCATGGTGTGGGAGAGCGGTTTGCCCTCTGCATCGGCGAGACGGAGCTTCCATGTCTCTTTCTCGCCGGGTCGGAGCTTGTCGCGGAAAGTACTCCACGACATCTTTATCTCTCGCTTGGGCAGTCTGCGTTCCAGATCTATGCTTCGACTATACAGCTTCCCTCCGTATACATAATAGAGAGAAACATTCATACTCTCCGGCAACGGAGCTGCCGGAAGCATCGGCACTATCTCGACGATCTCACCCGGCCGGCAAGCGATCATCTCCCTTTCGATGAATCGGCCTGCCTGAGTCAGGTCGTAGAACAGATACAACTCCTGAGCATCCGCATCCTTGGGAGTGGCACCGACCAGGATGCGGGCAGGGCGCTGACTGTCGTATTTCTCCTCCGCCACATATGTCCAAAGACCTTGGGAGGGATTCGACAACTGACGGTCTTTGGGACGGAAGAGATAAATGTCCTTCGTAACAAAGTCGGAATCCTCTCCGCCACTCTCGCCAAAACGCAATCGGTACTGTCCCGAAGGCAACTTGCCCCATTCGGCCGGAGCAGGCGTCACCACACCTGAAGCTGCGGTATAAAGCCGACCGATACGTTCATTGTCGGCATCGCACAGGAAGTAGGCGATGGATCCCTCCACCGTCTGTCCGGAAGTATTGGTAAGGGTGAATGTCAGATCCGGCAGATCGGTGGCAAGCCAGTTGTCTTCGTTGGCACGAATATATTTACCCACTTGGACATCCACCCTCTTGGGTTCTTTTCCCACGGGTATTCGGAGTACGGCGGTCTGCGTCTCGCCACCGGGGGCGGTCACATCTGCCGATAGCGTGTAGAGGACGTAGGAATAGTCTTCCCGCCCTTCCGGCCGAGACAGCGAAACAGGTATGACGAAGCACCCCGATTCATCGACCACTGCCTCACCGGTCTGTACGATCTTATCGGCCACAGGCCTACCCCACCACCAACGCATATAGGGGGTCAGGCTGAGCCGGTAGTTCACCGTAGCTCCTCGCATACCGATTCCGGTAAAGGTCTTGGCTTCGCCCCGTATGCGGAGGGAGTCGCCCATAGCGTATGCAGCATCGGGACTCCGGAGGCCGACTTCGAATGTAGGTCGCTTGTACTCTTCCACACTGAAGGGATATGTATCCCCCTCCACTCGTAGTGCGAACAGGCCATTCAAGATCCCTGCCGGGAGGTCGAAGCTGCCGGAGAAACGTCCCATCTCATCTGCCTTGCATAGCAGCCGATCGATCTCCTTGAAGTTAGCATCTTGCAGCACGACTTCAACTTCCGATCTACCGATGGCACGTGCGTCCTCCACGGCATAACCTATCCGGTCGCACTGCCCGAAGAAAAGGACTCTCTGCCCGGGACGATAGATAGCGCGATCCGTGGAGACGATATACTTGCGCTCATTCTTCTTGGAAAGATCCACCTGATCCTGTTTGTAGGTATAAGCAGAAACAACGGGATGCGAGCGGTCACCGTCGGTATAGGGGAAGAAGCAATTGTAGCTTTTCGGCAGATCGATCCGGCCATACCGATCCGTGGGAGAAAGGGTATGAACCGATCGGCCTGTAGAATAACGCATGGAAGCATCCACCGATGCGCCCTCCACGGGCTTGCCCGTCAGCGCATCGAGTACCTGCACACCCGGCATGGCCTGCTGAGCGAGGAAGAAGAGATCCGATACATGGAGCAGATTGTATTGGGGCACCGGCTTGGTCTCTTCGAGTACACACTGCTCTGCCGAGGCTTTCACCAGATAGACCCCCTTGGGCAGATCCGGAAGTGTACAGCGGATCGAATCCATTTTCATATCGGCCCGGCCCTGTGTCCGGATGCTTTCCGTCCAAACAGGTGTTCCTTTCGCATACGAGTGCAGATCCTCCTGCTTTATACCAGCAGCTTGCAAGGCATTCATTTTCAGTCTGTACAGACTGATGAGGACAGAGCCGACATTGCGCGATGCGATCCGCATGCTCTTCGGGAGACGTGTATGCAGCCGGAGGGGATAGTCGCACTTGACGAAAGAAGCCAAAATACGCGAAGCCCGAGAGCTTTTCAGCAGGTTGATACGAGGAGCCTCCGGATACTTGGACAGATAGCTGTTGCACAGATCGAGAGCAGATATATAGTCCTCTTCATTGCAGTAGGCATTCACTCGTCTGTCCACCATACCGATTACATCGGGGAGATCCGAATACGCTGCTATCAGCTCGTCCATCCGACGACAGGAAGCTGCATCATCGAGCTTTCGACACCGCTTCTCGTAGTCCAATCGGTCGGTCTCCATCTCGAGCTGCTCACGTCTGCCAGAGAGATAAGATGCTGCTTGGCGCAGTTCCTGTTCGAGAGCATGCGAAATCTTTCCGTCAGCTTCCGAACTGCTACCGACAGCAAGGGCAAGGACGGATATACAGCTCTGATAGAGCGAACGGGGAGGTGCATCACATTTTTTCGGTTGGGATTCGAACAAAGGACGGAAGTCCTCCGTTCGGGCTTGCAGGAGGGCTTTGCGATAGGAGAGGAATGCATCGAAATCTCGCAGGAAAGCGTCTTCGAACTGCTTTTCGCTCCATAGGCTCAGACGATTATCTTTCGGATTGCCTTGGACTGCATCCATCATATACGCAGGCCCGAACTGTCCGTATAGGACGTACATTCTCAGTCGCATGAAGAGAATCATGGCCCGATCCACAGGCCTGAGCCATGAGGCCTGCATGAGTTTGTCGAGGTCGTTCATCAACGGCTCCTCGGGATAGTCGTTGATGTCGTTCTCCGGATCGTCATAGAGGAACATGCTGTGCAGGAGCATGGGGACATCACGGCGAGATTCGGCCATCACCCTGATCTTCTTCAGCGTCTCGGCCACCTTGCGCGGACGGCGTTCCTGACGGTATTGTTCCAGCTCCTTTTCCAAGGTAGCATAAGGATTCTGTGCATTCATTGCAGTAAGACCGATAGTCAAAGCAAGAAATAGACTGAAGATAACTCGTATGTTCATCGTACTGTCGCTTTGGTATTTGACATATTACCCCAAATATATGGAAAGTATTGTCTCGTTGTAAACCAGCCTGTTATCGAATATCCACCCTGTCCAATGAGGCTGACACCGCCACGGGATGCAGTCCGCACACCGAGGTTCGGGCGAGAAGGCTTTGCCCCCTTAGGCGGCAGGGCGAGAGAAAAACAAAAATGGTGCGTAAAAAACGTGGCTTATGGTGGTGAAAAACGTGGCGCGAGATTTTTTTCGTTTTGGTTCGGGAATGAAAAATTTTTCGCGCCAAAACGAAAATGTTTTGGCGCGTGTTTTCAGTAATTGCGGGGCGGCAATTCGGGCGTTTGTGGTTCGTGTTTTTTCGGTTCAGGAATGCGCTGCAGAATCCAAAGGGAATCGAAAAAAATAGAACTGGCTTTAGTTTCGTATTTTTGCACGGATATGGGACGAATACTGGCTATCGACTACGGACGCAAAAGGACGGGACTTGCCGTCACCGACCCGCTGAAAATCATTCCGGGCGGACTGACCACAGTACCCACCCATACGCTGCTGGACTTCCTGCGCGACTATGTCGGTCGGGAGCCGGTGGAGCGTTTCGTGCTGGGACTGTCGCGCCGGATGAACTACGAAGAGTCCGAATCGATGTCCTATATCCGCCCCTTTGCCGTTAAACTTGCCCAGGCCTTCCCCTCTATACCTATAACGTACGTGGACGAACGCTTCACTTCGCGCATGGCGCAGAGAGCCATTCTGGAGGCCGGGATAGGCAAGATGAAACGGCGGGACAAGGCACTGGTGGACGAGGTCAGCGCAGTCATCATCCTACAGTCGTATCTGGACAATCCCGAGAGATGAACGAGACGATCCCCCCTCCCCTGTTTTGGGACGGGGTGGTAGCGATCCCCACCAAAAGACAAGAGAAAAGACAATCACAAAGACACAACGACTATTCAATAGAATCATGTTTCTTCCCATCTACCTATACGGACATCCGGTGCTGAGAAAAGTAGCAGAAGATATAACTCCGGACTATCCCAAACTGAAAGAGCTGATAGCCAACATGACGGAGAGCATGTACCACTCCGACGGCATCGGCTTGGCAGCTCCTCAAATAGGCTTGCCCATCAGGGTGCTCGTGATCGATGCCGATCCGCTGAAAGAGGATTACCCCGAATGTGCCGGATTCAAGCGCGTGATGATCAACGCCCATATCGAAGAGCGAGGCGAAAATCTCTGCACCGAATACGAAGGCTGCCTCAGCCTTCCGGCCATACACGAGAAGGTGGAACGCCCCACCTCCATCCGCATTCGCTATGTGGACGAGGACTTTCAGCCGCACGAAGAGGTGCTCCACGGCTTTGCGGCAAGAGTGGTACAGCACGAATACGACCATATCGACGGGAAGCTCTTCATCGACCACATCAGTCCGATACGCAAGCAGCTGATCAAAGGGAAGCTGCAAAATATCATCAAAGGCAACGTGCGGACTTCGTACCGCGTAGTGACAGCTCCGACCGGCAAAAAGCGGTAAGCCGTAGCCGAATCCATTTCTCCCCGGTTCCTGATTATGACATTCAAACGCTCCTTATTCTTCCTCCTGCTCCTGCTCTCTGTGGCTACAGCTCGGGCGCAGATAGACGTCGATCGGGTGATCACGATCGGGCGCAACGCTCTCTACTTCAACGACTACGTGGTGAGCATCGGGTACTTCAACCAAGTGGTAGGCCTGCGCCCATGGATGGCCGAGCCTTACTTCTATAGGGGAATAGCCAAGATCAGTCTGGAAGACTATACAGGGGCGGAAGCCGATGCTTCGGCCTGCCTGCAGCGCAATGCGCTCATCCCCAAAGCATATCTTCTTCGGGGCGTGGCACGGCAGAATCTGGGCAAGATCGATTCGGCCATTCAGGACTACCGCCGCGGATTGGAGCTGATGCCGAACGATGAGGGCATGCTGGTGAATCTGACCGGAGTGCTCACCGACAGCAAACGCTACGCCGAAGCACGGGAAGGGGTAGCCGAGCTGCTCAGATTCTACCCCAAAAGCAAGCAGGCACATATAGCACTCAGCGCGATAGAACTGGGCGAGCAGGACACCGTCGCAGCCATTCGCGAACTGAACGAGGTGCTTCGGATGGACTCTCTCTTTGCTCCTGCCTATTCGCAGATGGCCATGCTGCACCTCAAGAGCAAGCGCAACGCAGAGGCTATGGCAGCTCTGGACAAAGCCATAGAATTGGAGCCGAGCGAACTGTCCAACTATATCAACCGCGGTGTCATCCGCTACCAATCGAACGACTTGCGTGGAGCCATGGATGACTACAGCCACGTCGTTCGCCAAAAGCCGAACGACAAGCTGGCACGTTTCAACCGTGCCTTGCTCCGCTCTTACCTCGGCGACGTGAACAATGCCATCGAGGACTTCGATGTGGTGATCCGTCTGGAGCCGGAGAACTATCATGCGCTCTACAACCGTGCCATCCTCCTTGCGCAGATCAACGAGAACCGAAAAGCCATCGCCGACTTCGACAAAGTGCTGGGGCACTATCCCGACTTTGTCGTGGGCTACTATGCTCGCTCCCAAGCTAAAAAGGCATTGGGCGACACTCGCGGAGCCGAACGGGACTACTGGCGCGCCTTCGACATAGAGAAAGCGGCACAGAACAAGACCAAAAACACGAAAAAAGGCGGCTCTTCGACTTCAGCCAAAGAGACACGTGAGGACAGCGACGAAACGATAGAGAAGTTCAACCTGCTGGTCGTATCCGAGAAATCCTCCGAGAAACGCACACGCTATTCCAGTCGGATACGTGGGCGGATTCAGGACAACGACGTAGAGGTACAGCCTTCGCCGCTATTCGTCCTCAGCTACTACGAGCAGTCTTCTTCCGATGAAGTGCCGCGCATCTACTATTCGGAAGCCATTACCCGCTTCAACGATAAGAAGGTTCTGCCCAAGCGACTCAAGCCGATCAACCGTGAGGTGGCTCTGAGTCAAGAGCAGGTGGCCTATCACGAACAGGACATAACGGAAATATCAGAGAGGACTGCCGGCAATGCCGACATGTGTTTCCGCCGTGCTTTGGACTATATGCTGATACAGAATTTGGAGCAGGCTATCGCCGATTTCGATCAGGCCGTAGAGCTGAACAAGCAGTTTGCCCTCGCATACTTCGGACGAGCCATAGCACGTGCCAAGCTGATCGAGGCCCGTCAGGGAGCCTCCTTTATCCACCAAGAGGCCGAAACGGTGAATGTCACGACAAAAGCTCTGATCACGACACCGCGAACCAATGCGATGGGCGTACCGGTGGCAGCCGATGCCCCTGAGCGTAAGCCTGCCATATCGGATGTGGACGGTGAGCTGGTGATGCGCGATCTGAACCGCACGATCGAGCTGGATCCGAATTTTGCCTACGCCTACTACAATCGTGCCATACTACTGGCCAGACGAGGCGATACGGATGCTGCCCTGTCCGACTACGACCGCGCCATCAAAGCCTATCCGGAGTTTGCCGATGCTTATTTCAATCGCGGTCTGCTGTTGCTTTCGCGCGGAAAGGCCAAAGAAGGCATCTCCGATCTGAGCCGGGCAGGCGAATACGGCCTCTACAAGGCGTACAACATCATCAAACGAATGAGCGCGAAGTCATGATCTCCGTCAATAATCTGACTGTCGATTTCGGCATCCGTCTGCTCTTCGATCAGGTATCATTCGTCATCAACAGGCGCGACCGTATCGCCCTTGTAGGGAAGAACGGTGCCGGCAAGAGTACGCTGCTCAAGCTGATTGCCGGCATGGAAGAACCGACATCCGGACACATAGCACGCCCCAAGGGGATCCGCATAGGCTACCTGCCGCAGGTGATGCGTTTACAGGACGGACGCACGGTTTACGAAGAGGTCGAACAGGCTTTCAACGATATTCGCCAAATAGAGGTAGAGGTACAGCGTCTGTCCGATGAGATGGCCGGACGTACGGACTACGAATCGGAGGACTATATCCGGCTGATAGAGCATTATACGAATATGAGCGAGACCCTCTCTCTCATGCAACAGGGCAACTATCATGCCGCGATCGAACAGACCCTGATCGGATTGGGCTTCGGCCGGGAGGACTTCCACCGCCCCACAGCCGATTTCAGCGGAGGATGGCGTATGCGGATAGAGCTGGCCAAACTCCTGCTCCAACGCCCCGAAGTATTGCTGCTCGACGAGCCGACCAATCACCTTGACATCGAATCCATCGGCTGGCTGGAGCAGTTCATCGCCACCAATGCAGGAGCCGTTATCCTCGTATCGCACGACAGGGCATTCATCGACAATACCACGACACGCACTATCGAAATAGAACTGGGACATATATACGACTACAAGACCAACTACAGCCACTATGTGGAGCTACGCGAAGAGCGACTGCGGCAGCAGCTGCGAGCCTACGAGAATCAGCAGAAGATGATCCGCGATACGGAGGACTTCATCGAACGATTCAGATACAAGGCCACAAAGTCCGTACAGGTACAGAGCCGCATCAAGCAGCTGGAGAAGGTGGAGCGCGTGGAGATAGACGAGCGGGATCGTTCGGCATTTCACTTCCGTTTCATTCCGGCACAGCCTTCCGGTAGTTATCCGCTAATAGTGGATGATTTGGCCAAGGCTTATGGCGATCATCGGGTGTTTTCCGGAGCCACATACACCATCGAAAGAGGCGAAAAGGTGGCTTTCGTAGGCAAAAACGGTGCCGGCAAGAGTACCATGGTCAAGTGTATCATGGGAGAACTGACAGACTACACCGGCAAGCTCGAACTGGGGCACAATGTGGAGCTGGGCTACTTTGCCCAAAACGAAGCCCAGGAGCTAAGGGGGGATCTCACCGTATTCGACACGATAGACCGCGAGGCCGTGGGCGACATTCGTCTGCGTCTGAACGATTTGCTCGGTGCTTTCCTCTTCGGAGGCGAAGCATCGGAGAAGAAAGTAAGCGTTCTGAGCGGAGGAGAGCGAGCACGATTGGCTATTATCAGGCTTTTGTTACAGCCGGCTAACTTCCTTATTCTCGATGAGCCGACCAATCACCTCGATATGCGTTCGAAGGATGTACTGAAAGAAGCGATCAGGAACTTCGATGGGACGGTGATCGTAGTTTCTCACGACCGCGAGTTCCTCGATGGGCTTGTCAGCAAGGTGTATGAATTTGCCGATGGACGGGTGAACGAACACCTCGGAGGCATATACGACTATCTCCGGACTCGCCGTATGCAGACACTGACGGAGCTGGAGCGAACCACTACGATCGAAACCAAAAACACACGGGAGGCGATACCCGAAACGGAAGCCAAAGCGGACTACCGTCGGCAGAAAGAAATGGCCAAACAGCTGCGTACACTGGAGCGAAGCGTAGCAGCCTGCGAGGAGCGGATCGGAAAATTGGAGTCGGAATTACAGGCAATAGAGGTGCAACTACAAGATCCGAAGCATGCGACCGACGCGAATCTGTTCGAGCGATACGCCGGCACGAAGCAAGAACTCGAAAAGGCTATGGAAGATTGGGAACAGGCTTCCGAAGCTTTGTCCGAAGCCCAAGGATAATTTCAATGTCTCCGCCCCTTATCTCCTCGCCACCTTTCCCAAAAGACGATCTCGCTACCAATCCATAGAAGCCGGGACGACCTTTCACATTCGTCCGAATGCCTTTGATTTTCGCACCGTCTTCATCTCCTTTTTTCGGGTTGTAAGTACAATGAAGATCCGTAAAGCGGTAGAAAAGGGTTCTTCGGATTATTCTGGAAGGTTCAAGAATGGACTGCTCCGAAGAAGATAAAGGGAAAAAGCGTGCTACTGGGCCCAGACACAAGGGAAATAAGCCTCCAATCGATCCACAATTTGATCTATTTCCTCATGGCTCGGCTCCCGGACACCATCCAGTTGGTATTCCCAACCAAGAGCTTCGTATTTGTGCTTCCCGTAGGTATGATACGGCAATACTTCTACACGATCGATATTGGAGAAGCGAGAAAAGGCCTGTCCCAGTCGATCTATGTCTTCCGGCGAGTCGCTATAGCCGGGCACAACGACGTAACGCAATCGAACCGGTTTCTTCATCTCCGACAGCAGCTCGGCAGTCTTCAGGGTAACGGTGTTCTGCCGGCCGGTAAGAATGCGGTGACGATCGGCATTGAGCTGCTTGCAATCGAGAAGAACCATATCTACAGTTTCGAACAGGACTTGTGTATCACGATTCATGATACTGCCGTTCGTGTCGATACAGATGTGGATGCCGTTGAGCTTCAGCTCTCTACAGAGGGGAATGAGGGCCTTGGCCTGTAGTGTAGGTTCTCCGCCTGAGAAAGTGATGCCACCGCGACGGCCGAAAAAAGCTTTTTCGGAGAGTGCTCGGCGGAGGATCTCATCGCCGGGCAGGAACTTGGTCTTTTCACATTGCCGAGCGATTGTATCCGGATTGGCGCAATAGAGACAGCGGAAATTGCAGCCCTGCAGGAAGGCCACAAGACGTAATCCGGGACCGTCGAATGTCCCCATAGATTCGAAAGAATGGACGCGTATTACAGGGAGCATATTTCGTTTTTCGTCATTTGTTTTGGAAAAGTATGTAGAGGCTGCATCGGGCTTTCATCCTGCCCGACACAGCCTCTTGAAAGGTTTTGGGGATATTCTCCTTGTCATCCGAGATGGCTTTCTAAGAGATCCCCGACGATCCGAATCGGATCGGTCTTGTTTTTGCCGAATGGAATTCTGCTTGGAGGCAGCTATCCGTTAGCGCATTCTCTGGTGGAAGCTGCGAGAGATTACCTCCAGCTGGTGCTCACGAGAGAGACGTACGAAGTTCACGGCATAGCCACTTACTCGGATAGTCAGCTGCGGATAGTTCTCAGGATGTTCCATGGCATCCATAAGCATATCGCGGTTCAGTGCATTCACGTTGAGGTGGTGTGCGCCCTTAGAGAAGTAACCGTCCATCATGCCAACGAGGTTTTCCACACGCTCTTCCTGATTGGATCCGAGTGAATGGGGTACGATCGAGAAGGTGTTAGAGATACCATCCTCTGCATCGCGATAGTCCAACTTGGCAACGGATGTCAGCGAAGCAATGGCTCCATTCTCGTCACGTCCGTGCATGGGATTGGCTCCAGGAGCAAAGGCTACGCCCTTGGCGCGTCCGTCGGGAGTAGCACCCGTCTTCTTGCCATACATGACGTTGGACGTGATCGTGAGCACAGAGAGAGTGGGTTGTGCATTCTTGTAGATAGGCAGCTCCTTGAGCATCTTAGAGAAGAGATGCGTTACTTCCTTCGCTATCATATCCACGCGGTCATCGTCATTGCCGTAGCAAGGATATTCGCCTTGGGTGTCGAATCCCTCGGTAAGCCCTTCCGCATTGCGGTGTGGAGTCACCTTGGCATATCGTATGGCCGAGAGCGAGTCTGCTACGATGGACAAACCTGCTGCTCCATAAGCGAGATTGATAGTCGGATCCGTATCGATAAAGGCCATTTGTGCACGTTCGTAGTAATACTTGTCGTGCATATAATGAATGATATTCATGGACTCATTGTAGACACGTGCCACCTGCTTAAGTACGAGCTTATAGTTAGCCATCACCTCATTATAATCCATCGGCGATTGATGCTTGAGCGCAGGTATGCCCGGAATCATGAGCGTTCCAGTATTCTCGCAGCGACCTTCATTGATAGCCAGCAAGAGGGCTTTAGCCAAGTTGGCACGAGCTCCGAAGAACTGGATCTGCTTGCCAATCTCTTGGAAAGATACGCAGCATGCGATACCGTAGTCATCGGAATTACGAGTTGAACGCATCAGGTCATCGTTTTCATATTGGATAGAAGACGTGTCGATAGATACTTGTGCACAGAAATCCTTGAAGCCCTGCGGGAGATCCAAGCTCCAGAGTACGGTGATGTTGGGTTCGGGACTCGGTCCGAGATTGTAGAGCGTCTGGAGGAAGCGGAAGCTGGTTTTGGTCACCTTGTGACGACCGTCTGCCAATCTACCTCCGATGGCTTCAGTTACCCAAGTGGGGTCGCCGGCAAAGATGTCGTTGTAAGACTCCATACGCAGGTGACGTACCATGCGCAGTTTGATCACGAATTGGTCTATCAGTTCCTGTGCATAGCTCTCATCGATAAGACCTTTGTCGAGATCGTGGCTGATATAAATGTCGAGGAAGGAAGACACATTACCAAGACTCATGGCCGCACCATCCTGCTCTTTCACTGCTGCCAGATAAGCGAAATACACCCATTGAACAGCTTCCTGTGCGGTATAAGCGGGGCGGCTCACGTCATATCCGTAAATGGCGGCCATATCCTTGATCTCATGGAGGGCACGGATCTGCTCGCTCACCTCTTCACGCAGACGAATGCGCGCCTCTGTCATCGGACCGGTCAGATCGTGAAGGTCTGCTGTCTTGGCTTCTACAAGACGGTCGATACCGTAAAGGGCCAAACGACGATAGTCACCGATCACACGACCACGTGCGTAATTGTCAGGCAGACCTGTCAAGAATCCAAGTGAACGGAAAGAACGTATTTCTTCCGTATAGGCATCGAATACCCCGTCATTGTGGGTCTTACGATAATGTTTGAATATCTTCTCTACTTCCGGATCCATTTCCAATCCGTTTTCGTTAAGAGCCTTTTTTACGACCTGATAGCCTCCGAACGGTTTCATGGCACGACGTAGCAGAGCATCTGTCTGAAGGCCTACGATGGTCTCATTATCGCGATCGATATAGCCAGCTGCGAAAGCATTGATTCCTGATACGGTGTGAGCATCGATAGAGCGTACTCCATTGTTGGCACGTTCTTCTGCCAAAGCTTTCACACAGGCATCCCATACCTTTTTGGTTCGTTCCGTAGGAGGACAAAGGAATGAGGCATCTCCATCATAGGGGGTAACGTTATGGAGGACAAAGTCGCGAACGTTAATTTCGTTCTGCCAAAGTCCGGCCTTGAAGTCTTTAGTTTCAGTCATTTTTTCTAATAGTTAAGCAATGGTTACGTTTGCGATTTTTCTCATTTCGCGGACGAAGATAGTAAGAAGATTGAGGAGATAATGCAGTCTGCAATCCCCTTTTATAGGTAAAATGCAAAACAGCTCTGCACCACCGTGCAGAGCCGTTCTACTCATTTATCTGAAAATGTGAAACTTACGATCAAGCCACGGGAATATCCTTATTTACATTGCGATAGCCTGCCAAAGCATAATAAAGCAGAAATACCAATGACAAAACGATCACCCAGTAGCTATTGATATAGCCGACCCAGTCTGCAAAATAACCTTGGATCAGAGGCAAAATACCTCCACCGCAAACCATGACCATAAAGAAGCCGGAAGCTGCTTCGGTGTATTTCCCGAGACCTTCCACCGCGAGGTTGAAAATACCTCCCCACATGACAGAAGTACAAAGACCGCAAAGCACAAGGAAAACGATACTCATCGGTATGGTGTTAAGGCCGAATGATATATCAGAGCGGAAAACCGGCATAGAGGCTTGTAGTCCGATCGGGGTAAAGATAGCAGCCAGGACGAGAATTATTCCCAATGAGGATACAAAAGTCAGCATAGCCTTACTGGAGACTTTTGCCCCCACCGCAGCTCCGACCATGCGTCCGATCAGCATCAGGAACCAATACGTCCCTACGACAGAGCCGGCAATCGTAGCATCAAAGCCCAAGCCACCTTTTTCGAGAGAGGAAGTCATGTACTTATTGATAAAATCCTGAATGCTTACTTCTATCCCCACATAAAGGAATATGGCTATCGTACCCAATACGAAATGACGGAAGGCAAAAGGACTATGCGGCAGCTTCTCCGTACTGCTGTTTTTCGTGACGGCCGGCTCGGGAATATTGACGAAATAAAGCACTACAAATGCAAGTGCAAAAATGCACATGGCCAAGATAATAGCAGGATAAGCCTGCTTGATATTGGCCTGCTGTACATTGCTGCCGATAAAATAGCCTACGAGCACAGGGACGAGCGTTGCCATCAGGGAGTTGAAAGAACCTCCCACCTGAATAAGTTGGTTGCCTCGGTTGCCACCTCCGCCCAACGTGTTGAGCATCGGATTGACTACCGTATTGAGCATACACATGGAGAAACCGGCCACGAATGCACCGGTCAGATAAACAGCAAAGCTGCCCATCTCTCCGGACAGGAGTTGTATCCCTATACCAACAAATCCGACAGCAATGGCCGACAAGGCTGTCTGCTTATAACCGATTCGCTGGAGCAGCATTCCCGCAGGATAGCCCATAAAGGCATAAGCGATGAAATTGGCAAAATAGCCGAGTGTGGCCATGAAGTTGGATGTCTGAAACTGATTTTTGACAATGACTCCCATCGGACTAGCCAGACCTGTGACGAAAGAGATCATCCCGAAGAGGGCGATCATCATGATAATGGGCAGAAGAAAGTTTCTGTTCTGTTGAGTTGTATTCATCTTCTATATGGATTAATTAGTTATTGCAGACGGAATCAGTTTACACGGCTGATGGGACGATCGCCTTGCAAAAAGCCAAGGACATTATCGCAAAGCTCATGTACCATATCGACACGAGAGTCATAGGTTTGGGTTCCGATATGAGGCGTCAGACTGACGTTGTCCATCGTGAAGAGTTCGGGGGAGGGTATGTCGTTATTCTCGAACACATCCAGTCCGGCAGCTGCAATACGCTTTTCACGCAGTGCCTCTACCAAAGCTCGCTCGTCCACCACGGCGCCACGAGCCGTATTGATCAGTATAGCCGTGGGCTTCATCATCGAAAGCTCCGCTGCTCCGATCAGGTGTCGGGTATCAGGAGTCAGAGGAGTATGAAGCGAGAGGACATCGGATTGGCGAATCAGATCGTCTTTCTCAGCAAAGGTGACCCCCTGAGCCTTCTCTTCGGCTTCGCCCAGTCGAGTACGCTTGTTGTAGAGGACGTTCATCCCAAACGCCTTGCATCGGCGAGCTACTGCCGCTCCAATATTGCCATATCCCAAGACACCCAAAGTCTTGCCGTAGAGGTTTACTCCCAAACGACAGAGACGTCCCCGCCCCACCGCTTCGCCATCGTGGCGGAAAAGTCTGTCCCACTCGGCAATACGGCGTGTACAGCTTAGGAGCAACGCCAACGCCAGATCCGCGGTAGGCTCTACTACCGCACGCGGAGTATTCGTCACAACGATACCTTTCGACGTGGCATATGCCACGTCGATATTGTTGTAACCGACAGCATAGTTAGCGATCAACTTAAGTGATCGGCCTCTCTCGATCAGATCTTTGCCGATCGGAATGTCGAACACCGAGCAGAGGACATCGCAATCGGCAATGCGCTCTGCAATTTCCTCTTGCGTAAAGTCACGCCCTTTCGGAGGGAAAATCACATCGTGATGAGCGGTAAGCCGATCGAATCCTTCGGTTACCGTGTCAAAAGCCACTAATATCTTTGCCATGATTATAACGTATTGCTGCCCGCACCGAGAGACCAAATGCCTACTCCTTGCATAATTGATCCATTGCAAAGATGAGCTAAGCCTAATCCTCTATCGGACAGTTTGTACCGGAAAATATATAACGAAGAGGCTGCCCCGAAGTCAATATCGAACTCCGAGGCAGCCTCTTTTGTCAGGAGGGAAAACCCTCAGCCTCCATATCTGGAGGCTTCGAGCAGACTCCCTTTATTACTTAATCAGATACTTCTGAACGAATGCAGGCTTGCCTCCTTCTGTGATGCGGAAGATATGCACACCGCGCTGCAAACGTACCGGGAGCGTGTAAGAGCCTGATCCTGCGGGCAGCTGAGAGGTGAATACCTTTACGCCCAAAAGATTGTACACTTCAAGGGCAAGACGCTTGCCATTGCTGTTATACTGCAATGTACAAGTATTGCCGCTTTGGATAAGACTTATACGCTCCAACCCGATGTTGGTCAAGCCCGTGCCACCACCTTTGTACTTGAAGTTGACATTAACGGTAGCGAGCTCTGTGCCCGGGGCACCGCTTTCGGGGAAGCAACTAAAGGTGAAAGCACCTGTATGTCCCTCATTAGAAACAGGGAATGCATAATGCAAAGAGAAGAACTCTCCTTCACCATCAAGACCTTCCACTACAGGAGAAACAGGAACATCCTCCTGCATGCACTGGCCGAAACAGAGGGTGAAGTGTCCGCCTCCGATCATTTCTTGCTTGGTGATCTTGCCAATTACGTTGATAGGTGTAGCGGATTGATTGATAACATTTCCGGTTATATCCATGGTCTCCGTGCCACCTTCTGTCGTAAAAGCTGTGATATCTACAGTGGCATTGTTTTCCAAGATGGCATCTCCCACCTTGATCACAACTTGTGCATTGAGGGCGGCAACCAAACCGATCAACAATGCGATACTGATAAAGATTTTCCTCATATTTCTTTTTTTGTTTTGTTCGTTATTTGCCCGATTTGGGGTTGATCTTTACTTGCACGACGTCATACACTTCGAATGTCTGCGCATCGTACACAAAGGCCACAACAGAATAGTTCTCGGCCACGAAAGACATACCCGAGAGCGGTTCAGTGGCGTAATTATACGAATAATCTTTCAGATCCACAAATTCTTCGCCCCAAATACCATTAACAGCCGCACGCAACACGTGATTGTGCTCGTAATCTTGTATGGTAGCACCACCGTCCGTCTGGGGAGCGATCACTTTGTCCTCCAGCAGATATACCTGAACCATCGACTTCGGGAGTGTATTTCCCTCCAGGATCTTGCCCTTTACTGTCACTTTGATCTTTTGGGCATCGGTATACTCGGCCACGGCAAAGATATTCATCTTCGCCTTTTGGTCCATCTGTTCGGCGATAGGCACGTCCCACGTTTTGTAGCTCTTGTCATAAACGTAGGAGGAGCCGAACTTTTTGCGAGAAACCATCAAGGCAGGAAGAGGTGCATTATTGGCAAATTTGCTATAATATGCATCTCCGGCTTCTGTACGGAAAAGAGGCGGCACGAGAGATGCAGGGCCGGCATGTATACCGACAACAGTCAATCTCTTACCGTATTGCTCCTTGAGAGCCGCCAGTTTGCGATGACCTTTCGGGCAGTTGAGACACTTTTGGCCGGTAAATTCTTCGGCCAAGACATATTTTTCTGTATGCGTCTGCGTAATATCGATCTCAGTAGGATTGTCATCCGGATTGTCAGGAGTCACGTTGATCGGAGCCGGCAAGAGGGTTTGATCCTTGTCGATTATATCGCAACTTGCAACAGCGAAGACCATTGCAAGGCTCGTAAGCGAGAGAAATAGCTTTTTCATCCGTGTTTTCTTCGTTTAATTAGAGATTGGTGCTATAAGAAAGGTAGAAACCCTGAGTCTCGGGAACCACACGGCATACACCGCCCGAGCAGTTCATTCCCGCACGTGTTTTGCCCGCAGAGAAAGCCACACGGTGCGCACCGTGAGTATAGGTAATGGCTCCCATGACGTAGTGCTTCTTGGTCTCACCGATATTATACTGTTCGGAGAGGGAGAGCATCAGAGAGGGCAGGATGGATAGCTCCGCCATGCCGTAGATCCAGTCGCCCTGATCCTGCTTGGTGTGCAGGTATTGTAGTTCGGTACGAAGGGCCACCTTGTTGCTCAATTTATACTTACCGTCATAGACGAAGATATTGGCATAGATCTTCTCATGTTTCTCACCGGCAGCACCATGGAGCACCATGTTGTTGTAGATCTGATTCAGATAGGTAAGCGTGAAATTGAATCCGGGGCTTACCTTCTTGGTAATCTCCACATCTATGTCCGAGTAATAGAGGTCACCCATGCCGAAGAAAGAAGCCGTATAACCATCCGTTCCGATCAGTTCGTCAGGATTCTCTTTCAGCATCTTTTTGTCCAGACCCCGCACATGCGATACATTGATGCGCAAGCCCGTACCATAGCGTCCGCCGAGAGCCGTGCGGCGAGCAAAGTTGTAACGCAATTCTCCCTGAAAAGCCCATTCGCCCTGAGGCTGAGTAGCATACGGGTAGATGGCCGCCAGCGTATAGGTGTGTGCTTGCGTAAAGGCCGGCATATAGTTGATCATAAGCGGTGTAAGCTGAGCACTTCGCTTGCTGCGGAAAGCAAAGTTCTCACAGCGTTTGGCCTGCAAGAGGACGCTCATCCCCTTTTTGGAGTATGAAGCGGAGAGTAGCGCGGCCTGCCCGTCGTGGTAGATGTAGTCGTTGTCGGCCGAGGGGTCGTTGTATTTGTAGCCATACTCTGCATAGAGAGCGAGGCCGCCTTTCTGGAAGTTGGTACGTATGCCCATGATAGGCACGTTCAACGGCAGGTTGAGTCGCTTACGATCTTCTCCGACTCCTACGTATATATCCTCATCGGCTTCGTGTTTGGAGACAAACGAGCCTCCGATAGCCAAATGATAGTCGTTGTCCCGCATAGCACTGCTCCAGCGCTCCACATTCAGCTCCAAGTCCGAACCCAGCAGATAGCCACGATCGGAATTGAATACCTTGCCCGTACGATCAAAGTAGTTGCGCTGCTGTCCGGCAATAGCCTTAAGGCGTACGCCGTCGAAAGGAGCCAGCACGACACGTCCGCCACGGACTGCGTTGTCGATACCGAGGTTGCGCTCTTCGTAGGTGCGGAATACCATACCACTGCCGAACTGATCGTAGAAGTCGCCCATCGTCAGCTCTGCCCAGCGATAGTTCCCCTTGACGTACATGTGAGGGATGCCGCGTCCCACTTCGGGTTCGTGTCCCGGCAACGGTTTATAGAGATCCTCGAAACGGGCTCCAAACTCCAAATAATTGTTCTTGAGGATACCCATGATGTAGGAGTTGCCGAACCAGGTATTTTTGGATTCCTTAGCTGTAGAGAGCAACATATCGCTCTGAATGCTAAAGTTGGCACGCATCGGTTGCCACTTATCCTCCGAATCGGTCTCTTGGGCAGTAGCCTTATTGAGAGTAGAAGATCGCATGCTTGTAAGAATACGATTATCACTCGTGTCCGTACTGTCCGCCGGTGCTGCAAAAACCACAGAAGCTGCCGGCACGAGGGCCAGCAGCATGATCAATTTACGGGTCATAATGTCTTGTTTGTCTTTCTATTTTATAGATAGTAGTCCTCCGCGAGAGAGGAGAGAAAGGTTACTTCACCAGCTCACGAACCTTTTTGATCAGTTCGGCTTCTCCGCCTTCCGTATAGCCGGTATGATTGTACACGACCTTACCATTGCCATCGACGATGAATACGGCAGGAATGAGCGATACGTTCATGGCGCGCTTGAAGTCGCCGTTGCTGTCGAGCAGCACTTCGTATTCCCACCCGTTGCCATCTGCCAACGGCTTCACCTTCTGGGCGTTTTGGCCTTCATCGATAGATACGGCTATAAGTCTTACGCCTGTCTCGTCCTGCCAGTCTGCATACACCTCTTGAATGGCCTTCAATTCGCGCAGACAGGGTTTACAGTTGGTGGCGAAAAAGCTGATGATCATCGGCTTGCCAGCATTCTCCAGCTTATTGGTCTGCACCGTTTTACCTTCAATGTTTTTCAAACTAACGGCCGGAAGCTGAGCATATGCATTCAAGCCGAACAACAACCCGATCAGGGCGATAAAGAAGCGTTTCATCTGTTCCTTTTTAGATTAAAATTATTTTGGATGCGGACAAATATAGTATTTTTTCCAAAATGCACCGTTTCCCATCCATTTCCTTACACTTTGTCATCCGCGAGCAGGCGCAGCATACCGATATTATATAGCATCAAACGCCTGCCCGACACCGACAGCATCCCGATTCACTTAAGGAAGCCAATCGTGGCGTCCCTGCGGACACTTCTTTTAGAAGCTATATCCCAAGGAAAGGAAAGGCCAAATGGCAGAGGTGCTGATGTAATTGTCTATGAAGGGAATTTTGAACATGGGGCTTAATCCGATACGAAAGACAAATCCCCCTTGCGGTCTCTGATAGCGGTAAGCCACCGTGGCGTTGCCTCCGAAAGCAAAACCGTATGAGCTGTCCTCTTGCAAATGGTCGTTGTAATAGGCAGACGAATGCCCTCTGGCCAGAAGGGGCACCATGCCAAGACCCAGCTCCAAATGATGATTTTTCGCTCCTAACAGCACATTGCACTCCATGGGTAGTAAGACAGCCTCAGCCGCAACTTTACCCCAAAGGAAGCTGTCTCCGGATGTGTAAAGGCCTGATTGTGATACCCCCATAAAGCCTAATCCGGCTCTAAGGCCAAGCCAATTGATCTTATCTCCCAAACGGTATTCGTACGAAGCACCTACGAAGCCTTTATTGCCAAGTAGGTCCAATGCAACATGATGGCGTTTCAATGTGTGTTTTCTTTCGCTTTGTGCCGAAAGATTTGCTATGGGGCTGAAAACGACAGCCAATAGGATCGAAAGTAATGTCAGTTTCTTTTTCATAATGGGTTTGACTTTTTGATTAGCGGCCGCAAAAATAGCAAAAAAGCGATTCGCCGAGCGACGTCCACTCTTCCCTTGAAAAAGGCTTATTCCGGAACTATACACCATATATAATATAAGAGAGGCACTTTCTGAAGTCTTCGTTCTCATCTCAGAGAAAAAAGTCAAGCGTAAAAGGCTCAAAAAACGGCGCGTGTTTCTGAAAATTTTGGCGTGTCTTTTTTTTCGTTTTGGCGCGTCTTTTTTTGAGTTCCCGAACCAAAAGAAAAACTTTTACGAACCACGTTTTTGCGAACCACACGTCTCCATCCTTTCGAACGAAAATTATCTCCCGATCCTTCCTCGCGCAAAAAGAAAAAAAATGACATCTCAAAAAAGTGTATTAAACAAGATTCCAATCGAAAGATCGGGCCGGAATACAGCGACCAGGCACCGATAGCCCCTAAAATACGTATTAACACGCAAAAAAGTCAGGTGTTTTCACGTAGAAAATCCCCAATGACACAGTCTAACTTTGCTTGTGAGTAAAGGACAGGAAAAGGAGGCAGTCTAAGGTTGCTCCCTCTTTCTGTTTTTCATGTGGTTACATCTATAGACTGTAAGCAACTATTATAAAAACATATGAAAAGGAAAACACGATTGCTGCTTATCGGGATCGCTCTGATTGCAGGACTGATCCCCTCCCTTCGGGCACAGCAGATCGGGCTAAAGACCAATCTGCTTTATTGGGGCACGACTACACCTAATGCAGGATTGGAGTTTCGCATGGGTAAGAAGTGGACACTCGATGTTTCGGGAGGTTACAATCCTTTCACATTCAGCCACCATCGCAAGCTCAAACATTGGCTCGTGGCTCCGGAACTTCGCTATTGGACGTGTGAGGCTTTCTCCGGCCACTTCTTCGGACTTCATGGCATCGGAGGAGAGTACAATGTGAATGATATCGACATCCCTGTCGGTCGGCTCAAAAATCTCAACAACTATCGACACGAAGGATACGCCATCGGTGCCGGCCTGACCTATGGCTATCAATGGTTGTTGGGCAAAAGATGGAATCTGGAGGCATCGATCAGCGGAGGATTCGTCCACTTCGACTATGACAAATTCGAATGTGCCAAGTGCGGCAAAAAGATCGAAGAAGGTAAGTACAACTACTTCGGCGTAACGAAAGCTACACTTTCGCTCATATACATCATTAAGTAATACCATAATTATACTGACAAGCTATATGAAACAGAGTCGCTATATCATCCTGTCGCTTCTCTTCGGAATGTCCACGCTTGCCGTGATAGCTCAGACCCATCTAGGAGGTGTTAAGATAAGCGAGAAGCACGTGATCAAGAAAACGGGACATACTGCCAACGTAAAGATGAACCTGAATCTGACGGCCATGCCGGATATGAAGAGCAATCTGCTGATGGTGGTTACACCCATTATCCGCTCCAATACGTCGAACGATCAGGTCGCTCTTCGTCCATTTCTGCTTATGGGGAACAGACGCTACCGGATCATCGATCGTCGTATCACTCTCGACAAACACCACATCTACAATCAACCTGACACCAAACCTTCGGCCATGGTAAAGCGTCACAATGGCAAGGAACAGAGCATGGACTATTCTGCGGCTACACCTTATAGGCCGTGGATGCGCCATTCTTCCATGATTCTTTTGGCAGAAAACACCGGTTGCGCGGACTGCCCGCTCGGTTCAGAAGAAACGACACTTACGGACGATGCTTTGGTACCACTGTATGAAGCAGACTACCGATACCAAATCATAGTACCGGAAGGCGAACTACTGAAAAAACGTGAAGAAACCCTCTCCGCTCACCTGGCCTATCGGGTAGGGAAATATACTGTACTACCGGATTTTGATGGCAACCCCACAGAACTGGCACGTATCGATAGCAAACTGAAAGAAATCAGAGGCGATAGCGACATCACTTTCGAGAAACTCAGCATGGTAGGATACGCCTCACCGGAAGGGGGTGTAGAGTACAACGTACAGCTTTCTAAGGATCGGGCACACTCCTTTGCAGACTATCTTATGCGCAAGTACCCGATCCTGAAGAATCGATTCGAAAACGATTGGAAAGGACCCGACTGGGCAGGTCTGCGCACTGCAGTGGTCAAGAGCGACCTCTCACAAAAGGCTGCCATATTGGACATCATAGACCAAAAGCCGGCCGGCGAGCGCACAGCTGCTCTGCAAGCCATCGATGGAGGCTCTCTCTATGCCACATTGCTCTCGGACTATTACCCCCCGCTTCGCCGAAGCGAACTCACTTTCCATATCGTGGTCAAAGGATTTGAGTTGGACAAAGCACGTGAAATTATCAAGACACACCCCTCTCGTCTGAGTCTGGCAGAGGTCTACGCCGTAGCACAGAGCTATCCGGAAGGGAGCTACGAACGCTACGAGACGTGGACAACAGCCGAGAAAGCTTTCCCGAAAGCGATAGAACCGACAGCCAATGCGGCCATCATAGACCTTCGTGCCGGCAGGTATCCACAAGCTCTGGCTCGCCTCGAAGCGCGTAAGAGCGAACCCAAGCTATGGATGCTGTTAGGCTTGGCATATGCTTACAGCGAAAAATGGGCTGAAGCCGAAAGCTACCTTACTCGCGCTGCTCAGCAAGGCCAGCCCGGAGCGCAGCATAACCTCGACGAACTGCGACACTATATGCAGGACAATCTCTAAATCAAAAAAGATCCTAATAAAACAATATTCACTTTTAAAACAAAAACAAGATGAAAAAGACTAAGTTTTTCTTGTTGGGACTTGCTGCCCTTGCTATGACAGCTTGTAACAAAGACAACGAAGCAGAACCCGTTGTAGAAGGTAACGCTACCATTAGCGTAGTATTGAAGACCAGCAATCCGAATCGTGCTTTCGGGGTTGCAGATGACGAAGCAAAAGTGGCTAAGTTGACCGTAATGGTTTATAATGGAGAACAGCAGGAAGCCATCGAATCAGCCGAAAATGCGACTAAGGTTGAGAATATCAAATGTGGTGCAGGCTCACGCACGCTGGTCGTAATGGCCAATACGGGAACAATGGATCTGACTGGCAAGACTCTTGCAGACGTAAAAGCATTGACAACTGAACTGACTAAAGAAAATCAAGAGGCTGCAGGGTTGATCATGACGGCCGAGCCAAAAGCAATCGTTTTGAAGGCAGGCAAGAACTATATTGGATACAATGGAGTCGGAGAGGGTAATCACATTGAGAATGCTGCTCTTGAAATCAAACGTGTACATGCTCGCATGGCTTTCACCGAAATTAAAGTGCAGATGAGCGCAGCCTACGATAACATTTACACATTTACCCCTGAAAAGATTTATGGTCTCATTGCAAAGAAGCAATCTAATTTGTTCGGGGCAACACTCGTGAATGCAGACGCTAATTATCTGACAGGTTCTTTGACCACATTTAACGGTGCTTACACACCTACCAACTATGCCAATGTTCCTTGGTTGAGCCGTGATTACGTTGCACCTACTGCTGGTGCTCCTCAGGGCTTCTATGTATTAGAAAATGACTACTCAGCTAACGGTGGGACTATTCATCCGACAATCCTATGTGTTTATGGCAAACTTCAGAAAAACGGAGCCGACCTGACGGGAACCGATTTAGCAGCTGCTCAGGCCGCCAATTGGGTGGACGCAGAAGGCAAGACCTATTACCCTGTATTGGTAAACTTCAACAGCAACAACTATACTTATGACAGCAATTATACGCCTAAGAATAAAATTGAGCGTAACCATAAGTATGATATTAAGCTGACAATCACAGGGCCTGGAACAAACAATCCCGAGAATCCTATCACAGAGTCTGCTCACTTGAACGTACAGTGTACTGTAGCTGAGTGGGTTCTCGTTGGTCAGAATGCTACTTGGTAATCAACCCTCAAACCAATAAAAGAAAAAACTTTCATAGTTTGTTTACATTGGAATACAGGGAGCGGGGTTCGCTCCACTCCCTGTATTCATTCTCTCTAAAATCGAATAGGGAAATCTGAATCACCAATCAAAGAATTATAGTTATGAACGACGCTAAGAAATATATCGTATCGGTGCTGATCTTACTCGTATCCGGAATGTTTGGCGGATGTGTTAAAGAGGACTATTCCGATTGTCCCCGTCCGTTTCGCCTCACTGTCAGGGCATGGGATGCCGATATGCAGGATATAACCGAATCCGGAGCCGTGCAGCGCGTCGTTATTTTCGTCTTCGACGAAACCGGCCGGCGCATCGATCGCCTGATGATGGACGCCGCAGAAGTGGCTGCACGCAAACCTATACCATTGGAATACGACGGGCCAACCACTGTTTCTTTCGTGGCATGGGCCAATCCCGACGATCGCATGTTGGCAGAGACAGCCGATGTGCAGAACGTCAAAGACTTATTCTTCAGACTGGCCTCTACCAATGGTATAGCCCAATCGCCTGAAGACCTTTTTTCCGGCATACTGACCTGCCCGATAGAGTATGGCTCCATCGAACAGGGTACAGACCAAACTGTCGATATCTACCGCCGTACGGCACAGGTACATATCATAATACGTGGCTATCAAGAGTGGCTGGACGCTAATGGCCCCAGACAACTGCCAGACTATGCTGACATTCTTCTGGGAGAAACTCCCGACACCTATACCGGCCTCGCCGACCTCATCGGCAATGCCGTTCAATACCGTCCCGACGGACAGATCCAAAACGGGGATTTCATTTCTTCCATCTTCCGTATTTATCCCACCCTCGACTCCACTCCTTTGCACCTCAAGCTCTATGCATATGGGGAAGAGTTGCTAAACTTCAGTGCAGGGTCGGATGGAGTGCCTTTCATTCCCGTTGTAGGCAAAATGCTGAACATCTACATAGATCTCCGTGGTGCAAACCTCAGCGTGATCGTATCCGTCACTCCTTGGGACGTAGTGCAACAATATGCAGAATACTAATCTGACAACTATTACGAAAATGAAATACTTCCACCATCCTTCGGGACTACTTCCACGCCTTCTCCTGTTATTGCTTTTTACGATGGGGGCGGTAGCATGTACCAAGGAAGATAATCCCGATCAGCCCACCTCGGACGATGTGGCAACGGTAAAGATGTCGCTTGACGACGTTGAAATACGAAACGGAGATCTCTACTCAGGTGAAGATCTGATAAAGAAAGTGCGCATATTCGTCTTTCGCGAAGGGCTAAACGGCCTTTGGGCTCTCGACAACCAAAAACTATTCATATCGGGACAATCCGATTTTCAAAATCCTTTTGCGATCAGCGCACATGCCGGGCCTCGCCACATATACGTGATTGCCAACGAACCCGATGCTCTCACGACAAAACTGAACAAAATCCTTTTCAAGAAAGAACTTGATGATATTCAGGCTCCTGACGTGAACGGGCCGATAGTTCAACCCTTCACCATGACGGGAATGGTGATAGCAACCCTTAACCCGCAAAACACTGTGGAAGCAAACGTCAGCCTCAACCGCATTGCAGCCAAAATCACACTGGACATCAAGCAAGTTACTCCCGGTAGCAATGTAATCAAGATTACCAACGTACAGATTCTTCGCAACGCCAAGAACTCTCGCCTGCTCGAAGGTAGTACGAGCAAGCCTACAGGATATTGGAATTGGATGAATGTCTATGATGTTCCATTGACGAACAACGGTAGCGCACAGAGCATCATCCCCGCAGCTGCTCCGCTCTACGTATATGAAAACATAGGCTCTGCAGCGGACTCTACAGGCCGTGCTACGCAGCTTGTGGTAGACGCCCTCTACAATGGCATCAAGACGCGCTACTATGCCTATGTGAACGATCAGACCACTACGGCCGATCATCACTACGCCATCCACCGCAACCACCATTATAAACTGGACGGGACAATCACAAAAATCGGCGAATTCAGCAGCTTGCTCCTCACGACCACAGTCCTTCCGTGGACGGTAGAGAACTTGGATCATGGTTTTCTCGTACCATATTTTGCGCTAATTCAGCCGGAGAATATCCTCGAACTCCCTCAAAACAACGTGACCATCTCCAACCCGCTTACCATTCAAATCAAAATCAAAGGAACAGATGGCAGCCAATGGCATGCGACACTCGATAACGGATTGGAATTCGGATTCGATACGGTCAATGGTGTAAACACAGGGGAAGCTGATGGGTATACAGGATACACTGTTATCGTTAAGCCACTGAAAGCACCTACGAACCACGACCGACAGGCGAAACTGTACTTTACCGTGAATGGAAAAAAGGTAGTTCTAAAGAAAGGTAATGGCGTCCAGCTGACAGACATTACCATCGTACAACAAGGGCACTAAAGGACAAGAAGAAACTAAGATGAAAACGAAACTTAAGATAAATCTATTGGCTATACTCTTTGTCTCTATTGTGACAGGGTGTATCCACGAAAAGGTAGACAATCCTGAGACAGATCCGTCTTCGCTTATCCTAAGGGTGCAGCTTTCGGAAGGAGGGGAAGGGCGTAGCACTGAGGCAGGAGAGACCTCTTATGGAGAAAATGCGATAGAGCATTTGGCTGTGGTTTTCTACCATGGTGGAACAAAGGTATGGGAAGCCGTTCCGACAGTACAGTCCGTAGGCAATTATATAATCCCTGTACCTCAACACATGTACGGACAGTTCGATGGCACGAAAGAATTTAATATCTACTTAATCGCCAACGTTCATGGTTTCGCCGGTCCCAATTCGGAGACAGATCTTCCTAAAAAGGTAATCAGCAATGATATTGCCGTTTCCTCATCTTCCGGGACACCTCCCGACAAGTTCGCCATGTACGGCTTTACGTCGAAGCAGATCAATATGACGACATCCGAAGGCAAACAGCTTGGCAACATCAATCTAAAGCGAGTGGCGGCAAAAATCAGGTTGAAAAGCCCAACAGTTATCGTTGAAGGATACACGATGGTAGGGCTTCCTCAGGCCAAATACAGGAACTACGTGAACAAGGGGTATCTGCAATTCGAAGATATTCCGTCAGGAGCCGATGCAGGTGGTGTCATTCCTTATAAGGAGCTGAACGAAGCAAATGGGACAGTTGTTCACTTTTACTCCTATTATAATCAGTGGGAAGAAACCACTCCCGCAGATCAGCGGCCCGAGCTTATTCTGATGATCAAGCTTAAACAAGATGGTCAAACAGACAATCTGGCCAAAGCATACTATTACAGAGTTCCCATCAACGCTTCGGACAATAAAATCCGCAGCAACTACCTCTATGACATGAGTGTGACGATAGAAGTGCTGGGAGGCCTGGAGGAAGAGAACCCGATAGCACTGAACGGTACATTCTGCGTTTTACCATGGTCAGAGCATGCGGACGACCAGACTCTCCCTGACACGCAGTATCTGGAGGTAATTCCACAAGAAAGCGTGATGAATCTGATCACAGAGACCCACCTCGACTATAAGAGCTCTTCCACAATTGAAATTAAGGATGTCAAGGCTTCTTACACTTTTGTGAATGGAGAAACCGGAATAGAAACAACAGTTCACTACCATCCTAATCAGACTGCACCGGAATCGCACATCGGTCAATTCCCGATCGTAACGGAAGAATCAGGTAAGATCAAGGTTAGCTCGATCCTTCCGGTCAACAACGTTCCAAAGAAAATCACTTTTACAGTGAAGAATCTGAAAGGTGGGCTAACGAAGCAAGTTACGATTGTTCAAAATCCGTCAGAGTATGTAGTCCACACAATGGGTACTGCATCCTCTTGGCAACCGGGAGGAAACCTTGCGCCCGGGCTAAACAACAAAGCGATTTATCACATCGTCATTCTGGCTCCCACAGGAGATATGGTGACCGGATTCCCCCCGAGAGAAAACAAAGACTTTTATTATCAAAACAGTCCGGGAATTCCCAGTGGTTTGGTATACAGTGACGATGTAACCAATAGTTCAACAGAAACATCCCAAATGGTATCACCTTCTTTCGAATTGGCCTCTCAGTTAGGTGCGACTGTCATACAACCTTACGAAAAGGTAATAGGCGGGTATAACATCCATTCGAACTATGCGTCAGGAAGTGCCACGACTCGAAATGCATTAGGGACTTGTGCAGAATACTGGGAGAAACGTGTGGTCAACGGAGCTGAGGTTATCTTAAACGATTGGCGCTTACCTACCAAAAAAGAAGTGGAATTAGTGTATAGACTGCAAAAAGACCCAAAGAGTGCTGTGAAGGCTATCATGACCGGTAAATACTATTGGAGCAACCTCAAACACCCGGCCATTCACAACCCCGATGGAGAATTTGTGAACAACGTTTCAGAAAGCAGAGCGCACGTCCGCTGCGTTCGAGATGTGAAAGACGATATCAGGAAGAAAAAATGAAGAGAACGATGAAAAAGTTTCAGTATATACTTTTGCTATTGCTACTCACATCATGTGTAGCAGATCGGCACGAGCCCTGTCCCGGACAGATGGTGGAGGTCAGAGGAAGCATAATCGCGTCGGAATACCCTGTCAGGATAGCCACTTTCAACAAAGAGAATGCGGTAGAAAGTCTCGAGCTCTGGGTCTTCGACGAAGATGGCTGTTTTCTGGAACGAGCTGCAGCAAATATTTCAGGACAAAATTTCACTGCTACTATTACCGCTTCTGATAAAAAAAGAACCATTCACTTCATAGCCAACTATAACTTGCTGAACCCACAGACGTGGGTAGGTCACAGCCAGAAAGAGATGGTGCCTTCATTTTCTGTACAGGACGACCAAGAGACCATCCGGATGTGGGCAAAGAAAACCTATGACACAGGTATAGCAACCGCTACAGATTTGGGTCAGATTAAATTACTCCGCAACATGGCCAAGTTTGCCTTGTACGTTGCAGAGCCTTCTCAGAGCAAGTTATACGATGTATCCTTTTCATTGTACAATTCTCTGAACAAAGGCACGTTGGCTCCTTTCAACCCAAGTACCGGCGAGTTTGTCAATGACTATGTTACCGAGCCGGCCGGCACGACCTTTGCGGCTCCTCAACATTTCAAACCGGCGGGAGACAACAATTTTTTCTATGGATTTGAACGTCAAAATTCCATACAAACAGAAATCACCTGCTTGATTGTGAAAGCCAAATACGAAACCCCCTCCGCTGCCTATAGTTATTATAAAATCGACTTGGTCAATGCCGACAAAGATCGGTACGATGTAATTCGAAATCATTTTTATAAAGTCAGTATCCTGCAAGCCAAAACGGCAGGGTATCCCTCCATCGAGGGAGCTTTACAAGGAGCTGCAGCCAACAACATTGCACTCAGCCCCGAGGTGCAGGTCTTCCCCTCATTCTCGGACGGTACCGGCCTGCTTACTGTGAACAGTACTTATATGGCCTTTGTCAATAAGGAAGCTACAGGCTATATTATTGCCTCCTATACTCCTCAGGGGTCAACCACTGCGGAGAATAACAAGATAGTCGTAGACAATGTGACTCACATAAACGGACAAGCGGTGATGGGCGTTCCGGTTAATGATGGTAATGGGAAGATTACCCTAACATTGAATCAGAACCCACCCTCCACGGGAGCCTATATAACAGATATAGTATTAGGTATCACCGGCAATCCCGACCTCAAACGAAAGGTTTGTATTGTGGTTCGCAATCCATACTCCTATGATCTTTTTCAGGCAAACGGACAAGCGGCCTCGAACAATGTAGTAAATGTAGCTTTGCCTACAGGGCAAGCAAAACCTCTGACAATCAAGGCGAAACTACCGGAAGTGTTTAATGAGGCTCTGCTACCTATTACGTTCAAAGTCTTTACAGAAAACTTCTACCCGGCTAATCCCGGGATGACCATAGGGATAGAGGGAGGAAAGACCTTGTACAAATACGTATTGACGACAATGCCTCAGAACAGGGAGTTCCAGCTTCCTTTCAAGTCAAACAAAGTGGAATCGTCCGAAGACATCATCGTCAAAATGAATTACTTCTATGACCAAAGGATTCAAGTGACAAATTAGATCATATTTCATTCTCTCCTTATAAATAATCGGGACACAGAGCGGCATATCCACGCTACGCTGTGTCCCGATTACTTTTGGGGAAGTATTCGGCAGATCGTCATACCCTCTACTTTACTGTGATCCCGGTGAGATGTTGCGGCCCGACTCTGTCCGCTCCGTCACGTCCTCCTTTGGGAGAGTATTTGCCATGAGGCATATCCTGAAGGATGAAAGCATTGGCCTTTCTGGCAGCGACCACCTTATCCGTTGCGACAGTAGCAAGGCTATTGGCAAGCATATCGATCAGAATACCATTGCCGCTGCTGATAGAACAGTCCACAGAGACATCGGCACTGCGGCGGAACAGCTCCTCATTGGTTTTGGCCGAGCGCAAGATGTATTCCACCTGTACGCTGACAGTGGAGACGAGAGCAGCTTTAGACCAATTCTTGATTATAGTGAAAAGCACCGCATCGGCCTGAAATACATCGTAAAACGGCTTGAGATTTCCTTCCAGAAATTGCTCGGCATCCCCTGCACTCTCCTGACGCAAAAGTTCCATGGCGAGGTACGGGGAGAAGACGTAGAACCCTTTCTCCACCAAAGGCATCGTAAGCGTGGAGAAGAAATAGTCCTGCGCCTCTACGTGATTGGTCTCATTGATCGGCGGCATAATGAGGATAGCCACGGGAGACTCTTCGTACATCTTAGAATATACTACTTTCTTGATCGACTCTTGCGCATATCCGCTTCCGGCCATGGAGAGGGAGAGGAGGGCGCACAAAGCGATAGTACGTGAAAAAGCAGCTCTGATCGGCATTCTCATGGGTTCTGTAGTTGTTCGATGATTCTGCTGACAAATAAATTGCTTTCGGGATAAAGGGCCATCTCCATCTTGAGCATCCGGATGCCCTCTTCTATCCGTCCTTTCTTGACGAGGAGATAACCGTATTCGGCATATACACCAGGGGGAACAGTCTTGCGTATACCGCCCTGTTCCTTGATGATTTCCTCATAGGTTTTTAATAGCTTTTGTTCGGCCTCGGGTGTCTGTTTTTTCGAGTATGCATACGATTTTTCTTCATAGCCATGCCAAGAATAGAGCGTCTTGGTACCACAGTTGGAAAATGCGAAAGCGACGAAACACACAAGACCGGCAAGTAGAATTTTCTTCATAATCTGCAGAGTATTCGAATTACATCTTTTAGGTAAGGGCAAAGGCTGTCTCCGGCTCTTTGCCCTTGGTCTCTACATTTCGGTTATGGCAAATGGATCATTTTCCCATTATTGGTCGATACGAATATCTGCTTTTCATATAGTCGGACTCCGGCTCGGTCTGTGACGACTACCGTATGCTTGCCCGGACTTACGACTATGCGCTTGCCTTTGCGCACGGCATGCTTCTCCTTGATGGGCACTGCCTGCACAGCAGAGTCGCCATCGATGGTGACGAAGACGGTCTTACCCAGGTATTGCTTACTTGCAGTCACGATCAGGTAACTCTCGTCCTGCATCCCATAACTGGCCGATGCCACAGATCCGCAGGAGCTGAAGGCTGCCACACTCGTCACGAGGACGAGCAAAACGAGGAGGGAACTGATGATATTTCTTTTCATAACGATCTGATTTTGAAAGAACGGTTAGCGTGGTTGTTCGATGTAATACTTGTCCGGCTCGCTTGCGTCGAATTGGCCGCTGACCAGCGTAGCAACGGCAAATTCCGTCTCCTGCGTATCGCCGCCTACAGCTTCTACCCTGATGGTCGCCACTTTCTTGCCGGGCAGCTCAAATGCGACTCCTGTCTGGGGATTTTTCACCTTCTTGCCACGGAGCATAACATCGAAGAGGTCTCCCTCCCGAAGGCCTTGCGACTGTCCTCCGGCTATAATGATGCCATCCTCATCGACATTGAGGAAGTAGGTACGCCAGGGTTTGTCCGTACACTTGTTTATTATATTTTCCACCAGCATATCTATAGCAGCGGATATGGCTTTGTCGCTGAGCGTAGCATCGAATCCGGCCTTACCGCCGAAGCCCAGCGTGGACTTCGTGGTTGTCTCGGCCGTTCCCTTGCCCTCTTCCGAATAGATGATCATACCGGTAGCCACATCTACGATCCTGATACTTACGCCGGCTTGCACGATCTGGCTCTTAGTGGCAGTAAAGACACCGTCATTGCCTGTCGTCTTACGGCCGAATTCCGTTATCGACCCAAGAATGAGGTAGTCCGCACCAATGGTCTGCTTGGAGGCAGCATTGTTCTTCAGCTCTTCCTCTATCTTGTCGAGATCTTCACGCTCAAGCAGGATAAACTTCCCCGTACCGGCCAACTTAGTCGATAAAATATCCAACGCCTGCTTGGCCATGGGATCGCTGTCTCGGTCATAGAAGATGCCTTTTCCATACTGCGTTTCGTTGGAGAATCGGCTAATGGCCACTTTCATTTTCAGCGTTCTATTTTGAGTGGTTCCGGCTTGCACGGAGGAAGATTGTGCGCCGGACTGTGCTTGTAGCATGAGTCCGCTGACACTCATCAGTAGTGCGAGAAGAATAGTTTTCATAAGCTCTCTTTTTGTTTTTTAGCTATCTGCGTTTTTATTTGATATTGACAACAAAAATAGCCAAACTTCGTTTTGAAAATGTTTTCCGGAACCGGAAATGCACGAATTGCGGTTCGTCTTTTCGCGAAAAGACGCGCGGGAAAGTTTTCGTTTTGGCGCGTAAAAAATTTACTTCCCACACCAAAACGAAAAAATTCTCACGCCACGTTTTTCGGCTCCATATCCGCAGATTTTATTGCACGTGAAGAAGATGTAAAGAAAAGGCATTAAGATGAGGATAAACTTCAAAGATGCATCGTAGCAGACACACATCAAACGAGGTACTATGAAAGCTTATTCATGCTTACACAAACGAGTATTTTCTGAAGGAAACCATTCGATCACTCCAATTAGCGATCAGTACAAACAGAAAGCCAAAGAATATCTCGACTGCAATCGCTCACAATGATCCTGAAGTCCTGTTCCTTTCTTCGCACAGAAAGATCTCGACTAAAAGCTTTGTAGCCTCGCAAATGAAAGTCGTTGTTAGGAGTTTCACCGTTCGAAAAGGAGCTTCTGAAAGCATATCCCACATTCATGAAAAAGAGCTTCATGTATGAATAGTTCCAAATTCGAATCAAGGGCAATAAGAATAATCACTATTTTTAGCTCTGAATAGAGGCTTATAACAGAATTTTAGCATCAATATGAAACTAAACGAAAATCAGATACAGGAAATAAAATCAGTCCTCATACAAAAAGGATTACAGATAAATGACATTGAAATCAACTTTGATGAAGACAATGTGAACTTTCAACATCGTATTCAATCATCATATGTCTTTTGTGTACGGAGATCTATTCAAAGAGCCTCGTTGGCTGATGTATATTGTAAACCTTACACATACCTACCTCATATCTACCTAGAATGCAACTCTTTTACAGACATTTTAAATGCAGCAAAAGAATGGGCTGTAGTAACGAAGTATAAATTGGTAGGAAAATCATACTATCACAAAGTTTTTCTTAGCCACGCCTCTAAAGACAGTTCGTTGATAGGTGAGTTTGTCGATAAAATCCTAAGGCTGTCTTGTGGTTTCGACACTTCGGACATTATTTATACATCAAGAGAAGACACAGGCGTGGAGCCAGGAGAAGGTATCCCTTCTTTTATAAAGGAAAATCTACGGACATCAAGCTTGATACTCTTTCTAATTTCTGACAACTACAAAAAGAGTGAAGTCTGTCTGAATGAAATGGGTGCAGCATGGGCATTGGAGAAAGAGACTTTTTCTATACTCCTCCCGGGAACTACATTCCAAAGTCTCGGATGGCTAACATCACTAAATAAAGCTATTAAAATTGATGACAGCGAAGGACTCGATACAATCTATCTTAAATTAAGCAGAAAGGAAGATAATACTCTGGACTGGAACAGGCAAAAGGACGCATTTATAAAGTATTGTGCAGAATGGCACCCTTAAAACACTTGCAACGAAGATCTGGGCAACAAGAAATCTGCAAAAGACAGCAACATAGGATACTGACTGTTACACACCTTTCTATCTAACGAAAAAGGGTATTCTAAGGATTAGACATAGGGCTGATTTTGATGATACGATTCATCTCTTAACGACAGAAGATACAACTCCTCCGGGATTGTGGAACTATACACCAGAAAGGGTAGCCGGCATAAAGGATTCTCCATTAAGAGCAAAGTCTTCAGACAGCCTCTTTCGGTGAGACAGAACATCGGTCAGGGCAGAAAAAAAGCCACTCATACGACTCCCTTTCGAGGAACCGTATGAGCGGCCATAGAGAGAATACTGAAATACTCCTTATCGGGAGTAGAGATTATTCTTCCAAGAGAATCTCGAGCACTTTCGCTGCCGAATAGGCCACGGGAGTACCAGGGCCGAAGATGGCGGCGACGCCGGCCTGATAGAGGAAGTCGTAATCCTGCGCCGGTATCACACCTCCGGCTGTAACCAGGATGTCCGGACGGCCGAGCTTCTCCAACTCTGCTATTACCTGAGGGATCAGCGTCTTGTGACCGGCTGCCAGAGAGGAAACGCCCATCACGTGCACGTCGTTTTCCACAGCCTGACGAGCGGCTTCTTCCGGCGTTTGGAACAGCGGCCCCATATCGACGTCGAATCCGCAGTCGGCATAACCGGTAGCGACCACTTTGGCACCACGGTCATGCCCGTCCTGTCCCATCTTGGCGATCATGATACGCGGCTGACGGCCTTCTTTCTTCGCAAATTTCTCTGCCAATTCTTTGGCATGGGCAAAGTCTTTGTCTTCTCCCGATTCGGATGAGTACACGCCTGAAATAGTTCTGATTACAGCTTTATATCTTCCCACGATCTTTTCACATGCATCCGAGATCTCGCCCAAAGAGGCACGCAGCCCGGCTGCTTTGACAGCAAGGTCGAGCAGGTTGCCCTCTTTCGTTTCCACGCATTTGGTGATGGCCTCAAGGGCTTCTTTCACCGCTTTTTCATCACGGTGAGAGCGAAGATCGTCGAGACGCTCTATCTGCTGCTTACGAACAGCCGTATTGTCGATCTCAAGAATATCGATAGGATCCTCCTTGGGCAGACGATACTTGTTCACCCCCACGATGACCTGCTGGTGCGAGTCGATACGAGCTTGCGTGCGGGCTGCGGCTTCTTCGATACGCAGCTTGGGCAGTCCGGTCTCGATAGCCTTTGCCATTCCACCCATCTCCTGTACTTCCTTGATCAGCTCCCACGCCTTGTGGACGAGTTCGTTGGTCAGGCTTTCCACATAGTAGGAGCCGCCCCATGGATCGATCTCCTTGCAGACGAGGGTTTCCTCCTGAATATAGATCTGGGTATTACGGGCAATACGTGCCGAGAAGTCCGTCGGCAGAGCGATGGCCTCATCGAGAGCATTGGTGTGCAGTGACTGGGTGTGCCCCAAAGCGGCCGCCATAGCTTCGATACAGGTACGTCCGACATTGTTGAACGGATCCTGCTCCGTCAGTGACCAGCCTGACGTCTGGCTGTGTGTACGCAGAGCCAATGACTTGGGATTCTTCGCCCCGAAGCTCTTCACGATCTTGGCCCAAAGAAGGCGCGCCGCACGCATCTTGGCAATCTCCATAAAGTGATTGACACCGATAGCCCAGAAGAAAGAGAGACGAGGAGCAAAAGCATCCACATCAATACCGGCATCGATACCAGCTTTGAGATACTGCATACCGTCTGCCAGCGTATAAGCCATTTCGATGTCGGCGGTGGCACCTGCCTCTTGCATGTGATAACCGGAGATCGAGATCGAATTGAACTTGGGCATATTCTGAGAGGTGTACTCGAAGATGTCGGCAATGATCCGCATCGAAAATTCGGGCGGATAGATATAAGTGTTACGCACCATGAACTCCTTGAGGATGTCGTTCTGGATCGTTCCAGCCATCTCTTCGAGCTTCGCGCCCTGCTCCAGTCCGGCATTGATGTAGAAAGCCAAGACGGGCAAAACGGCTCCGTTCATCGTCATGGAAACGGACATCTTGCTCAACGGAATACCGTCGAAAAGGACTTTCATGTCTTCCAGCGAGCAAATGGAAACACCGGCCTTCCCGACATCGCCCACCACGCGCGAATGATCCGCGTCATAGCCGCGGTGCGTGGCCAAGTCGAATGCCACGGACAGTCCCTTCTGACCGGAGGCCAGATTGCGACGATAGAAGGCGTTGGACTCTTCCGCCGTGGAGAATCCGGCATACTGGCGAATAGTCCACGGACGCATGGGGTACATACCGCTATAGGGACCTCGCAGGAAAGGAGGCAGGCCGGACACATAGTCGAGATGCTCCATGCCCTCGAGGTCGTCTTTCGTATAGAGGGGCTTTACCATGATTTGCTCCGGAGTACGCCAGTCAGCCACGATGCCCTTTTCTTCCGCCCAGCGCGCAGCATCCTTAGCCACGAAGCCGGCGGACTTTATATCGATGTCTTTATAATTAGGTTTCATCTTTGATTCTTTGCTTTAGGGATGGATACTACCGAATACCGAATTTGTCGTTGAAGGCACGAAGCGTTTCGAGGACATTGGACTTCACATGCACATAGTTCTTGATGCCTTTGGCCTCAAGATCCGCCATACAAGCCGGTGCACCGGCCACTACGAACTCGGCACGGCCGGCGAGATAGTCAAATGCAGCCGGAGCATACTCGGCATATTCATCGTCACTGGAGCAGAGCACCACAATATCGGCTTTCGCTGCCAATGCTGCATCCACACCTTCCTCCACGGACTTAAAACCCAAATTGTCGATCAACTTGTAGCCGGCACAGCCGAAGAAGTTGCTTGAGAACTGAGAGCGTGCCAGACGCATGGCCAGATTGCCGATAGTGAGCATGAAGACGACGGGCGTTTTGCCACTCTTTTCCGTTGCCAGACGGAGAGCTTCGAATTCGGATGCTCCTCGATTGAAGTTCAGGGGTTCGATGGATTTGACACAGTTGCAGTCATGCTCTCCCTGAGCAAGAGTAATCTTATTGCCGGCAACTTCCGTGAAATTGGGGAACTGGTTGGTCCCGAGGAAGATCTCGCGGCGAGTCGCCACCGACTGGTGGCGTTTGATATTGCTTGCATTGACAGCCTTCTGAACGCTTGCCGTCTCAGCAGCCTGAGTGAAGCCGCCCGCATCCTCTACGGAGAGGAACAGCTTCCACGCTTCCTCTCCGATGGAGTTGGTCAGCGTCTCTATATAATAAGATCCGGCCGAAGGGTCGATAACCTTGTCGAAGTGGCACTCCTCTTTGAGCAAAAGCTGCTGGTTGCGAGCGATACGCTCCGAGAAGTCGTCGCTCTGCTGATAGGTGACATCGAAAGGCAATACGGTAATGGAGTCCACTCCGGCTATCGCTGCGGACATAGCTTCGGTCTGCGTACGCAGTAGGTTTACGTGCGCATCGAAGACGGTCTTGTTCCACATGGATGTCGTAGCATGCTGGTGGATCTTGGCCGTTTCGTTCTTGTACTGATCGCCATACGAGCCGACGATCTGAGCCCACAGCCAGCGAGCGGCACGGAACTTGGCTATCTCCATGAAGTAGTTGGATCCTATACCGAAGTTGAATTTGATGCGTGAGGCGATTTCCTCCGGCTTGTAGCCGGCATCGGTGAGCTTGTCCAACAGCTCTGCACCCCAAGCCAAAGCATATCCCAGCTCTTGGGTAATGAATGCGCCGGCATCGGACAGATTCACGGCATTTACATTGAGCACCCGGAAAGCAGGCAGTTCGCGTGCAGCATCCATGACGGGGAGTGTCATCTTCACCCAATCGGGATTGGATACGCCGCGGACGAGCTGCTTTTTGAACGGGTCGTAGCTGACCGAGCCACGACATTTATTCGGATCAGCACCAACCTTTTTGACATATGCGGAGAATGCTGACAGCAGGTCTGCGGCACGTGTGATACAACAGTTGAAATTCAATTCCACGGCTGTCAGTTCTATGTCTTTCAGCAAAGCAGCCAATGTATCTACATTGATATGAACCTTTTTCAGGAAGAAACCCAACGAGTCCACACCCTTGTTGAGCAGGTCAAGGGCTTTCTCATTGGCTTCTGCCACATTGTCCCCGATGACGATGTCTTGGCGTACGAGCCATTCGTTGTGCATTCGGGTGGATCGCACATAAGGGTATTCGTCAGGAAGAGAAGTCGTTGTCTTCAGATCCTCGATGTCCTCTCTGCGATAAAACGGATTGACATTAAAGCCCTCGTTCGTCCGCCAGACAAGCTTCTTCTCAAAGGGAACCCCCTTGAGATCGGCCGTTATCTTATCGATCCAGGCTTCTCTCGAAACCGGAGGGAATTCGGAAAAGAGCTTTTCTTTTTCTTTTGCCATAATTTTAACTTAGAGTGAGTATTGTGATACTTTATTTTTCCGACTGTACTACTTTGTTTATACTTAACAAAGTAAGCTAATTTACACTTACGAAGTACATTTTGGAGAGAAGAATCCTGCACTCTCCGGTCTCAAGTACAACGGATACATCATTTCATATCCGGTCGGTTTGCGCGCCGGAATTTTCGCATTTGTTCCCCACAAAAACATGGCGCGAGAATTTTTTCGTTTTGGCACGGCAATTAAAGAATTTACACGCCAAAACGAAAAAAATCTCACGCCACTTTTTCAGGAAACACGAGCCGCAATCAGAGAATTTTTGGTTCGTATTTGCAAGATGTCCGCATTGCAGACCTCTCGGCAAACAAGAACAAGGATTAAAAGTCGAGCAAGCGATAATGTGAGCGGGTGTGGCTCATGCTCTCCGGCAGTTCGTAATGCCACCACTCCCTGCGATAGGGTACCAGCCCGACCGACTTCATTATGCGACGTAGCAACCGGCGGTTCCGGACAGCCTCTCGGCTGATCAGGCCGTCTGCGGCCAAGCGTTCTTCCTGACCCACATGTGCCGATCGGCCAAAGTGATCGACAGGAGTGCCCATATCCAACGGTTTTCCATCACGATCCACGATGGTAAGATCTACAGCGACTCCGTAGTTATGCTTCCCTCCTCTGTTTCCGTTGGCTACATAGACAGCCTTGGAAGTTCCCTTCACGAGGGTGTACATACGCCTCTGTATGCTGATGGGACGGGATGCGTCGTAGATGAGTAGAGAATAGTCCGGATATTCTTTGCGTAGCAGTCGCTGCGCTTGACGGATGCGTTCGGCAAAGCCCTTTTCGAAATAGGCTTTATCGAAGTCGCCGTACATATCTTCGCCCACAAAGTTGTCCGTCGTGGAATAAATGAGAGCGAGACGAATCGTAGTGTCGAGACGGTGAATATCAACGTAGCCTCGTATGCGGAAATCTTCTTCGGAGAAAGTCTGCGCACAGAGCATCGTATTCAATGCCATCGCGACTGCAATACCGACAAAGAGACGACACATCGAACCGGACGAAAGAGAGAGAAAAAACGTCTTACCGCTGTTTCAGGATGGAGTTCAACACGCGACAGGTGCAAATCAGCTTGCCGCTCTTGGTCGAATAGATATTGATACTCCATACGTGTGTGCTGCGTCCCTGGTGCATAATGGAGGCCTCACCCCGAAGCACATCGCCTTCAAGAGCCGAGGACACATGGTTGCCGCTCACCTGCAATCCCACTTGTATCTCTCCCGGATTGCAGAGTGCCACGGAACCGAATCCGGCCAGGGTCTCTGCAAAAGCCAAGCTGGCCCCTCCATGCAAAATACCCATAGGCTGACGAGTGCGGATGTCCACCGGCATTGTTGCCTCTACATAGCCACGCGCGATCTTGGTACAGCGAATGCCAAGGCTCTCCATGAGCGTACCCGGGACAATGCTATTGACGTCTTCCACCGAGAACGGAACAGCTTCATATTCGTGTCGGATATACTTGTCCACCAAGTGAGCGACACCGTTCTCCTCGTTGCTCGTCGTAATATAGTCGGCACAGGCTTTGACAGCCTCCCGAGCATTCGCCACTGCCACACCCAAGCCGGCCAGTTGGATCATCTCCACGTCGCAGTAGCTGTCTCCGACCGAAACCAGTTCGTCTCGCGACAAATCCAGCTTGTCCAAGAGATCGGATATGGCTTTTATCTTCTGCACCTCGGACGGAAGACACTCGAGCAGCGTTTCGGAAGAACGGAATATATTCAATTTGTCTCCATAGTCGCGCCGCATCACGACCTCCAACTCTGCGATTTTCTCTGCCTCACCGACAAAAGAACACTTGATCACCTCCGAAGAACGGGGATGTTTGGAGACAAGTGGCTGGCCACAAATATCCGATTCCTTCACTGCAAGGGGATCGGTGGGATCGGTGGAGAATATGGAATCCCTGCCGAAAGCCAGCAAGGTAACGCCTTCGGCCCGGGCACGTGCATCCAACACATCGACAAAAGATGTAGCCATCCGGTGCGAAGCGATGACTTTACCCGAACGACAGTTTACGATCTGTCCTCCGTGATAAGGGATGAGATAGCCGCTATATTCCCTAAGATTCAACTCCTCTGCGAGTGGCTTCAGTGCCGTCGCAGTACGACCGGAAGTGAGTACGACACGGATCCCCAGCTCTTTCTGGATATAGAGGAGTGCATTGCGGTTCTCTTCCGTCAGCTCATACTTGTTATTGAGCAGGGTGTTGAATACATCTATGACTATGATTTTATACTTCATCGCAGTAAAATTTATAAAAGAGAATTAGAAAGTCCAGCTAAAGCCGGCAAAACAATGGAACGGCTGCATGGGGTAATAACCGATCAGCTCCGTCGTTTCAGCCAGCAGATTATCTATTTTGAGATAGAGGACCAAATTCTTTTTCAGCTTGTATGAAACATCCGCACTGAGAAGATGTACATTGCCGACTCCCAAGGCTTCCGAGCCGACCGAGCCGAAAGAATACCGGTACCGTCCGTTCAGCTGTGTATATCGGAGTCTGACATCCAATGGAGCAATGGGGTGAATACCGACTTCTGCCTTCAATATGAGATCGGGCTGCATGGAGGCGACAAGTCCTCCATCCAAATTCCACTTGCCGTAGGATGCGTCTACCAGAAAGCGGAGCATATCGCGATAAGAGTATTCCAGCTTACCACCTGCGCGCCAGCGGCTGCCATCGGCATATATCGGCAAGAAACTCACATTATACTGATACAAATCGGACGGATTATACAAGGGTAGAGTCGGTGTATAGAAAGGCACACCTGTCAGCTTGGAGAAGTCGCCATAAACCTCCATACGTGCCACATCGGCTATATTCCCCTTCACCCCTAATTGGGCAGTCAAGGCATTGCGAGAAGGGAGTACAATCGTATTGGGCATCAGGTAGGGCATTTCCTCTTGCATAACATCGGCGAGTCCATTTCGAATCACTCCACCGAAGGCTTTCGCATACAGACGCCATGAGGGGAAGATACTAAGCGAAGCATCCAGTTTTGGCCAGAAAAACAACCTTCCTTTGGCTCCGAAATGGGAAGAAACCCCTACACCGGCCTGTATGTTCCATTGCATATTGTCCGAGTCTCCGACAAATCCGATTGTAGGCGCGCCCTCCACATAATACAGGTTTCGGTCGGTTTCGGACAGAACACCTGTTTGAATCATTTCGCTGTTTTTGGCAAAAAACAATCCTCCCGTGCGAACTTCCACACCGAGCTTAATGTCATCGGACAACTCCTTGCGCATCGTCACGTTCAGTTCAGGCGTGTGTTCCGTGAGAGCCTTCATCGGATCAGTACCCAGATACGGAATAGAGCGGAAGAAACGATAGTCGATCCTGGCATCGATCACATCATTTTTTGCCCCCAAGTATGCACGGATGTTGTGGGTACCGTTGTCCATCTGAGGTGTAACAGGTGCCGATAGCTGAGGGATACTGCCCACATTGGTGGTAGCCCCCCGTCCGTAGTGATTGAAATAATGGTTCGTATAGTACAAGCCGGTAGCAAGCACAAAGGAAGGCCTGCGCTGCTCGTAGTCCACTCCTGCCATCATTCGTCTATCCTTTCTGTCGCCTTCGAAGTCACCGGTATTGAAAGCCGACTTCATTCCACGATAGGACAGGAAAAGATTCAATCTCTCCTGCTCTGCATCTATCAGGCGATAGCCGGCATCCACCCGTTGGTTCAACGTATGACCGAGACCGATATTCAGATACCCCCTGTGCTTCATGTATCCTTCCGCCGGCAGGATATTCGGAAGATTGTTCATGCCAGAAGAAGAAACTTCGGGGACGAATCCGAATGTGCGCTTGTTATATTCCGGACGGAAAGGTTTTAATCGAGGTTCGATGGCCTTGTATGTAGCAGGAAGCGGATCCGCATGCTCCATCTCCACTGTCTGGTCATTAACGATAGTAAGCTCCCTGCGCAACGTGTCGGGGCGTTTGGTTTCTGTATTTCGTGGGGTTTGACCGCAAACGGATGATACAGAAAGAGCCATTATGACGGCCGTATATAATTGATATTTCATGATGCTGTTCATTAGTTCCAACTCAGAGTGACGAATCGTACAGAAGATTATTCAAGCCGCAGGGCTATCTGTTCGTGAATGTCATCCTCATGATTGGGATAGTTCTTCTCCAAGCTTTCCAAATACTGCCTTGCAGTAAACGTATCTCCTTCCTCCTTATAAATATCGGACAAGAGGATGAAACCTCGCGCCAACCAATACTGCTGTGGAGTACTCTTGGCAATAAATTTTTCGAGGATAGACTTCGCCTTGGACAAACGCTTGGCTTCCATTTCCAGCTGTGCCTGCATCACAACAGCTTCGGCACCAGCGGCGGTCGAAAAGTCCTCGGCAAGGATTTCGTAGTCGGCAATCGCTTCCCGATTCATCTTCAGTGCCTGATAACTTCTGGCACGATAGAGGCGAAGAGCATGAGGCAGAGCAGACTGATTCTTCAATCCGGCAATGACGTCGATCACCCTCCGGTAATCCTTATCGGCATAGGCAGACTCAGCTATTCCCTCTACCGCCTGATCGCGGACAGCTTCGGCACCATCCGTATCGAGTACGGACTGGAATGACTTCAGCGCAGCCTTGTATTCTTTGCGCTCGTACTGCATACGACCGAGACGCAGACGCGCATCGATCTTGTAGTCTTCTGGCAAACCGGGGCTGCTCACCAACCGTGAATAGCGATTGTAAGCCGCATCGGCATTACCGGCCTGATAATCGAGATCGGCCAAATACAATTCTGCTTTGTGACGATCGCTTCCCTGTGGATAACGCTCCAGATAAGCCTCCAAATCTCGGCGAGCATCGGACTGGCGACGGCGATACTTGCGCTCGGCCGAAAGGAAACTGAGTTGTTCCGTCTCGGATGGAGCAACGGACACCTTACCTTCCAAACGACGCACATAGGCAGAATACTCATCTATCCGATCCTCTTCCAAATAGATAGAACGGAGATCCGAGAGAGCCACAGTCGCCTCTTCGCTACGAGGGTAGCGGTCAATGATCCGTTGGTACGTACGGATGGCTTCTTGAGTCCGACCCGCATTGTAATAGAGCAACCCCAACTGCAGGGACGACTGCCGCGCTTCACGGCTGTCGGGGCTTCTCTTGACAACGGCATTGAAGGCCTCTTCGGCCACATTGTGCTTGCCACTAAGCACCGCACCACGCCCCTTTTCATAGAGAGCAGCTGTCAGATGGCGGCTATCGGGGAATTGCTGAATGAGCTTGTCCAACGTTTGGATCTGATCGGCATACTGCTTGGCCAGTCCCTCCAATCGTGCACGACGCAAAAGGGCATAATCGCCTCCAGAGGGATAGACGCGGTAGGCCATGGAATAGGCTTCGCGTGCGCCGTGGAAGTCTCGCTTCATGTACCTGCAGTCCCCGATACGGGCATAAGCATCGGCCGAGAGATTGGGAGCGGTAGCGGATCGGGATACATACTCTTTGAAAGCCTCCAAAGCCGTATCATAACGCTCGGCATTGAAGAGCGAATAGCCCAAGCGATAATAACCTAATGGAAGATTTGCCGCATCACGGTCGCGGGCGGCCGAGATATAAGCTCTGTAATCCGCAGCCGCGGCCGGGAAGTCGCCGGCCCTATACCGCAGATTGCCACGGAGGAAATAGGCTTCAGGGAAATACTCTCCTTTGTCCCCCATGGATATACTGTTCGACACAAAAGAAAGAGCTTCATTGTCATAGCCCGCCTCTTCCTTTTGCTCGGCCATGCGGTTCAGCACAAACTGTTTGGCTGCCAGCATGGAGGCCGTCGGCTGTGCAATCTTCTGAATCGACCGCAGGGAAGAGTTGTAATCCTTGCCGGTGAAATATGATTCGACCAGAATGCCTGCCATCTGCTCGCGGTGGGAAGATCGGGGAAACTCATTGAGGAAATTCTCCGCGATGCGGACGGACTGACCGAAGCTCGACTGTCCCGTACTACGCATGAGCATAGCCATATTGTACATCCCGACCTCCCGTACAGGCCGATTGACCTCCTGAGTCGCAGCCTTCTCGAAAGCCATAAGGGCCTCGCTCGTCATCCCCTCGGCCAGCCGTGCCTGTCCGAGATAGAGAGCCGACTCTGCACCGAGAGAACCGGTGTCAGAGGTAGCAGCAGCAAGCGGCCGAAGTGCTTCTTTCATCAGACCTTGCTTATAGTAAGTGACACCAAGTGCATAAGCATCGGCAGGTGCGATACGATCCCCCACCCTTTCGCTGTAGTCGGAAAGATAGTCGATGGTTTTGTTCGAATCGCCCAAACGGTAGTAAGCATTGCCTGCCACACGCAGGAGTTGAGGCCGTTGTCTCATAGACGAATTGTGCGACATCAGCCTGTCGGCTATTTCGGCCGCTTCGCGGTAGTCGCCTCGGAGCAGTTGGATTTCCGCCATGTAAGCATCGGCGTCATCCGCAAACTGTGAGCGATTCTTCAGTCGCGAAAGGGTCTGTTCGGCTTCGTCGATTCGGCCATCCTCTATTTGGATAGCGGCAAGGAGGAGACGAGCACGCCCGCCCAGCTCGCCTCTGTTCTCGGAAGCTTTCAGCAGCATCTGCTCAGCCAAAGCATTGCTTCCACTCAACTGCATACGCACGCATGCATAATAGAGCAGGTATGCAGCCAAGTCTTCATCGTTGAGCGTACGATCGTCGATGTCAGAGAAAATGACATCGGCACGCAAATACTGTTCATGCCGGATCATCAACTCCCCGGCGAGGAGTCGCACACGGGATTTGTCTATCGATTCGGGGAAATTGCCCATGAAATTGCCTACCGCGCCGAGGACGTAATCGTGATCTGCTCCCAACAGATAGTCCGCGATGATACTATAATAATCCACCTCCAAAGCGTGCTCCTGACCTCCGTGCAGGCGATAGAGACGGAATTGGTCCAAGGCTCCGACATAATTTTGGCGGATAAACATCGCTCTCCCTTCGAGGAAAAACGCTTCGGCAGGCTCTGTCGTTTTATTTTGTGCTTGTGCCATGAAGGTCATGGCTACGCCAAGCACGAGAGCCGGTAATATCTTTTTTTTCATTGATCAGTCTGTTTCCTTATTTGTCTTCAGAGAAGCAGGTCGCAATGCCCTATTAACTAACTCTGAGTCATCGCCTTTTATTTTAGTGTCAGCGATAATTCTTAGGTAAATATACGCTATTCTACCCGAAACCATATGCCGAGGTATCAATGTCGTTCGGCCGACTTGACCCCATGTGTAGCACGGATCTTGCGAAGGAGGATGGATAGGGTCGAGGTATCGGGCACTTCGACAGTGAATACCCCTTCGAAGAGATTGTCCTTCGAATTGATCGAATAGGCTCGGAGCGATACGCCCGCTTCTTTGTTGATGACCGAAGTTATGTTCGTCACGATGGCCAGATTGTCCTGCCCTACGACATGAAGCGTGGCCTCGTATCCGGTCGATCCCTTACCGCTCCAGCGAGCTTCGATGATGCGATAACCGTATCGGCTGAACATATCCGGCGCATTCGGACAGTCCGTGCGGTGTATCTTGATGCCGCTATTGCTCACGAATCCGAATACGGAATCCCCGTAAATAGGATTGCAGCATTTGCCGAAGCTGTATTCCACCCCCGTCATATTGTTGTCGATAACCAATACATCGCTTTTTCCCCCTTTGACGGTCTCCTCCTCTCGAGAGGGATACGCCACAAAAGTATCGGCACTGCGACGAGCTGCAGCCGAACCGGCATCGCGTCGCTGCTCTTCCTCCAATTCATGAGAGTATAGCTCCAGTACCTCCTGCACATCGAGCCTGTCGGCGGCTATCTCCATATAGAAATCCGTCAGATGCTTGAACCCCTTGCGTCGTACCACGCGCGTGAATACGGCTTCTTCGAACGGCAATTTGCGGTTCTTCAGACGGCGGTTCAGCAGCTCTTTGACCACGCCGATACTGCTTTCCATTTGCAAGCGAAGCTGCTGCTTGATCTTATTGCGTGCTTTGGAGCTGACCACATAGGAGAGCCAATCCTTCTTCGGGGTCTGCTGAGCAGAGGTAATGATCGAAACGGAGTCGCCATTTTCGAGCTTATGCTTGAGCGGCACATTCTTTCCATTGACATTGGCTCCGACGGCCTGACAGCCGATGCGCGAATGGATGGCAAAAGCAAAGTCCAGCACACTGGCTCCCTGAGGCAGCTTGATCAGTTCTCCCGTAGGGGTGAAAGCATAGATCTCATCGGTGAAGAGGTTCATCTTGAAGTTTTTCACCGTCTCCGCCGAATCGTCCGAGGAGTGATCTCGTGCCTCGAGCGTCTCGCGTACGGAAGTGAGGAACTCATCCAATCCGCTCTCGCTCTTGATACCTTTATACTTCCAGTGAGCAGCCAATCCCCTCTCGGCTACCTCGTCCATGCGACGGGAGCGAATCTGCACCTCCACCCACCGATTCTGCGGTCCCATCACCGTAACGTGGAGCGACTCATAGCCGTTGCTCTTGGGGATGGAGATCCAGTCCCTCATTCGCTGCGGATTGGGCTGATACATGTCCGTGATGATGGAATAGACATGCCAGCAGGCAGCTTTCTCGTCTTTCACGGGTACGTCCAATATGATTCGTATGGCAAAAAGATCGTATATGGATTCGAACTCGATACCCTGCTGACGGAGCTTGTTGCGAATGCTGTTGATGCTCTTGGTACGCCCCTTCATCTCGTACGGGATATTGGGCAGAGCTTCGTCCAGCCGCAGGCGCAGCGGAGCGATGAAAGCTTCGATATAGGCATCGCGGCTACGCTTCGTCTCCCCGAGCTTTCTCTTGATGAAGTCGAATGTCTGCCGGTCTGTGTATTTCAGACAGAGGTCTTCCATTTCGCTCTTGATGGCGTAAAGTCCGAGCCTGTGTGCCAGCGGAGCATAGAGATAAGACACCTCGGCAGCCAAGGCCGTACGCTCCTCGGCACAGACCATGTCTTTGGCCTGACGCAGCAGATAGGCGCGGTCAGCGATGATGAGCAGTACCACGCGAATATCTTCGGCGATGGAGAGGAGGAAGTGCTCGAAGTTGGCCGTATTGATAGCCGTATTGCGCATGTAGATCTCCGATGTTTTCAGCAGGAGGTCGATCAGGCGAGCCACATCTTCGCCCATGAACTCGGCTATCTCCTCGGATCTCATCAGCCCCTTCATCGCCGGACGATAAAAGAGGAGTGCCCCGATGGCCTCTATCCCCAGCCCGATCTCGCAGGAGGCTATGCGCGCCACTTCCATGTTGCGCATAAGTCCGTGCATACCGTTTTTGTCACGATCGAAACATCCCAGCTCCGTAAAGCGGCTCAGCAGACTGCGTACTTTCTTCACGAGCTGCCGATCGGGAGCCAGCGTACGAATCAAACTCGCGTATGAGGAGAGGAAGCGACCCCGCTCATCAGCGGAGAAAAGAGTATTGTCGGTTATTGTCATGAGGGATACAGGATAGGATAATGAATAGTGGACGATGGATCAATACTAATATCGGATAGAGCATATCGGTCAGAGCAGAGGAGAAAAAAGGCGAACAAAGGATTCGCTGAATTTTTTTATCCGGCTTCTCTTTCGCCAGCGTTTGAGATCGAGCGGTTCGCTCTGCAACAAGTCCTCGAAGAAGATGGCTTCCAAGCGGCGAACAGTAGGCTCGTCATAGATGATACCATTGAATTCGAAGTTATTTTCCAAACTGCGGAAGTCCATATTCGTAGAGCCGATCGAAGCCACCTGACTATCCACCATCATCAGCTTGGAATGGAGGAAGCCGTTGGTATAGAGGTGTACATGTACTCCGGCCTGCAAGAGATCCTCCACATAGGAGAAGGCAGCCACTTGCGGCAGACGGGCATCGCTTCGTTTGGGCACCAGCAGGTGCACTTCGATGCCGGCCAGAGCTGCCGTGATGAGCGCATTGTTCAGCCCTTCGGTCGGAAGGAAGTAAGGAGTCTCGATATAGACATGTTCGCAGGCACGTTCGATACAGTAGATAGTGGCCTGCTCGATGGTACGCCATTGCCCCACGGGGCCGGAGCGTACGAGCTGTATCTTCACACCCTCGTCGGATACGGGTATCGGCAGATCGGGATAGTAGCCGGAGAGATTGATGACCCGTCGCGATACGACATACCAGTCCAGCAGGAAACTGCTCTGCAAACCGGCTACGACATTGCCCGTCATACGGAAGTGCGTATCGCGCCACATGCCGAGCCTGTTGCCCGAGTAATAGCGATCGGCCACATTCATCCCGCCCAAATAGCCGATTTTGCCATCTATGACGGCCACCTTTCGGTGGTTTCGGTAGTTTACGCGACTGGACAGTATAGGGAAGAAGACCGGCATGAAAGGATAGGCCTCCACGCCGGCTCGGCGCAGTCGTTTCCAGTAGCCACGGCCGGTAGCCCACGAACCCACATGATCGAATATGACCCTCACCTTCACCCCCTCTTGCACCTTGCGCACAAGCAGATCGGCCAGGCGACTGCCCAGATGGTCATCCTCTATGACGTAGAACTGAATATGCACATGGTGGCGGGCAGCCTCTATGTCTCGAAAGAAGCAGTCGAACATGTCCTTCCCGGCCGTGAATATATCCGGTGGCGAGCTGAGCATGACGGGGCTGTCCGAATTGTTGTTGATCAGCTTCATGATGGGATTCAGCTGGATATTGTTCATGGCTTCCAGCTGTGCTTCGGGGATGGACAGATAGTGAGGCTTCAGCATGATGCGCCTGTATATACGCCTGCTGACAATACGCCGTCTGCGCTGATCCTGTCCGAAAAAGATGTAGACAATAAGCCCCAAGACGGGTACAAAAGAGACGACCAGAATCCACGAAGTAGCCTTCAGCGGATTGCGATTCTCGCTGATAATGACGGCACTGACGGCAGCCGTCATCAGCATGTATACGATTATTAAGAGTGCAATCATAAGTTGGTCGTCCTCTTAGGATGAAATCCGAATACGAACAAAAATAGCAAGAAAACCCATGGTGAGCGACTCCCACAGGTTCCTTTTTCTTCTCGAAGAAGAAAGACTGTCGGCACCGGAGGAGCGATCCGAATTCGATCTGTACCTCTTGGATGACAGTCTTTGACGTTTAGGCGCGAAAAAAAGATCATTCGCAGTACCGAAAAACGTGGCGCGTGAACTTTTCGGTTTTGGCGCGGGAGCGAAAAAATTCTCGCGCCACAGCGAAAAAAATCTCGCGCCGCTTTTCGGGAAAACACGCACCGCAATCGGAGCGTTTTCGGCTTGAGAATTTCATTTTGCCACTTTTCGATATTTATCCTTTTGCTCCCATTCGAGAGACGGCAGGGTTAAAAGGCGGAAAAAGAGAAGCCACGCAGGGAGAACGATAGAGAGCAACGAAGTTCACTATCTTTGCCGGCGTATGCAAAAAGAATTATTCCGGCAGTCTCCGGATTCCGATAAACTCATCCTTTTTTTCAACGGCTGGGCTATGACCCGCGAAGCCGTTTCGCACCTGGCCATTCCTCCCGAATACGACTTGCTGCACGTGTGGGACTATCGAACGGATACGCTGGACGTCGATTGGTCGCCCTACCGCGAGATTCGCTTGTCAGCATGGTCTATGGGCGTATGGGCGGCCGAAAGGCTTGCGCGAGAGGGGAAGCTGCCTGCCGTGGCTTCGGCGGTAGCGATATGCGGCACCGGCTATCCGATGGACGATGCGATGGGAATACCCTTGGATATTTTCCGTGGTACGCTGGATGGCCTGACGGAAGAAAACCGCCTGCGATTCAACAGGCGGATGTGCGGAGGCAAATCGCTGAAACACCTGTTCGAGGCACTGGCGGCGAGGGAGACCGACGAAATTAAAGCTGAGTTGGGACGCGTCTGCGAAGAAGAGGAGAAGAGACTGAAAAGCGTTGATCCTCACCCTACCGCTCCGCTTAGCTGGGATAAAGCTCTGATAGGGGCAAAGGATCGGATCATACCGGCTAAGAATCAGCAGGCTTTTTGGCAGATGCGAGGCTGTCGGGACATAGAGACCGTAGCGGAAGGCGATCACTATTTGTTTAACCGTTTCACCGAATGGGAGCAGCTTTGGGGTTGAGAGAGATAGACAGCGAACTGGTCATCAAACGGTTTACTTCGGCTTTGCCCTACTACGAGAAGTATGCCGTGGCGCAGCATCGTATAGGGGAGCGGCTGACCGATCTTCTGACGGCTACAGGGCGTCGCCACTTCGAACATGTGCTGGAATACGGCTGCGGCAGCGGTGTCTATACGCGCCAACTGGCTCAAGCCGTTACGGTAAAGCAGTGGACGCTCAATGATTTATGCCTCGTCTGCGAGGAGTATATACGCGTAAGCCCTGCTTCCTTCCATGCAGGCGAAGCCGAGACGATGCCCCACACGGATACTTACGATCTGATCACCTCGGCATCGGCCTTTCAGTGGTTCAAGGATCCGGAGTCATTCATTCGGACGGTGGCCGATTTGCTGCGTCCCGATGGCATCTTTCTCTTCAACACTTTCTCTCCCGACAATCTTCCCGAGATAAGAACGCTCACGAACCGAGGGCTGCACTATCCTTCGACAGAGGCACTGATGAAATGGCTGGAGGCTGCTTTTTCCGCCGTGTATAAGCATGAGGAGCAGATCGTACTGACGTTCGATTCGCCTCGCGATGTACTCATGCACCTGAAGCGTACCGGCGTTACAGCGACTCCCCGACACGAAGAGGTATGGACACGGAGCCGATTGGCACGATTCGAAGAAGCATATCGGGAAGGGTTCTCCACCCCGGACGGACAGGTTACGCTGACCTATACCCCACTTTATTTCCTTGCAAAGTAGGATGCAGGAGGCGGCATACGGCTATCGGTCTACTTGATCCATTGGCCGCTCTGATTGTACTCGGCTATTTTTCTTTTGATATATCGTACAGCTTCTTCGATGAGGGTATCATGGCTATTGGCCAGGTCGCTATCCAAGAGGGAGACGTAATAGTGCGGTTCTATCCCGAACTCCACATCCGCACCACTCGGATCGGTCATCCTGCCGGCTGAGTAACGAACCCCCCAACCACAAGGGATCTCCGATGAGATGGGCAATCCGGCACCACCGCCGGTCTTGTCGCCCATAACGGTGACGAAAGGCAGGGGCCTCATCTTCAGGACAAAATCATTGGCGGAGCTGAATACTTCCCGATTCGTCAGTAGTACTACGGGGCGCATCCATACGACTCCGGAAGAAAGCGTGTCCAAATAAAGGGGGAGAGGATCGGAAAAGGCATCGTGTGCCGGGCCGGTCTTGTGGCGGATATAGCCGGTGAGCATCTTTTTCTTGGTGAAGTGACGGGCAAATTCGTCTGCATAAGTAAGCTGTCCCCCTCCATTGCCACGAATGTCGATGATCAGAGCCTTACACTCGGTCAGCCGCGAAAGCATACCGCTTATATTGCTATTGGAAATAGGTTTCCCAAAGCTCTCGTAGACGATGTAGCCGATACTGTCGGGAGCATGACCGTTGTACGTAAGTCTGCGGTACTTGAGTCCGCCGGCGATACGGTAATCGTGTCCCAGATACTTGCGTCTCAGATCGAGACTCAGATTCAGAGGATAATCTTCGTACCATTTCCAATAATGCCCGTAGTCGAACGAGCTGCTCAGATTGACGTGGCCGTCTTTCAGTTCGGAGAGGAGCTGCGTCATGACGAGGAAGAGGGAGTCGCGGCTCATTTGGGGACGTAAGTCCCTATAATGCTTGTGATACATATCGCGCCACGTAGAGTCCTCGGGCAGTTTGAGATCGAAAAAACAATATCCCCGATCCAAGATTTCCCACAGAGCATCGTAGTTCCGATAGGGATCGAAGGTAAAATCTTCCTTCGTGGAGCATGAGCTGAAAGCCAATGCAGACAGGAGGATAGCGAGCAATCTCTTCATCGTTGTTCTAATCATGATAATAAAGACTGGTTCTCCGACCGGTATTCATGGCTTTGCGTCCGCGGAATCGGTAAAACTCCGTGACGAAACCGACAAAAGCCGTATGACTGTGGATGCGAGTATCCAATGCGTTAAGCGAAGAACCCAAATGAGAATAGCGATAACCGACACGAAGCGTACAGAAGTTCCGAATGGGAATATCCGCCGTTATGAGTGTCGTAAACCGAGTAAACCTGCCCGGATAAGTGAAATGCAGGGAGCCTGCAATGCCGTTATTGAGCAAAAAATTCTCGTAATAGCTCTCGCCAAAACCATTTCCATAGGCTATACCGAAGAGATTGATCTGGGAAAGCAACCGAAAATACAGGGGGAAAGCATCGGAGGGAACATAGTATCCTATCGAGGCTTGGGCGATGGCATTGGTGTAGAGCTTCAATGTCGCAGGATTATTGCCGTTGCGCGTACTATAAATTCCTCCAAGCCCGACTTCCAAGCCCGGGCCGAATGCCAAGCGCAGATTGTCCATCCACGCCGCTCGCAAATGCTTGGCACCGAGGCGGTAAAGAGCCGTAGCAGAACCGTTATACAGCAGGGAATAGAAATGAGCATTATTGGCAGGATTGTCCATCAGGGCAAAATCCAACTCATGTCCGGTACGGATCATCCAACGGGAATCGGACATTCTGAGAGGAAGTGTCTTCTCTCCCAGTAAATTCAGCGTCCATCCTCCATAACGAAGGGGCGACAAATAGGTGTCGCGCGTTATACTTCCGCCACCACCGACCATATAAGCAGAATGAATGCGGTAGGCAAACTGCTCCGTGGGCAACTCTCTGCACGAAGAATCAGCTACAAATGCGGTATTGCTACCGTGGGAAGAATCCTGCCCCCATGCCGACACTCCTGCGAGTAGCAGAAGCAGCAAAACAAGTGCGTATCTCCTATTCGTTTTCATCGTCGTCGAATTGCAATCGCTGGATACCCAAGAGTTCGTCTCTTATATCTTCATCGGAAGCAACGGCTTCGGGTGCAACCTCGGCGAAGCTCTCTTCCGGATCAGTTGTTTCCTCATCCGGTTCTTCATCACGAACAGGAGACAATTCTTTCGCTCCATCGAGCTTATAGGTAGTCAATCGCTTGCCTTTGGCATGTATGCCCTTGACAGCGACGAAGTCTTCTCCCTCTACGATCAGCTCCGGACGAATGGCATCTATTCCGGCGAAAGTAAGAGCAAAACGCGGGTAGCGCGTATCCGAGAGCAAAAGCAGGCTATTGCCCTCAGCTTCTCCTCCCAACATATTATCCCGACTGCCGTTTTCTATCTTGAAACGCTTCAGATAAGGGAAGCCGGCATCTCTGTTGTGATAGATGGCTGTCCAAACTTTTTCGGGACGGTACTTCTCTATTCTGATCATATTGGGGTCGAAGTGGTTGTTTTCCGCTATGGATGTAGTATAGCAGTCCCCATTATCCAAGATTACCAGCACCGAATCATTGGCTTGGAATTCGCCGAGATACTCGCCCTGCTCGTCGTAGTTCAGTCGCATCACGTCCCGATCGAACCAAACTTTGCGCCCTCCGAGGGTGGAAGCACCCTGCTGTTTGAAGAGGATCTTGTGTACCTCTGCTTTGGTCAGTAGATTGCCCTTGCTACTCCGCCCCTTGATAGCGACATCGCTAAAGTCTTTCTCGAAAGAGAGTACCCGCTGGCGGGCTTTCGGTTTGAGGATGATCCTCACGGTCTCTGCCTCGCCGTTTTTATTGGCAGTGAAATACATCACCCGACTACCGGCCGTTTCCTGCGTAAGGTTGTACTCCTTGTCGCGCGTAACACCGGTGACGCTGAAACGTTTGATATAGAATGGAGCGGACTTGCCGTCGCGATAAATGACGTTGTAGATGGTGCGTTTGTCGTTTCGTTCGAACCGGTCGATATAGATCACCTCACGGTTGCCGATAAATTTCTTTTCCTCAACCTTCGTAATGAGGTACGTACCATCGCGGAAAAAGATGATGGCATCGTCGAGGTCGGAACAGTTGCACACGAATTCATCGCCCTTGAGCCCCATACCGATGAACCCTTCTTCGCGGTTGATATAGAGCTTGGCATTGGCTTCTGCCACTTTCGTGGCCTGAATGGTGCCGAATCCGACAAGTTGTGTCCTTCGCGGAAAACGGGAAGCATAGTGCTCGTGCAGATACTCAAACCAACGGATGGTATAAGCAGTAATCTCACGGATATTCTTTTCCAGTTCGGCAATATCCTTTTCGAGCTGAAGCATCATGGCTTCGTGCTTGGGCAAATTGAAACGGAGGATCCGCGCCATGCGTATTTCCAGCAGTTTTTTCAGATCATCGTAGGTGATCGGACGAATAAAACGATGGGCGAAAGGCTCCAACCTCGTCTCTACGTGCATGAGAGCATCCTGTTCGCTCTCCGCCTCTTCGAACTCCCGATCTTTGTAGATACGCTCTTCTATGAAAATCCTCTCGAGCGAAGCTGCCAAATACTGTTCTCGCTTCTCTTCCAAACGGATCATCAGTTCCTGCTTCAGCAGCTCTCGCGTTCGCTCTGCACTATAACGCAGCAAATCGGTCACACCCAAGAATACCGGCTTGTCGTCCATGATGACGCAAGCATTGGGCGACTGGCTTACCTCACAGTCGGTAAAGGCATAGAGCGCATCGATGGTTTTGTCCGAAGATACACCCGCAGCCAGATGAATACGTATATCGGCTTCGGCAGCCGTCATATCATCTATTCGTTTGATCTTGATCTTGCCCTTTTCATTGGCTTTCAGAATAGATTCGATCAGGGAAGACGTCGTCTTGCCACAAGGCAGTTCGGTAATGCTGAGAGTACGATTGTCCAGTTTGCGAATCTTAGCCCTGCTCTTGATCTGTCCCCCACGCCGGCCGTCATTGTACCGGCTGGCATCCATCATACCACCGGTAGGGAAATCGGGATAAAGTTCGAAAGACTCACCCCTCAGGTGCGCAATACAAGCCATGAGCAGTTCACCGAGATTGTGCGGCAATATCTTGGAATTCAAACCCACGGCAATGCCTTCCGTCCCCTGTGCCAAGAGAAGTGGAAACTTAACGGGCAACGCCACCGGCTCGTCCTCGCTGCCATCGTAAGAACGCTTCCATCGGGTAATCTTATCATTGAAAAGAGTCTCCTGAGCCAAAGCCGAGAGTTTGGCCTCGATGTAACGACCGGCTGCCGCCTCGTCCCCCGTGAGGATATTACCCCAGTTCCCCTGTGTGTCGACCAGATAGCCTTTTTGCCCCAGCTGGACGAGAGCATCGTTGATAGAAGCATCGCCATGTGGGTGTAGGGCCATAGTCTGTCCCGTCACCTTCGCCACCTTGTTCATACGACCATTGTCGAACCAATGGTGCATGGTGTAGAGGATACGGCGTTGTACGGGCTTGAGTCCATCCTCTATATGAGGCACTGCACGTTCCAGAATTACGTAAGAAGCATAGTCGAGGTACCAGTTTCGGTACATGCCTCCGAGGTGGTGTGTAGCCATGCCAGGATGATCCGCCGGCAGTCGCCTGCCGGCTTCGGGAAGCAGATCGGATGCGGATGACTCTATATCCGGTTGTTCGTTATCAAAAGAATCTGTCATATGAATAGATCGATTTGTTCAGGTGAAATAAGGAGTAAGGAGTAACGGGGAATTTCGTCAGGTTTTGGGAGAATTGTGTCGCAGGTTGCGGGGCGAACACTTTCTGACGCTTTCGAGCATTTGTCCCGTTGGGCAAAAGAAACGGCACCACGGCTGCTGAACGAAAACGGAGGCCAAAAGCATCAGCCCCGCCAAGACAAGCACCCATACCGATGCCGAACGAAAAGAAAAAGCGGCGAATGGCTCCCACTTGGAGAGATCGCCGGCAACGTTGAAGATCAATAGCACGACGACGATCAGGAGCAAATAGCGTCTTACGGACGTGAGTGCCTTTATCCACTGTGGCGGTATATGCAGTTTGCGTCGGGATAGCTTCCCCATCAATTCCTGTGCTGCACCGAAAGGACATACCCAGCGACAATAAAACGGTTTGTTCGTAATCAGGGGCAGCAATACGGCCAAGGCAAACAGCCCGATGAGCAACCACTGTGTCGCAAAGGGAAATCCGGTGCTCAACCAATGGTAAGTACTCTCCAAAGAGAGGAACGTCCCTTTAAGAAAACCGAGGAATACTACACTAAGTGCAAGGAGATAGAGACGAAAAGGTTTGGCCTTTGACGGAAAGAAGAAGCAACCTAAAGCCATCAGAATGACGGCGATGGTTCCTCCTGTGCGGACGATTCCCCAAACGTCAGCTTTTTTGTTTTTTTTTTGACCGATATATATCTCCAAGCGTTTCTGCACACAAGTGATAACGGCTTCGGACGTATAGGTGGCTCCCGATACGGCATCGACATCCTCGGCCAATGCCTCCTCGGCGGTCTTGCCATTCCAACTTTCATATAACCCAGCCTTCTCCACTCTGCGAGCAAAGCTCGGCGTCTCGTCATGTTCGAGCAGCATCGTGCCGAGGATGCGGTCATCCGCACCAAAGGCGATGGCTACGGGAGTAGGCCCGTTGTACCCTTCCACGTAGTCTGTATAGGGCGAGGTGTAGAGCAAGTAACCCAGCTGACGAGCCTTGGCATCCATGACAATGGTGCGGGTACTGTCCTCTTGGAGGATACCGGCTGCCATCGGATAGAAACGGGTGACTTCATCAGGGAATGTTTGTGAGGCTGTATCAGCCTTGGCTACTTGCGTGGATTCCGAGCTCGCCTTATTGGCACGGGCAAATCCCGTCACCAATATGATACCGCCAAGGAGCAGAATCAGATTGAGCAGGTAGCGAAATGTGCGGGAAGACAACATGGGCGTTTTATGTTTGTGACAGTATGCCGATGATTACGTGCAAATATAATGAATTCATACTTGCCTGTGGCAATTCGGCCCTTACAGAAAGGCTCATGGGCATGCGGTCGAATGAAAACGCAAAAGGGCTGCGAACGCTCTCAACTGCAAGCTAAAAATTCGCGGTTATTTCCCGTTGCGAGTAAAAACGGTGAGACCACCGTTGTCCGGACTTGCAAACAAGAATCCTGCCGATATTACAGAAACGGGCGAAGACTCCCTGAAAATTTATATACGTATTGATTACCTTCGTTCGTAAAACAGTAAAATTTATAGGCGAAATGGATTTGTACTGGCTAATCATCATCGTTGCAATAGTTGCCGGACTCGTCGTATGGCTCTTCCATCGCAGGCACAACACTGAGACAGATAGGCTGACAGCACAACTGGAGGCTGCCACTGAGAAGCTGGCGGATCTGCAAGAGGAGCAGAAAGAAGCCATCCGTATTCGTACCGAACTGGAGACACGCTTGCAGGCAACCACTTCCGAATTGGAACGCGAACGGAAACGCTCCGGACAAATATCCGAAGAGATGCAAGCACTCTTCAAGGCCACGGCATCGGAGATCCTCGAAGACAAGACACGGAAGCTTTCCGGAATGAACGAAGAGCGCATCGGTGAAATACTCAAACCGCTGAGTGAACGCATCAAGCTATTCGAAGAAAAAGTCGAAAAGAGCTATAATGAAGAAGCGCGCGAACGTTTCTCTCTCGCCAAAGAGCTACAAAAGCTCATCGAACAGAACAGCCGACTCAGCGATGATGCCAACAACCTGACCCGTGCACTCAAAGGCGACCCCAAAGTACAGGGCGACTGGGGCGAAATGATCCTCGAAAACCTGCTCCGACGCAGCGGCTTGACCGAAGGAGAAGAGTTCTTCATCCAAGAGACCCTGACCGATGATGAAGGGCGTACCCTCCTCCACGATGAGACGGGCAGACGGATGCGTCCTGATGTGATCGTTCGCTACCCGAACGGTCAGGAGGTGATCATCGACAGCAAGGTATCCCTTACGGCCTATGCCTCCTTCGTTGCCTCTGAGGACGAAGCCGAGCGCAAACGACTGCTGGGGGAGCACATCGCCAGCATCAGCCGGCATATAGAGGAACTGGCAAGCAAAAGTTATCAGGACTATTGCGACAAAGCTCCCGAATTTGTAATGCTCTTCATCCCGAACGAACCGGCTTATACGCTGGCTCTGCGAGAAAAACCCACCTTATGGGATCAGGCCTACAACAAACGCGTGCTGCTCATGAATCCGACCAACCTGATCGCAGCTTTGCGGATGGCTCTGGATCTATGGCAGCGCGACCGGCAAGTGAAAAATGTGCAGCGAATCGTAGAGCAAGCCAACGGGCTGTACGATAAGTTCTGCACTTTCGCCGAGACACTCATTCGTGCCGAGGAACAAGCCCAAAATACGGTTGCCACGCTTGCCAAAGCCCGCGGTCAATTGGTCGAAGGCCGTAGCAACATCGTCGGCCGTATCGAAAAGATGCGCAGCCTCGGACTTTCGCCCAAAAAGAATGTACCGGCATCGTTCCGTCCTGAGACGGAGGAGTTGCCGGAAAACGAATAATCCTCCCTCGTATTCTTCTCCTTTCCGATATGATTAGCAAGAACACCTTCCGAACTTTTCTCCTATGGTTGATCCCGATATCCATAACCTTCCAAACCCAAGCGGCACATACCATTTCGGCCGACACACTCCATCTCGACAAGGGCTGGGAATTCAGCCGACATGATAGCACGGCATGGCTGCCGGCCACAGTGCCCGGAGTCGTGCAGTACGACCTTATCCGTCATGGTTTGCTGCCCGATCCCAACTACAGACTTCAGGAGGAACAAGCACAATGGCCGGAAGAGCACGACTGGGATTATCGGCTGCTCTTCTCCCTCACGGAACAGCAACTCCGAAGCCCACGAGCCATCCTTATGGCAGAAGGGCTGGACACCTATGCCACCGTACTCCTCAATGGGAAAAAGATAATGGAGAGCCGCAATATGTTCGTCGGCAGGGAAGCGGATATAACCGGCCTGCTGCGAAAAAGCGGAAACGAACTGCTGATCCGCTTCCGCTCACCCATGAAGGAAGTACGCCCTCTGAGACAGCGCGATGGTTTCGACTACCCTGCAGACAACGATCACCACAACGAAAAGCTAAGTGTATATACTCGAAAAGCACCCTACCACTATGGTTGGGACTGGGGGCCTCGACTGGTAACCACAGGTGTTTGGCGACCTGTCGGCATACGTTTCGAAGGGGCAGTAGCCTTCGCGTCGAAACCGGAAGTCACCTACACGCTGACAAAAGATGCTCAGGTAAACTGTCTCTTTCCTCTCTCTTGGAACGAGCAGAACGACCGCTCTGTCCGTTTGGTTGTGGAGCTGTACAGCCCGAACGGACGGAAAGTGCACAGCGAAGAGCTGACGGCAGGCTATGGGCAACCCTCCTGTCGCACCTCTTTCACCGTATCATCCCCCGATCGGTGGATGCCCAATGGGATAGGCCTGCCCCTGATGTACACACTTGTTGCCCGTCTTCAGAACAAAGACGGTACCACATGGCAGACCTACCGAACCCATATAGGATTCCGAACCGTGGAATTCGTCCGTGAAGAGGATACCCACGGGCGCAGCTTCTTCTTCCGCATCAACGGAAAGCCGCTATACATGAAGGGAGCCAACTATATCCCCGGCACCATGATGCTGTCCGCACGCACGGAGGAGTATTGGCAGGAGCTTTTCCGCTCTGTCTCGGAAGCGAATATGAATATGCTGCGCGTATGGGGAGGCGGTATATACGAGGACGAACGTTTCTATGAGTTGGCGGATGCGAACGGGATTCTCATCTGGCAAGATTTCGCTTTTGCTTGCACTCCCTATCCGGGCGACGAGGAATTCCTTCGGAATGTGAGAGAAGAGGCCGATTACAACATCCGTCGATTGCGCGAACATCCGTCTTTGGCTCTCTGGTGCGGCAACAATGAAATACAAGAAGGCCTCAAATACTGGGGATGGCAAAAACGCTTCGACCGATCCACCTATCAGAAGTTTCTCACGGACTACGACAAGCTGTTTTGCCGACTTCTGCCGGAGCGTGTGGCAGCATTGGATCCCACACACGCCTATGTAGAGACATCCCCCGACACGGCTAACTGGGGACGCCCCGCCTCTTTGGTCTGGGGTGACAGCCACTACTGGGGAGTATGGTACGGACGCGAACCATTCGGCATCCTGCGAGAGAGGATACCGCGTTTCATGAGCGAGTTCGGATTTGAAAGTTTCCCCGAAAGAAAAACGCTCGAGAGCTTTGCATGGGCGGAAGACATGCAGCTCGACTCCCCGGTCATGAAAGCCAGACAGAAGAGCAGCGTGGGCAACGAAATCATACTCGAATATATGCGGCGCGACTATCCCGAGCCGAAAGACTTCGATGATTTCGTATTCAAATCACTCATCATGCAGGGACAAGGTATGCGCATCGGATTGGAAGCCCAACGAGCGGCCAAACCCTACTGCATGGGTAGTCTCTACTGGCAACTCAACGACGCATGGCCGGCCATCTCATGGTCCGGCATAGACTACTACGGGAACTGGAAACCGCTACACTATCAGGTACGCAGAGCTTTCGAACCCGTTATTATCGTTCCTGATGCCGAACGGCGCACGATCAGCATCGTATCGGATGCTCCCGAAGCCAAAGGAGAGGATCGGATGGCACTGCGCATCGAGCCGATCAGCTTCGAGGGGAAACGTTATCCGACTTTTTGGGTAAGGAATATCGAAGTAGACAACGAACACCCCACCGTCCTGCCATTCCAGATCGAACAATGGCTGCCACAAGAATTGCAGCAAACGAGCCTGCTTCGCCTGTCGCTTGTGGAGGATGTGGGAGAAGCATACGGCGAAGTCTGGGCCTCCACGCTGTATTATCATCATTCGCCCAAGGATCTGCTCCTTCCTGCGGCTCCTCCTGTCACGCAAGAGCTTCGCCGGACAGGCCTGAGGACTTGGGAACTGACGGTGCGGTCGCCCTATTTGGTGAAGGATCTGTTTGTGGAGACGGATGCACTCGGAGCGCGATTCTCCGACAATGCTTTCGATTTGCTCCCGAACGAAGAGCGCAGGCTCACGATCACTCTGCCCACCGATAGTGCGGAACAGCCGGCCATCCGTCTGCGGTACTTATAAAAACGGAGGACGGAAACTATCGTTCCAAGTCGCTACCGTCGAAAGAAAAGGGCAGCAACAGACGCACATCCGGCACCCTCCTGACTTCGTCACTCAAAATACATTCATTGTGTAATATACTACAAACTATCGCTGTCCACTTTAAGGGACGACTAAATGTCAAAAACCCCTATCGATTAATTTTGATATTCTCAATACATTGTCATTCAATTCTCCATCGTTATTATTCAGTTGTAGAATATTAAACCCTTTGCCTTTTAAATACCCAATAGCATCTGTAAAGTATTTTATTTCTTGAGCGCGAGACATTTTCTTTTCGAACCTAGAGAATACTTGTCTTTTTTTTAGGCGCCTCTCTAACTCTTTTTCATCAGCCAACAATATGACGTATACATCAGGAACTAATATATTCTTATTCATTTCCCAAATTTTCCTTGTGCTCACACCGTCAAATCTCTGTAAAACTAAACTAGATGCGATATATCTGTCACAAATAACCACCTTGCCATTATCCAAGTTAGGCTTTATGATGGTATCAATGTGGTATCGCCTATCAGAAGCTATTAGCATTCCATAATGTTCTCCAGAATATCCACCCTCATTCGCTTTAACATATTGTCCAAAACCAGTATCACTAGGTTCTCTTGTAAGAATAATTCCTCTATCAGCCATTTCTTTTTGCACTGTTTCAGCAATTGTACTCTTACCAACTCCATTGGGACCATCAATAGCAATAAACATAACTTACAATCCCTCCTTTCCGCACCGGCTCCTCCATGCTTGATATTTTTTTCTACACTCAGACTCAATATCTGTGTTACGTTTACATTTTTTCCACCAAACTTCCCAAAGCAAGAAATACAAATTACACTCCTTGTCAATCCCTCGATATTGTTTAAAAATATATTTCTCCTTAGATACATATGTTATAGTTATGCAAGCGCACTCTGAGTCATTCCCATCTTTAAACAAACGGCCTCTTATCAATAAATCTGGATTATAACAAGAGTTCCTGAACTTACAACATAAACTTGAAATGGGACTCCGACGTGTTTCAGGCAATTTCAATGAACGAGACTTCTGATATTCTTTACATTCATTACATTCTAATTTTTCATAAAATTTTATTTCAATGCTCTTTTCAAATGTTCTCAAAAGGCAGCCTATTCTAAGCTTATCGCTCTCATCTCTCGGCTCTAAACATAACGCTTGTATATTTCTAAAACGTTTTTCCTTCAATTGTTTGTATTGCTCATTATTAAAAATTGAGCGATCCTCTACGTTCCCCAAAAAATCCAAATCACCACCAAATAATCTTATTTCTCGATTAGGATCCGCTAGGTTTGTTAAATCAACTATTTTTTTATTGATCTCGTTTCTATCAAGTAAATCCGCCCTTCGGGAGAAGAAATAAATTAAACAAGAGAGACAAAGAAAGACTATCGTCGAAATAAAAAAAACTATACTTACACCATTATTGGTTAAGTATAGGATAATGAATGCCGCTACAAAACTGGCAACCATTACCCGGGTTTTCGAGAGAGGAGAGTAATCGTCTCTTGTCGAAACGAATGTTGCAATAACAGACACGGCAAAAAGCACTATTGTCAGTAAGTCATAATCTTCCATAATAGATACTAATTATTCATAATTATTTAATCGGACACAAGTCCCAATCACATTCATCAATCTTATTACCATTCATTATTTTAGCTGCGTGACACCCTCCATAACACCCCTCTTTCGAGCATTTTGTTTTCAAAACAATATTATTCAAGCCGCTATCATTTACATACTTGTCGATATCTAAATCATTTGAAATAATATTGCCAATAATAAATTGGTCACTTGAGTATGGACTGCGGGTATTTTTACAGGCAAAAACCATATATGGACATAAGGTAGTATCGCCATTTGTAAAGATATAAATCATATCTCCTAATACACATTGTGGCAAGGGTTTGCCCTCTCTATTGGGAAATCTAATGTGTAGAACTTCAAAAGCATCATCAACAAAATGATTCGTAGACTTTCTTATCTCATCAAAACCATCCTCCTCTATTGTAAACCTCAGTGATTTTTGTCCTCGTCCCAAACTAGACAATGGGTTAAACAATACATACTTGGCATTATTTGCTTTCCCAAATTGACAAATGTTCTCAAATTCTTCTTTTTTACAAAAGAAATTGGGGGTACATAATAGGCCATTCAATTTCCCAACTCTGCCAATATTTCTTATATTAGTCAACAGAATCTCAAAATCTTCAGACACTCTAAGACCTCTAAATCTGCCATGAGAATTAAAAGAAAAGCCATCCAAACTAACATTAAACTTTAACCTAGGAATCTCGGCAAACTTAGCCACATCTTCCTTAGTAATTAATGTCGCATTGGTGCAAATGGTTACTTCAATATCATTTTGAGCAAGCAAAAGACAAATCTCGAATAAATTAGGATGAGTAAAGGGCTCCCCTCCTGTCAGAGATACTTTTATAACATTCAGTTTTAACAATCTCTGTAATATATGTTCTCTAATAATTTCTAAGCTCATCACACAGCCACTATGCTGAGCAGAAACAAAACAATGTTTACAATGTAAATTACATCGTTCTGTTATTTGCAAAATAGCTTTTTTATACGGGGCACAGGTCGTTGTTCTGAAATAGCAAGGAGCAACTCCCCCACCTTCATAAATTTTTCTAGTTTTCATGAGACAAATACATACTTACCACTCGAGTTTCAGTAAAACAGCAGAATGATCAGTGATCCTATTAGAAGTTCTTGTTTCATGGATAATGTGACAATCCACTATCTTACTAGCCAATAGGTTAGAAACAAAAAAATAATCGTACCTATAACCATCATTTGTTCTCCCGACCCAAGTGTAATCGTTTAAATTAGGGTTATAATACCTGAACGCATCAACATTTCCTTGGTTTATAAAGAATTCATAAAACCGATATTCCCAATCTTGAAATATTGAATAGTGTGGAGTATGACCTCTGTCAAGAATATTTAAATCTCCACATATTACACGATGAGCAATTTGATTGTCTTTGATGTGATTAGCGACATCAATACAAAAATCTTTTTTTCGTTTGATTCTCTCTTCACTGCTATCTCTCGATGGAACATACAGACCAACAATATTTATTCTAGCTCCATTGAAAAGGATGTCACAAGCAGCAAATCTTGCATAAAACCTATGTGATAGATCATATATCGAATATCTATTTTCAATAGGCACTCTACTTATGATCATAACTCCCAAGTCACCCGTACTTGATTTGGGATAATATACATCGTAGCTTTCTGTTGTCCTAGGTGAAAACAAATCGGTAGTTGGGTTTCCAAAATATTCCGCTATATACTTACAGCCATCACTATTTTTGGTTTCAGTTAGGACAAAAACATCTTCACTACGTCCTTCTAACCACTGAACTTGACTACGTGCTCTTTCAATTGAGGGATTCCCAATATTAAGTGTCAAAATACTTAGAATACTCATATTAGCTCCGATATTTTTTCGACAAAAAAACCTAAAATTATCCCTAACACAAAACTCAAAAGGTGGAACCACCACTTCTCTTTACACGCCTCGTATATTCCTTGTAGCGAGAAACCATATATTTCTTTCCAACTACTATCTGTCTTCAGCACGCCTTTGTAAGATAAATCCAAAAACTGTTTGAGGATATTTGTTTTTCTTGATAAAGATGTTAGTATTGAATCATACTGCCCCTTATCAAGCATTCCTTGTTCTTCATCATACTCTAAGAAGCCTGCTGTTTCAATAGAATTTTTTTCTGACAAGTACTTAATACGCCAACTATTTTTACTCTCTTTTGTATTCTTATTTACAAAATTCACTCCATATCTTTTCTTAAATAAATCACAAACATCAATCATATTATTTTCTGAAATAACAGCCGTATTCCCACCTAATAGCTTGCATCTATCCTCTAAACCCGAGTAAAAGCCATAATTAAAGAGTGCCATTCTCCAGTGTAGCCAAATTTTTTCACGATATTGTCCTTGAACAATGGCATAAAAACTCTCCAACATCCTTTTTTCACACTCATCATAATCTGCTACAGTTCCAGTAAATCTCTGTTTCATAGGACAAATTTCCGTGTGAATTGAAAATACTCGAGGTTGCCCTGATAATGGCAAAACCCCTATGCTAATAATTCGTTGAACGCCGTCAATCACTCCACGAGCATACCAAATTATGACATATCTCTCTTTATGTTCATTTATCTTTTTGATTGTATCCCTTGCCTCTCTATAGTACTTGTATTGAGGTGTCATATGTTGTTTTATCGTAATAATGATTTATATCTAGACATGTAATACTACATCACCAAGCCCCTAGAAGAGCCAAAGATCCGGGAATCAATTACAAACGTCCACAAATACGAGCTTATATTATTGGCGCAAATATACAAATTATTTTTACAAATAATTTGTACACTAGATATTTTTCTCACATGACTCCAAAATAAACGTTTAGCATGTTAGCGAAAGAGGAAACAGATCCTTAATAAGGATACATATAACGGCCCATATCCACTCTGTTCATAGGAAAGACTAAAATTAAACCCCACATCGAACATCTAAATGCCCTCATTCGACAATATATCCCGAAAGGTTTTTCTTTCATCGACATAACCCCTAAACAGCTTTCCAATATACAGAACAAACTCAACCATAGACCAAGAAAGAAACTCCGATATCCCCCTCTTTCGAGTACTTCTTTCTAAATTTACCTTAGTGTTGCATTTATTTGTGGAATCTGCACCCTGAAAAAGCCTCATTTTATAACGTGCAATAAACTAACTTATTTGTATTTTAATAGCTTTCGATTTTGGGTGCCACGATGACAAAGTCAGGAAAAAGGGGACGGAGACTATCGTTCCAAGTCGCTACCGTCGAAAGAAAAGGGCAGCAACAGACGCACATCCGGTACCCTGACAGCCTCTTCTTCCCCGACCATCAGGATCGGGAAAGGACGATGGCGGCTACAAACCTCCAGCATCACCTGACGGCAAGCCCCACAGGGCGTGATCAGGGGCACACGTCCCGAAGCGGAAAAAGCCACGAGCACCATCTCCCTCACGGCTGCCTCCGGATACCTGGCTCCGGCATAGAAGAGCAGCGTACGCTCGGCACATAGTCCGGACGGATAGGCCGCATTCTCCTGATTGCTGCCGGAGAGGATCTCCCCATTGTCGAGCAAAACAGCCGCCCCTACCGAAAAGCGACTATAAGGCGCATATGCCGATCGGGCTGCCTCGATGGCGGCAGCTTCCAGACGGAGCACATCGGCCGAAAATTCCGATCGGGGAACTATATCATAAGGTGTGGAAAGAGTTTTACGGAGCATAAATCTGATTTTTCTTTTCGTTTCCTCAAAAATATAACAAATCCGACAGAATCGGCCACATGCCGGCGGTCACAAAAAAAGCGATCGGGCACAGATAAGCGTGCAGCCTGTCTGTACCCGATCGGATTGTGGAGCTGGAGGGAATTGAACCCTCGTCCAAACATGGAATCAATATGCTTTCTACATGTTTAGTTTCACTTGGAATTTTCGTGAGCGAGCGGAGGCTGAAACAACCCAGTGCCCGATCCTTATCTCCCGTTGGATCTGACCACAGGCAGGAAGCCATCCTGTGGCGGTTCCCGATTTGTTAGCACCGCACTATCGAGCTGCTTCGGGACAAGAGCTGCTCGGGCGATGTCTCGTCGCTGCCACTTTGGCTGCGATGAAGCGTCTAATCTACTATTCTTCGATTACGCAGCGAGAGCGTAGTTATTTTCGCCAATTAAACTTTTGATGTCTGAGATTATAGTGCAAGCCACCCACGCACTACATGCTTACATACCGCTTCATCACGCTGTCAAAGCCGGTCAGCCCCATTGTGAGTCTCGGTTGTGAGTGCAAAGTTAGCATTATTTGCCGAAGCGGCGCAATCCTTTTCTGTCCGCTGCGTTTTGCATGCTCGTCCACCACGGATCGTTTACGCGCCGAAAAATTCGTGTTTGCTGTTCGTAAAAACATGGCGCGAGAACTTTTTCGTTTTGGTTCGGGAGCTGAAAAATTTACGCGCCAAAGCGAAAAAAATCTCGCGCCATTTTCTCAGAAAACACGCGCCACAATCGGAGCGTTTTTGGTTCGTGTTTCCGAAATCGCAGGTTACAGAGGGTCTCGATCAGGAGACCGATGGCTGCACACTCACTCTTGGGATTCTGCCTTGCAAAGCATCAGGAGTTGGCGTGCTTGCTGCTCTCCCCAGTGCGGAGCATAGGCCGGCGACACGGTGGCCGCAGCATAGCAGGACACGCTCTTCTCGGCAAAGGGGAGGGCTTTGTCCCTACCCCCTCCGAACTGTGCAGGGGTATAGAGCAGGCTTTGGGCTTGCAGGAAGTAAGCTCGCGGATTGGCCGGGTTGGCTTCAAGTGCGACAGCCAACTGTCGGCTGCTCTCCACGCCATAAGTCTGCCAGCGTTCTTGTGGATTGACCAAAAGACGCGCCGAGGCAGCCATGCTGCGCAGGCAGGCTATTTCCGACAAGTCTCCTCCGAGCGATTCGGCTTTGTCGAGCATGGATTCGGCTTTCGCGCATAGCCTATCGGCCTCGGAGGGATTGCCGAAGGCCGGGAGTATCCGGCAGTAGGCGGCATAGTAAGCAGCCATCCAGTCGGATCCATCCACGGCAGCTATCCGCGAAAAGTCCGCGGCCAATGTGGCATATTCCGTCGGTGGCACACTGTCCAGAGCAGCTACCTTTCGGCTCATCACTTCGGCATAGGCCGTTCCTTGTGCGTATGTCGCGCACAGCCCTGCAAAACCTGCGATGAGGAGCAGGGCGATTCTTCTGAAAGTTTTCATCTTGATTTGATTTTTATATCGGTGTTCATGATTTCTTGTCGGCGGTCTATTCCGAAGTTGATGAACAGACCTACCATATAAAACTGTCGGTAAGGGGTAGAGATTCTGACCGATGGATATACGCCTCCGATGGGTTTGTCCCCGAAGCGATAGCCGTAGGTGGAATCCGAATTGAACAGATTGTGCACGCTGAACACGAGTACTCCGGTGGCTTTCTTGTACTTGAACGGGTAATTGTACGAGGCACTCATGCTGAAATTGGCCGGTAGCGATGCGTTCAGATAAGCCGGGGAGGATACGTTGGGATCGTGGTAGGTCATGCCGGAACGCCAGGACATGGATACGTTGAATAGTGAGCTGATAGGAGCGCACCAATACTTCAGCACAGTGGACAAGGTGTGCTTGGCCACGAAATCCGGTCGCTCCTGATCGGGCGAAAAGAGATACTGCCTGCGTGCATCAGTATAGGAATAGGAGAACCACTGCTCGAAGGCTCTGATCAGTCCGGATGCTTTCCAGAAGAAGTCCAGCCCCCTTGCATATCCCTTGCCGAGGTTGGAGGCCGTGCCATCGGGTGCCAACGTGGTCAGTCGGGAGTATGCTTTGTCATAGGCTTGGAGGCGTAGTACTTGTGTACGTGAGGGTCGCCACTCATAGGTCAGGTTGTACTGCCGGGAGTGTTCGCGCTTTTGTGGTACAATGCCATGGGTGAGGTAGTAGTCGCCGGGGGCGGCATAGCCTCCTGCATCCCAAGTAATCCGGCTCGAACCGGAGAGCTTGTAGGTGGCTGACAAACGGGGTAGGACAATGGCCGACTCGGTAAGTCCGGAATACTCGGCGCGCAATCCGGCTGTAACGGAGATCCGATTAGACAGAGGGAAGAGGGCTTCGGCATAGGCTGCAACAAGGTGTTCCCGAAGGGTGGGCAAGGCTGATGATTTTTCCTCCCGAACAGAGGACTTGGCTTCGCTATATGTATAATCGAATCCGTAGGAGAGCCTCCAGGTCTTGATCCGAGAATCGAAGCGAAGGCGGACATTGGCATCGCGTTCTACAGTGCGGAAAGTACTCTCCATGTCCGGCTCGATTTCGAGCTGCCGGTGCAGCCGATTGTGATCTTCGCTATAGCCGGCAGACAGGGTGGATGTCGTTTTGCCTCCCTGGAAGTCATGCCTCCAGACAACCATCCCGAATCCATAGGAGTTTCGTCCCGTGTAGAGCATATATGCCGTTGCAGGGGACGGTATTCGCAGAGCCGAAGAGGAAAGATCGTGCACGAAGAGAAAAAGCCCCTTCACCTCATCTTGCGGAGTCGGGTTCCATATCGTCCGAGCATTGTAGGCATAGGAGCGGTTGGTACCGGGCAGTTTGTACTCCGGCTTGAGCAGCAGACGGATATAGGCGGCATCGCTCGCTGAGGCGTTCTGCTCTATATAGAAACGATTCGACTTGGAAAGATGCCCGGCCCCACCGTTTACAAAAAGCGGGGATATTCCTATCGCAACGGATGAGGGGGACTTCCCTGCCAAACGGAGCTGGAGCAGTCCGCTCAGTGCGCCGCCTTCCGTGGCTCCATAGCCTCCGGTGGAGAGCGAAAGGCCACTGAACATCCCCGTCTCGAAACGAGATCGGGCAGGTGTGTCGAACCTGTTCTTGCCGAAAAAACGCTTCACCCGTACGCCTTCTATCGTCACGGCCGTTTCCCAAGAGGCTCCTCCACGAACGAAAAATCCCTCACGGTCGCCCACATCCTGCAAGCCGGGTGTCTGGCGCAAGGCCATCGAGAGATCTCCGTTACCACTGGGATTGGTGTACACATCCATGGGATTGAGCACCGTCTTGTTCTGCTTGCCTCCCACTCCGAAAGCGGAGACGCTGACGACGACTTCGGAGAGCTTGTAATCATCGGTCTCACGCAGGCGGATGCGGATGTTCTCCGTCGGATCTCCCTTCCGAATGGTGAGCGTGTCGGAGTGATAATTGATGTGCGAAGCCACGAGACGCATCGGGAAAGTGCCGGTCGTCGTAAAACGAAAGCGTCCGAGGCTGTCGGTGGCCATACCGTCGAAGCTGTTGATGGGATAGACATTGGCCAAAACGATAGGTCGGCCTTTGGTGTCGGTGACTGTACCGGCTATCTGTCGTTGAGCAGTGAGAGATACAGGGATGCAAAGGGTGAGGAGAAGCCTGATCAGGCTCCTCGATATTAAGCGCTTCATTTTCTTAAATGATTGGTTCTAAGAGGGATTCACTATTGTCCGAATCCCCGATGTGGACAAGTCTTTTTCTTTTTCGATTAGCGAGTAGAGTTTGTCGGCAGGTAGGACTTGAGTGCGTCGAAATGTGCGGAGAAGGCCTCACGGCCGGCATCGGTGGCTCGGCAGGTGGTACGCGGACGTTTGCCGTTGTAGCCTTTTTCTATTTCGATGTAGCCGGCAGTGCTCAGTTTGTCCAGTTGTACACTGATGTTGCCCGAAGTAGCCCCCGTCACCTCCTTGAGGTAGAGGAAGTCGGCCTCCTCCACACTCATGAGGACGGACATGATGGCCAACCTCAATTCGGACATGAGTAGCGGGTCGAGTGGTCTAAGCATCGCGCAGAATTTTTCGTTCGAGGTAGCAGAGGTAGTGTCCCGGCACGCAATGCATCAGGAAGAAGGTAAGCCCGAAGATCAGCACCATCAGTTTTCCGCTCATAGGCACCACCAGAAGCGTATAACCCATGAGTATGCCGAATATGGAGCTGTATTTGAGCAGCGTTACCTTGTGGGAGAATCCGGTGATGGCCGTAGCGATTCCTACGAGAATGAGTACGAGGGGAAGAATAGCCAACGGGAAGCGATAGGCCAGTATGCTCAATGCTGTAACATTCAGCCCGATGATTATCCATGTCGTGTCTATAAATCGGTCTATCTGCGTGCGTGCATGTGCTTCCTTCTGTCTCTTCCTGCTATGAATAAAGGTCAGACACCCACCTACTATCGGGATCAGCATCCACAGATAATTGGCCCGGTAACCGATATGAGGGTAAACGAAAAGGATCAGCAGACTGGTGGCAAAGGTGACGTATCCCCATATCAGGCTGGGAATGCCTGCTCCGCGGATCAGTCGTTTGCGCGTCTGCTCGAGCATCTTCTCGATCATCTGTACGCTCTCTTGGGGTGTAAGTTGTTTCTCATCCATTGTTTCGCTATCTGTTAGGGGTTTGTATTCCGTTTGAAAATGCCTCCGCAAGGCATTTCTTACCGCTCCTGATGCAAATATAAATTAGTTTGTATTATAAACCAAATATAAATGAGAAAATTTTTGCGCAGGAGGGAGAAGATCAAGGAAAGCGAGAGAATGTTTTTCGCCGGCGGATATAGAATTGGAAGACAATGGAATAGGGCTTCATCGGTGCCGGGATGGAGCCGAGGAGAAGATTCTCGGAACGGGAAGAGGAGAAGTCCGGTCGCATACGGCGGAAGTCGCTGCGTGCACGAAAAACGGCCTGCATATGGCGGAATTTGCCGGTGAGCAAGAAAACCATGGCGGAGAGGAAATCCAACAGAGCGCGGATGCGCATGGTGGGTTTGAGAGCTGTTTCCGGCAAATTCTTGTACAGCATCAGCAGATTGTTTCGGAAGTTGAGATACACTTTGCGCGGATTTTTCATGTCGAGGCTACCTCCTCCCAAATGGAAAACAGTAGAACCGGGTGCTACGGCTATGCGCCAGCCACGGCTATGGAGCCGCCAGCAGAGGTCTATCTCCTCCTGATGAGCAAAAAAACGAGGATCCAGTCCTCCTACCGCCATATACACTTGTCGGCGAATGAAAAGGGCTGCGCCGGAAGCCCAGAACACCTCTGTCGTATCATCGTATTGGCCGGTATCAGTTTCTACTGTGTCGAAGATACGCCCGCGGCAGAAGGGATAGCCCCAGCGGTCTACATAGCCGCCGGCAGCTCCGGCGTACTCGAACGCGTGCTTGTCTCGAAGAGCGCGGATTTTGGGTTGGACAGCGGCAACATCGTTTCGCTCTCGGAGCAATGCAAGCGGAGCATCCAGCCACCCCTCGGTCACCTCCACATCGCTATTGAGCAGCACCACGCAGTCGCATTCGGTCTGTGCGATGGCGCGGTTGTAGCCTTCGGCAAAGCCGTAGTTCTCCGGGAAAAGGATCAGCTCCACCTGTGGATACCTGCGACGGAGAAATTCCACGGAGTCGTCCGTTGAGCCATTATCAGCTACGATGAGGCGCGCCGATTGTCGTGGCGTATGTGCTATAAGAGAGGGGAGGAACTCCTCCAGCATCTTACGCCCGTTCCAATTGAGGATGATGACTGCGGTTGTCATGACTGGGGGGTATTATGCAGTCGGGGACGTTTCCAACGGCGGTGGCTCCAAAGCCATTGCGACGGATCGCGACGGATAGTGGTCTCCATCAGGCGGACATATTGCTCCGTAATACTGCCTTCGGGACTGTTATCCTGAGGATGGTGCAGGAGCTTGATGGTGCCGGTGAAAGCATCGCGCCCCGTTTTCTCCACATCCATATAGACTACGGGCAGAGAGAACTTGCGGCTAAGCTTCTCCGTCCCATTGAAGAAAGCCGTTTCTCTGTCGAAGAAAGTAGTCCAGTATGAGCCGGCATAGGCCGGACTTTGGTCGGCTATGAAGATAACCAGCGGAGTCTCTGTCGGAATAGGATTGCGGACAAGCCGGAGGAGCTCGCGCGGCACATCGTGTTTGGCTATCCCACGCGAACCGAATCGCTCCCGTATGCGATGCATGAGCAGATCGGAAGAAGTGCTTTTCAACGGGCGAAAGATCTGATAGATCTGCAAGCCCAAATCTTTGATGATGGCCTGACTGCCGGAAAAATACTCCCAGTTGCCGAAATGCCCCATCATCAGGAGAATGGCCGGGTGCCCTTCGGCTCGCAAGCGGATCAGGACATCAAGATTCTCGAATGAGATGTGGCGGCGGAGTTGTGCCTCTGAATAAGTCAGGAGTTTGAAAGAACTCAGGATTTGGTACGTGAAATTATAGTAGAATCGGCGTTCGATGCGGCGTATTTCCGGTAAAGATTTCTCGGGGAAACAGCGAGTCAGATTGTCACGCACCACTTTTCTCCGGTAGCGAACGACTGTGTGCAGTAGCCCTGCCAGGATACGGCTCTGCAACCGCACCATCCATAGCGGCAGCACTGCCTGCATATACGTCAGGCCTAACAGCAAATAATAGGAAAAGGGAGGTGTCGCTTTCATTGGAATACGGTATCGGCTGTCAGCACATATTCACCGCTTGCATCGGTTTTGCCCAATACGACCTCTTCCACCTTGCCGACAGAATCTGCAGCATAGGGAGCCGCTACGCGGACGTAGTTCTCCGTGAAGCCCTGCATCAGTCCCTCGTGGCAAACATCCTCCCACAGCACTCGCCGGTGCGTCCCCTCTTGGAAGCGATAAAACTCGGCAAGCCGGAGATCGGACAGATCCAGCAGGCTGCGGCTACGGCGTTGCTTCTCTCGAGCATCTACCTTATAAGGTATTTGCAGAGCTTGGGTGCCGGGACGCTCCGAATAGGTGAAAACGTGCAGGCGGCTGAAAGAAATCTTCTCCCGTAGGAAGCTGTAGCAGTCTTCGAAGAATTCGGGCGTCTCTCCTCTCGTACCTACAATGACGTCTATCCCGATGAAGGCATGGGGCAATGCCCTGCGGATATGCTCCACTCGCTCCCGAAAGAGAGCCGTGTCGTACCGGCGACGCATGAGCTTGAGTACATCGTCGGATCCGCTCTGAAGCGGCATATGGAAATGCGGAGCGATACGGCATGCCGATGCACAGAACTCGATAAGCTCATCCGAAAGAAGATTTGGCTCGATAGAACCGATTCGGTATCGTTCGATGCCTTCCACTTGATCCAGAGCACGCAAGAGATCGAGGAATGTCTCCCCCGTACTGCGCCCGAAATCTCCTATATTGACCCCCGTAAGTACGATCTCCTTTCCTCCCTCTGCAGCTACGGCCTCGGCCTGCCGAACGAGAGACTCTACCGACCCGTTTCGGCTTCGTCCGCGAGCTTTGGGTATCGTACAGTAAGAGCAGTGATAGTCGCATCCGTCCTGTACTTTGAGGAAATGGCGTGTGCGGTCGTCCGCCGAACAGCCGGGTTGGAATTTGCGAATATCCTTTGTAGGGGTCGTGAGAATAGTCTGCTCGGCAAAGCCTTGTATCGGTCTTTGGCTGAGGATATTTACGAGGTCGAGCTTTTCATCGGCTCCCAGCACGATGTCCACTCCCTCTATTCGAGCTATATCCTCCGGTTTGAGCTGGGCATAGCAGCCGGTGACGATCATCAACGCACCCGGATGCTCTTTATGTAACTTGCGAATGGCATTGCGGCATTTCTTATCGGCCAACTCCGTTACGGAGCATGTATTGACCACGCATATATCGGCCTTTTCGCCCTCTCGCACGGGTCGTACGCCCTGCTCAGCGAGAGCTTTTCCGATAGTCGAGGTCTCTGCGAAGTTCAGCTTGCAGCCGAGAGTCAGGAAAGCCGCTTTTTTGTTTTCAAAGATGAAAGCATCTGTCATACCGCGCAAATTTACTGCTTTTTGAGACGGTGGGACAGATATTTCGGCTTTCTCCACCCAAAAACGGATCTGTTTTGGCGCGACCAACCTGATTAAAATTCGAAAAACATTGCCAATCTCGAATAAAAACCTTTTCTTTGCAGACGCAAACCTCAGCATGGTTCGTTGGCCGAGTGGTTAGGCAACGGTCTGCAAAACCGTCTACGGCGGTTCGAGTCCGCCACGAACCTCTTCAAAAGGTCTCTTAAGCTACAGAGCTTGAGAGGCCTTTTTTCTTTTCCCTTTTCTTTATTTTGCTTTCTGGATGACGCGCAGGAAGCGTAGAACGGGACTGTACCGCTCTCGTGAAATACGAAAACGAAATGGAGGCTTATGCCATACTCCATTCTATAGCCTATAGGGGTACCCGAAGTTCTGAGAGGAAAAGGCTCTATCTGCGCCAGAAAGCAGGGTGGAGAATGGAAATAACGGTGAAAACTTCCAGACGTCCGGTGAGCATCAAGAAAGAAAGAATCCACTTGGAGAAGTCTCCGGCCTGACTGAAGTTGCCGTAGTAGTCGCCGAATCCGGGACCCACGTTACCCATGGCCGATACGGCCGAACCGACTGCAGCGACAAAGTCCATGCCATCAAGTGTGAGGAGGATGATGCTGCAGAAAATCAGCAGGAAATAGAGAAAAGCAAAGGCGAGTACCTGACTGACCAATGGTCCCGTGATGATAATCCCATTGATTCGTACCGGTACCATCAGATTAGGGTGAGTACGCTTCTTGAATTCGTTGCGCAGGTTTTTCATCAGGACAACGAGGCGACTGATTTTGATCCCTCCCGTCGTCGATCCGGCACAGCCACAGACAATCATCATCACGATAGCTATACTCCAAAAGAAAGGCCCCCACGAGAAATAATCGGCCGTAGTATAGCCGGTGGTACTGATGATGGAATAGGTTTGGAAGAGTGCATGTCGGAAGTTTTCCTCCAAGCTCGGATATTCCCCCCTATACAAAAGCCATAGTGTCGTGATCAAAACGGCACAAAGGGTCAGGACGACAAAAGTGCGCATTTCCTCATCACGAATCAGTTTCCTGGGTTTCCCTACCAGCAGAAAGTACTGAAGCGTGATGCTTAGGCTGCCGTAGAACATGAAAAACGAGGTGACATACTCTATGTATGAGGATTGAAACTCCGCGATACTGCTGTTGCGCGTGGAGTAGCCTCCCGTGGAAATGCATGTAAAAGCGTGGCAAATGGCATCGAACAGCCCCATCGGTCCCAACCAGAGGAGGAGAATCAGCACGGTAGTACTCAGGATATAGACACCACAAAGCCGACGTGCCACCTGACGGATGCGTGGCAGAAAACGATCGTGGATGATGCCCGTGGTTTCCGCATTGTATATCTGCGAAACGGCACTTCCGGCACCGAGCATTGGGAGCAGCCCTACCGTAAAGACTACGATACCGATACCGCCCTGCCACTGCATAATGCTACGCCAAAAAAGAATGCCTGGGGGCAAAGACTCCACTTCGGGGAATATCGTGGCTCCTGTGGTCGTGAAGCCGGACATGGTCTCGAAGAAAGCATCCGTCACGGAGGGAGTATATCCACCGAAAACAAAAGGAAGCATGCCGACAAGCGATAGGATCAGCCACGTCAGCGTGACAGTAAGCATCCCTTCGCGCCGACTTGCGTTGTTCATACGAGCACGGCACCCCAGCAGGTAAAAACAGGAACCTACCGCAGCCATCACTCCTATGGTGTAAACAAAAGGCAGCAGATCGCTCCCCTTGTAGTAGACGGATATGCCCAGACAAATCAACAGAAAGAGAATCTCGGACAGGCATAGAGTGCCTACCACCTTGAAGACGAATTTGAAATTGATGTGCTGCAACATACTGCCCAGACTTGGCAATGAGGAAGATTAGCCGAAGAAATCTCTCAGAATATTCAACGGTGTATTCAAGCAGAATACGACGACATGGTCATATGGTTCGATCACTGTATCGCCATGGATCATTTGTGGAACACCATTGCGCACCATGCCGCCGAACGTTATTCCCTCCGGAATGTTCAGGTCTTTCACAGGTCGTTTGGTAACGGGTGCTCCGCGGTGCGCTACGAGTTCGGCTACGTCAGCATTGGCGAGTGTCAGGCACTTCACCGTACTCGTGTCTTCGCCAAGGAATATGCGGAAAATGGAGCCGGCAGCCAAAAGTTTTTTGTTGATAAGCGTACCGATGTCAAGACGGTCAGCTAACGAAATGTAGTCTATATTCTCCTCCTTGGCAATGGTCTTGAATACGCCGAAACGCTTGGCCCCCAAGCAGGCGAGGACATTCGTCTCAGAATTTTCCGTCAGAGCAATGAAAACATCGGCCTGATCCAAACCGGCTTCCAAAAGGATGTCCGAGTCTCGACCATCACCGTTGTAGACCTGCACGTTGGTGGGAGCAATGGCACTGATACGCATGCTCTTTTCCTTGTCTTTCTCGATGATCGCCACTTGTATGTTCCGCGGGATCATCTCTATGGATCGGATGGCTATGCGGCTACCACCCATGATCACCACTTTGTGGACGGGCGGATTGTCTTTGCCGGCCAGCTTGCGAATTTCATCCAATTGGTTTTGCGCCGTTGCAAAGAATACGATGTCACCGTGCAATATCTGCGTGTTTCCTTTCGGAATAATGGTATCGAGGTCACGCTTGATGGCGACAATATGGAAGATTTTGCCTTCTTTTCGAGTCAGTTCACGAAGATATTTCCCTACGATATATGCACCTTCACGAACCTTCACCCCCACAAGCACCAAGGCTCCATCGAACAGCTCCACGTATTGGCGTGCCCATGGATTTTTGATGGTCGATACGATCTCCCTTGCAGCCAAGAGCTCGGGATAAACCATCGTATGGACTCCCATATCACGGAAGTACTGTACCATATCAGGTTTCAGGAATTCGTTGTTGTTGATGCGCGCCAATGTTTTCGAAGCACCCAAGCGTGAAGCGAGGGCACAAGCCAAGATGTTGTCCGCCTCTTCCGGCATTACGCTGATGAATAGATCGGTATACTTCACATTGGCCTGAATCAAATCCGAAGGAGAAAGCGGATTGCCCACAAGAGGCAGCAGTTCCGTGCGCATAGCAGCCACTTCCAAACGTTTGGGATTGGGATCGATCAGGATGATGTTCTGGTCCTCCTGCGAAAGCATCTTTGCCAAATGTGTACCCACCTCGCCGGCACCGGCTATGACAATGTTCATCTTGCTACATTAAGATTAGTGAGATCCATATGAAGTCTCCTCCTCGCCCTCCCTCTACGAATGTAACAGAAGCTCTTCAGTCAGGCGCAACAAAGAATCTGCATCCATGCCGCAGTCAGCATATTGTTCGGGCACAGATCCTTGCTCGATAAAGCGATCGGGTACTCCCACCCGTCTGATACGGGGGCTGTAGTCATGATCGGCCATAAACTCCATGACGGCTGTCCCGAATCCACCTTGAATGCAACCGTCTTCAATAGTAACGATCGTATCGAACTTCTTCCCGATGCTGTGCAGCATATCTTCGTCAAGCGGCTTGAGGAATACCATATCGTAATGAGCAGCGGATACGCCTTTCTCGGCCAAATGCCTCACTACCTTCTGCACCATATTGCCTATCGGGCCTATGGAGAGGAAGGCAACAGCTTCACCCTCCGTCAGGCAGCGTCCTAGCCCTATTTCGACCAATCGCGGAGTGTTGTGCCAGTCCGTCAGGACGCCTTTGCCACGGGGATAACGGATCACCATGGGCCCGTTATAGCCCTTGTATGCAGTCAACATCAAATTGCGCAGTTCGTGTTCGTTCAACGGAGAAGCCACTACTATGTCCGGCACGCATCTGAGGAAAGCCATATCGAACACCCCGTGGTGTGTGGCACCGTCCTCGCCTACCAGACCGGCACGGTCGAGACAAAGCACTACATGCGCACCGGACAGGGTTATGTCATGAATCACCTGATCGTATCCTCTTTGGAGGAAAGAAGAGTATATATTGCAAAACGGGATCAGACCCTCCTTAGCCAAACCGGCCGAGAACGTGACTGCATGCCCTTCGGCGATTCCAACGTCGTACGCTCGCTTCGGGTATTTCTTCATCAGGAAAGTCATGGAGCAACCTGTCGGCATGGCCGGAGTGACCCCCACGATGCGCTCGTCCCGGTCCGCCAGCTCTACGAGCGTATGGCCGAATACATCCTGAAACTTCGGTGGCTCGGGGTTGCTCTCTACTTTCTTGCGTTCTCCCGATTTGATGTCGAATTCGCCCGGTGCATGCCAGATCGTAGCTTGTTTCTCGGCCGGAGAGTAGCCCTTACCTTTGATCGTTCGCAGGTGCAGGATCTTAGGCCCGGCCATATCCTTGATCTGATTGAGTACTTCCACCAGACGGAGTACATTATTGCCATCGACGGGGCCGAAATACCGGATGCTGAATCCTTCGAACAAATTGCTCTCGCGTGCCAGCAGTGCCTTGAAGCTGTTGTTGAAGCGCAGGAGGTTCTTTCTGTTCGTCTCGCTGATCAGATTGATTTTTCGCAAGCCCTTATAAAGGTCGTAGCGAATCGTATTGTACGTCTTGCTGGTGAGAATGTCCACCATATAGCGGTTCAGCCCTCCGACATTCCTGTCGATGGACATATTATTGTCATTGAGGATGATCAGCAGATTGTTCGGAAAAGAGGAAGCATTATTCAATCCTTCAAAAGCCATTCCTCCTGTCATGGAGCCGTCTCCTATGACGGCTATCACCTTCCGCTTCTCTTCCTTGACAGCCGAAGCCACCGCCATCCCGAGTGCTGCAGAGATAGAGTTGGAGGCATGTCCTGCAGGGAAAGTATCGTATTCGCTTTCTTTTGGAGAAGGGAAACCGCTGACGCCTCCCCATTGGCGCAATTGTCGGAAGGCTTCGCGCCGGCCTGTCAGGATCTTATGGCTATAGGCCTGATGCCCCACGTCCCATACGATCCGGTCGTAGGGCGTATCGAATACATAGTGCAAAGCCACCGTAAAATCCACCGCGCCCAAGCTGGATCCAAGATGACCGGGGGTCACCGACAGCACCTCCAAGATGTAGCGGCGCAGTTCGCGGCACACTTGTGGCAGCTGTTCAGGTTTCAGTGCGCGAAGATCAGCCGGGGAATTTATATGATCGATTAGAGTCGTTAGACGGACTTCCATCTTGATACTTTTTCGTTTCTACAAAGGTAATCATATCGGATTATTATCAAGACCTCCTATACTCCACGATCAGGGCAATCGCATTTGAACCACTAATGTACATCTAAACCTCATGATTGCTACGTTCAATTATCAAAACAACCATGATTTCATATGTCAGAGATTCAAATTCTATAGGGAAGAGACTAAAAATTTTCAAATGCGATAGCCCTGACACCACGATCGGAGCGTTTTTCAGTTCATAAGACCGAGGCGAGAGATCATAGGCTATTCCGCCTGCTCCATGAAGAAAAAAAAGAATCCTGCACGAATGACTTGAGACAAACAAATCGTTCGTACAGGATACGATTGGATCATATCGGCTTTGACCGTTAGGGAGCGAGTACCTTAACGATGCTTTCGCCTGCTCGTACGATATATATACCGGATGAAACCGCAATATCATGATCGGCAAAAGCAGCCTCATTATAAATCCGACGCCCTTGCATATCGTACACCTGAAGAGATGTGCCCACAGGAGCACCTGCTATGAATATCCGACCGGCAGCAGCCCAAATACGGATGTCATGGAACATGGGAGCAGCCAGAGAGGTTACTACCGGTTTGTTGTCTTTGAGATACGGCCAACCGTTGTTCACGTCATTTGCCTGAAGCCAGGGAGCAGGATTTTGATCTGCATTGAGCTTGGCAGCCATATCGGCCGTCTTCATTGCCGCTTCCGGCATACCTGCGATGGCAGGGATTTCGACGCCGTTCCCTATGCCGACCATACCCGGGTTTTGTTCGTTGTTGTAGAAGCAACCGTCGTATTTGCAGTTCATGGATTCGTCTGCCGTCATACCGACAAAAGCACCCGGATTTTTCCCACCTGTTACTTTGGCTGACACGTAGCAGTGCTTGGCAATGAAGTTGGCTGATACCTGACCGGCAAACCCTCCGAGAACGGCTTGATCACCACTGTCGAGCGATGCGACTTCCACATTGAGAGCATAGCAGTTGGAGAAAGTAGACTCGGTTCCGGGGAAGAAAGCAAAGTTTACGCCGACAAATCCACCGATCAACCCGACGTCTGCGATCACCTTGCTATCGGCCACGAAGCAATTAGTCACCTCGCAGAGGTTATAAGCCTGTGAAATGAAAGCTCCACTTTGTCCCTGGCTATAGACTTCCACACGAGTAGCAGAGCTGTTTTCAATCCTCGACTCATTCAAAAGGCCTCCGACCAAAGAGCCGGCACCACTACCACCGAAGCTCGTTTCGAATCGGGCGGAAACCACTCGACAGTCGTAGGCATGGCAGTTGCTCACGAGCCCTTTGTTGTAGATGTTGCAAACAAGAGCTCCGGCAGGAGCAGAGCCTACGACCGTAGCATTGCGAATGATCGTATTGCGGATAACAGCCTGATTCGTTTGTCCGAAGAATCCGATAAAACCCAAGGTCGGATCACTGATCATTACACCCGATATTGTATGATTAGCTCCATCGAAAATGCCGGAAAAGGGATTGTCATTATTCTTACCAATCACCTCGTCGAAGCGATGGGCCGAAAAGTCCACGTCATTACCCAGTTTGATGGTCACGCCTTTCATGGATTTGCCGCTATTGACGAGTTTGGCCAAACCGGCAAATTGCTGTGGCGTCGTGAGGGTAAATTCCGTACCCTCTGCTGTGTACCAACTGATATCGGCATGACTGCTCCATGTCGTTTGGGGCATGGCAGCACTCCATTCGTCGGCTATATCCTGAGATTCGCGGACAGATGTGCGGTCGGAAGCGTGAATGGACTGAATCGGAGCTGTACCGGCTTGCCCCACTGCAAGAGCCGAGACGGTGGCAGCACACAGAGACAGTAC